>RECE01000094.1 GCA_007694165.1 Bacteroidota bacterium
TCTTATTCCCGAAACACCCGTTTGCTCAAAAAAATGAGGAACAGGGTAATAGAGAAAAAGAAGAACAGTTCGAATATTCCCGTATTTCCAAAAAGAAAGAACAACAATATAGAGCCAAAGATAACGGTAAAAAGCATCCACATAGACTTAATGGATACTCTTTCGTTGATGCTGTGGAGAAATTTTATAAACATGTAAAGAGATGCGCTGAGCGTTATGCCAAATGCCACGGCAGCAAGGGCATGAAGCTTTTTGAGGATGGGCAGGTGCTCCATGGCGGGTATCACTACAGTCAAAACCAGGAACAATAACGACCAGATGATCAATCTTCTCGCCCTGGGATTGTGAAAGGATTTGAGCACATACAAACGCAGGATGAAGAAGGTGAGCAGCAAACCTGTAAAAGTACCCCACAAGATAAAATTGATCCGGTAACCCATTTTGTTTCCAATCATACTAAGGGTATAATCCAGTGGCGATTCTTTGGTGCCAAAGAGCCAGGTGTAAAGCGGGATAACTATCAGGGCAAATAATGCAAGGTAGTTCAGGTATTTACGGTCAAAATCCTGTTTGTTGAGGTTTTCTATTCTTTCCAGCATGGATGCAATTTTTTGGCAAAAATACGGAAAAGAGTGAATTTGAAATGGTTTTTTAAGGTCGGTGACTATATAAGAGAAGAGCCATCCCTTTTTGATATTTGATGTTAATTTGAAAAATCCGCAAACCAAACCTTATTACATTAGTAACAAGGTTAATCCAGTACAAAACGAAACCTTATTAGCTTATAAAAGAACCAAAAACAATGTAAATTAAAGCCTTAAATAAGGTAATAAGGTCAGAGAGTTTGGTGGCACATCATTGGTTACTAAGGTAATAAGGTTTGCGCTTCAGGAATATTACAGTTTTATTCTATTCGATATAATACACCTGTAATGAAGGGGAAATATTTGATCTATTCCCAGAAAACATGGCAAATACTGTCCCTAAAATACATAATTAGTGCAATTTAACAACAGCTACCCAATCGCCTAAACCAAAAAATAATTCTCCTGTGAAATCCTCTCTTGTTTTGTCTGTAAGGTTTGTGATTCAATGATTTAGCGGTTTTATCCGGCAGAGGTAACAATAAATTAATATCAAAAACATAAAAAAACCTTTGTTTAAAAAGAAATTATCTTTAATATTGCAGCGATAAAAAAAGAAACAATGACCGGAATTTTTGCATATACCTATTTCTACTACTTTTACTTTAACAGTAACAGAGGAGCTTTGGTATAGCATGAAATAAACCGTAATTTTATAAAAATACCATTCGAAGGCTCCTCAAAAGGGGCCTTTTTTGTTTTTACCAGTTACACAAAGACCTATTAACGATGATACAGACAGTTTTCTCTTTTGGATATTATTTTTACTATTTCTACCCACTGTGGGGCAGGGACCGGTGAAGGTATAGTTCAAAATGTGAACAACCAGAAAAGGGTCTCTGCCATGCAGGGGCCTTTTTTTGTGCCGAAAATTCGGGAATTGGATAGGGTTTTAAAAAATACAGAGCCCGGCGAATCACCAACATTTGAGACTAAAAAAATAAATACAAATACTGCAAAAACTTTAATCATGCAAATAACAATCATAGGAACAGGATTAATCGGCTGCTCACTGGGAATGGCCCTGAAAAAACAAGGACACCATATAACGGGTGCAGACAGCAATCCGGACAATCTCGAAAAAGCCCTTTTCAGAGGGGGGATAGATGAGGCCAAAGAACTAACGGAAGCCTTGAAAGATGCTCAGCTGGTTGTTTTGTGTGTGCCGGTAAATGCAGTGAAAGAGCTGATTGTTCCAATTCTCGATGCCATGCCTGACAATGCGGTGTTGATGGATATGGGAAGTACCAAGGAGGAAATATGTGCTGTAGCTAATGCGCACCCTCGCAGAGCTGACTTTGTAGCCGTCCACCCCATGGCGGGAGTTGAGCATAGCGGGCCGCTGGCAGCACATGTAGATCTGTTTTTGCATGCAAGGGTCATTGTATGCGATGCTCAGAAATCTGCCACCAACGCTCTGAATACAGTATTGGGGATCCTACAGGAGCTAAAAATGAAAGTGATTTTCATGGATGCCCGCCAGCATGACCGCCAGCTGGCACTGGTATCTCACCTGCCCCAGTTTATCGCCTATGCGCTGTCAGCCATGGAAGATTTTGGCGACCCATCCAATAAAGACTGGGTAGAGCTGGGTGGTGGCGGACTGCAATCCTCCATAAGGCTCGGAAAAAGCGATGCCGGTATGTGGATTCCCATTTTTCAGCAAAACAAAGAGAATGTCCTTAAGTATATCGACCGTTATATGCATAAACTTCAGGAAATGAAATACCTGCTGGAGACCCGTGATGAATTGCAAATGCTTGAACTCATCCGCTCTTCCAACAAGAATTATGAAAAACTAAACTACCGCAACAACAAGCCTGAAGCTGTTGTGCCCGATAAGGAAACCACCAGGCTTTTTTATTCCTGAGTTCAACCCTTTTTTCCCTCAGCGCAATCCCTTTCAGAAAAATAAATTCAAAAAAATAACCATTACTAAAATCATAGCAATGAATATCTCCCAACAAAATAATCAGTCGACCGGAAATTCTGAACCCGGCAAACTCCGATCGGGGAACCCCCTTATTATTGCCGGTCCATGCAGTGCCGAAACCCCCGAACAGCTCATGCAAACTGCCTCTGCCCTGGCTCTGGATCACAGGGTGGATTATTTCAGGGCCGGAATCTGGAAACCACGCACTACTCCCGATTCTTTCCAGGGAGTTGGAGCTCCCGGCCTGCAATGGTTGCAGGAAGTAAGAAAGCAAACAGGACTTAAGGTTACTACCGAAGTAGGTTCCCCAAAGCATGTGGAAGAAGCCCTGAAAGCAGATATCGATATGCTCTGGATTGGAGCCAGAACCGTAAGCAATCCTTTTGTAATCCAGGAAATTGCTGATGCTCTCAGAGGTACTGACATTCCTGTGCTGGTGAAAAATCCTCTGAGCCCCGATATCGATTTGTGGGAAGGTGCTATCAACCGCATGTTGCGCACAGGTATCAAAGAGGTGGGAGCCATTCACCGGGGTTTTTTCTGGTGGGGGAAATCCTTTATGCGCAACCAGCCTTTCTGGCATATTCCTCTTGAATTAAAAAGAAGAATGCCCGGGTTGCTTATGATTAATGACCCCAGTCATATCGCGGGAAAAAGAGACCTTATTGCACAGCTGTCGCATCGCGCCATGGAGCATGATTTTTCAGGGCTGATGATAGAAGTCCACCCAACACCAGAAAAAGCATGGAGTGATGCCGCTCAGCAACTTACTCCCCGGGATTTCCTTCTGCTTATGGATGAGTTGTTCGGAACAGAACCTGAGAGCAGTGAAACAGCATTGCTTGATGAACTCAGGGCGGAGGTAGATTCGATGGATGAGATGCTGGTATGGGCACTTTCTGTGAGGATGGAACTGGCAAGCAAAATTGCTGAAGTGAAAAAAGAGGCAGGATTGAACTCTCTGCAAACAGGCAGATGGCAGGAGGTGCTCGACAAGGTGAAAACCCTGGGTGCTCAATCCGGTATGGACCCCGACTTTGTAGAAAAAGTATATAATTATATTCACATCCAGTCACTGAGCCTTCAAAATGGAGTATTAAAGACCGGCGGAAGCAAAACCAATGACGTACAAACAAAAAAAGAACATAACTTTGTTTTATAAAGTTACAAACGTCATTTATGGAGAAAATCGTTATTGAAGGAAGAGACAACCGTTCTGCGATTCTGGTTGGTGAATCCATTGAAAATCTGAAAAAGTATATCCCCGATTCCGGTGTTTTTATCATTACAGATGAAAACGTGGACAAATTCCATGGAAAAAGTTTTCCTGATTTCCCGGTTTATGTTATTGAGCCGGGAGAGCCCTCAAAGGATTTCCCGGTAGTAGCAAAGATTTACCGCTGGCTGCTCGATGAAGGCGCAGACAGAAGCTCGTTCATTGTGGGCATAGGTGGTGGAGTGGTATGCGATATCGCCGGGTTTGTGGCAGCTACGTTTATGCGGGGTATCCCTTTCGGTTTTGTGGCCAGCTCTTTGCTCGCCCAGGTAGATGCCAGTGTGGGAGGCAAAAACGGGGTCAACCTGGAAGGGTACAAAAATATCGTGGGAACCTTTAGCCAGCCTGATTTTGTGATTTGCGATACGGCCATGTTGCACACCCTTGCTGAAAATGAATTTCGCAATGGTATGGCAGAGGTCATAAAACATGCGCTCATTAAGGACGCTGACAAGTTTACCTATCTGCAGACTCACCGGCATGCCCTGCTGAATCTTCAGCCTGATGCGCTGAATACCATCGTTTCACAATCGGTAAAAATCAAAGCTGCCATCGTGCAGGCCGATGAGCGTGAGCAAGGCATACGACGCCTGCTCAATTTTGGCCATACCTGGGGACATGCCATCGAAAAGGTTAGCAAAATCCCGCATGGGCAGGCTGTTGCAATAGGGATGGTTTTCGCCGCCGGATACTCAGTTCATCAGGGGTATCTGAAAAATGAAGAATACCAGAAAATACTGAATATACTGGAAGACTATGGATTGCCTGTGCTGGCACAAATCGATAACAACAAAGTGTTTGAGGCCATGCTGAAAGATAAGAAACGTGACCGTCAGAACATGCATTTCATTTTGCTGGAATCCATCGGAAAGGCTTTTGTGAAAGAAACAGACATTGAAGCCCTTAAATCCTTTGCCCTATGATAAAGAAAGTTGAACTTAAAGGAATAAAAGGCAATTTGCAGGCTCCTGCATCCAAGAGTGTAGCCCAGCGAGCCATAGCTATTGCAGCGCTGGCAGAAGGTACCTCCAGTATTTTCCACCCGGGAGAATCTGATGATGTCAGAGCTGCCATTGGGGTTGCAGAAGCGCTGGGGGTGGCCTTGAAAAGGGAAAAAGACCGGCTGATTATTACCGGGGGTATAAAAGCACCCTTCAGGCCGCTGGACTGCGGTGAATCAGGGTTGGGAATCCGGATGTTTTCTGCCGTTGCTGCTACACTGGATCAAGAGGTGATACTTGAAGGGAGTGGATCCCTTGCGCGCAGGCCCATGGATATGATTGAAAAATCGCTAAAAGCTGCCGCAGTGCAATGCAAAACAACTGCCGGCCTGCAACCTGTGGTGGTGAAAGGTCCTTACCCGGGGGGAATTCTGCAAATTGATGGTTCGGTGAGTTCTCAGGTCCTTACCGGGTTACTCATTGCCGCACCTTATGCAAATAGCACAAGCGAATTCGTGGTGAAAAACCTGAAAAGCAAACCCTATATTGACATCACCTGCCAGATGATGAAGGATTTTGGAGCAGAGGTGATCAATAACGATTATAAAGAATTTACAGTACCTGCCCCTTCTCATTACAAGGGCCGGGAGTACATTGTGGAAGGAGACTGGAGTGGTGCCGCTTTCTGGCTGGTGGCCGGTGCCATTGGAGGAGAAATCACCATGGATAACCTGATGAGAAATTCGGCGCAGGCCGACAAGGCTATTATCGAAGCCCTGGTGAAATGTGGTGCTACACTAAGTCAGGATGAAACCAGGGTGTATGTGAAAAAGTCAGACCTCAAAGCATTTGAGTTTGATGCTACTCACTGCCCCGATTTGTTCCCTCCTTTGGTAGTGCTTGCAGCTGCATGTAAAGGTACTACAGCCATCAAAGGTGTTTCGCGCCTGCGGGTAAAAGAAAGCGACCGGGCCATGGCCTTACAACAGGAGTTTGGAAAACTGGGAGTAGAAATTACCCTCGAAAAAGACATGATGTTCATCAAGGGTGGCAAGCTGAAAAGTGCAGAAGTGCACTCTCATCACGATCACCGCATTGCCATGGCCGCTGCGATAGCTTCATTGCTGGCTGACGGCCCTGTTACCATTCACGAAGCCCAGGCAGTGAACAAATCGTACCCCGGGTTTTTTGATGATATGGAGGAAGTTAGGGGGTAGAGACGATTGAATTTAGAATGTAGAATGTAGAGTGTAGAATATAGAATGTAGAATGTAGAGTGTAGAATGAAGAATGAAAAGAGCCCGAAGGTGAAAGGAACAGAAGATAAGTGGAGCAGAGACAAGTGACCAGAGAGAGGAGTATAGTGAAAAGAGAAAAGAGAAAAGAGAAAGTGAAGAGTGAAGAGTGAGGAATTTTTAATTATGAATTGTGAGTTATGAATAAGGTTCTGATTGTTAATTATCAATGGTAAATGGTTAATAATGCAGATTTCAGAATGTAGATTTTAGAATGCAGATTTTAGAATGTAAATTTCAGAATACAACATCACCAATAAATTTGAAAGATATGACAGGGTTATATGTATGCTTTCATGTCGGGTTATTACGGAAAAACGACTTCTCTGAGCAGACTCAATCTTAATTCTAAAATCTGAAATCTAAAATCCACAATAACCCAATCCCGCATCCTTTCAGTCGCGGGATCTCCGCTTCGCTCCGATAACC
>RECE01000369.1 GCA_007694165.1 Bacteroidota bacterium
CCTATCAAAGAATCAAATATCTATTGCCGTCGTGCTTTAGCCGACGGTTTAAAGAAGCAACTAAAAAAAAAGCGCTGTGCAGAAAACATGAGAGATGAAAGACATTTGATGACAGCGCAATTGCTACACCGGAATGATTTGCAAATAGGGCTCCTGCTCTGTGGCATCATCTTATCCGTTGCTCTCAAATGAATGTATTAGACATAGACTAAATCCCAATTATTTCTGTAATTTACGATCATTTGAAAAAATGCTCTTTTTCCATAAAAAAAACTACTTTTGTCTTTCCTAAAAGCAAACTATTGAAACAAATTGTCACCATAGCATTTCTTTTGCTTGCCAATGCAATTTTGCTGGTGCATGATGTGATTCCTCATCACCATCATGATACGCACGTTTGTTTTGAACATCATGCCTGCGGGTCCGATCATTCCCACGAAACCGAGAACCAGGAAAATGATGATGCCTGTTGCCTTCTGGCCGATTTGCAGATTCTTGCACCAGCATCATCCAATCATGAAATCAACTGTCCCTGCTGCAGCCATGACCCTAAACATGGTAAATACACCCCGGTAATTATCCATGAAGTGCAAAATGCTCTCGTTTTGCTTTTCACCCGAACCTGCTTCAGGCAAAATCCGACAAAGAGTTCATTCTATCTTACCTGTGCAGTCCAATCTTTTGGTCTGCGAGCACCCCCTTTAGCCTAATCACCCCCACTCATTCTGAGAAAAACGGCATCTGATGCAGGGCATCTCTGTGTTTTTCCCGTAAGCTCAACTTGCGGAACATTTAACCCTTTTCATAACTTTTTAGGCGATTTTTAAATTCGATACCCATGAAAAAATATATTTTCCCCCTGGCATTTCTTTTTATCCTTCTTACCTCCTGCGGAGCAGGCGCACAAAAGGATACAAATTCCCATACCCACAGTGATGGCACAACCCATTCGCACCACGATGACTGCGATCATGATCATGACCATGGGGTTGTTCCTCACGGTCAGGAATCATTCACTGTAGATACGGAAGAAAACGGACATCATCATGTGCATGGTGAAGATTGTGATCATGATCATGACCACGATCATAAACATGACCACGATCATGATCATCCTCACTCGCATTAAGCTGGATTTCAGATGAGTTGTTTCTTAAGACAAACTACTAACATATATCTGCAACCTTGCAAGCACTGAACTAATCTACTTTCTGTTAAAGGGAATGTTCAACTTGCGCTGACAAATGATTTGGAGCTTCTATAATAGTTTTCCGCAGCGCAATAATCATTTCTATTGACATTTTCAATCGCTATATGGGACCTCCGGCCCCAAATGCCAATAAATATAGTTTTAGCAAATGTTCAGGGTTTGTAGGCCCTTTATAGCGATTATTTAACAGGGAATTGGTAAGAAAGCTCCGCAAATAAGATTTTTTATAAAACCAGCATCCCGACTAAAGCCAGACAAAAAATTAGTCCAATAACTCAACAAAATATTTTTCTGATGAAACACTCTTTGCTTTTTATCCTGGTCATCATCACCTTTATGGCATGTCGTCACGATCATGCATCTCATCATGACCATGATCACGACCATGATGACGTTAAACTGCTTATTACCGGCTACAATGATAATTTTGAGGTCTTTGCCGAAGCAGATCCCTTCGTGCAGGGGAAAACTTCAGCCATTCTGGCACATTTTACCCATCTGGAAGATTTCAAGCCATTGCAAGAAGGAAAAGTCACCCTGAGCATCATCTCCGGGACTTCAGGCATCCGACAAACCCATGACAAGCCTTCCAAACCCGGCATCTACCGTTTCAGGCTCATGCCTGAAACCACCGGCATGGCACGTATTGTTTTTGATATTGAACATGCCGGAAATAGCTACAGGCTCGAAGGGGGAAATTTCCGTGTATTCGCAGATGAGCACGAGGCCATCCATGCAGCAGAGCATCTGATACCCGACCATCCGGCTGCTGTTACCTTTACCAAAGAACAATCGTGGGTAGTGGATTTTGCCACTGCACAGGCATTTCGGGAATCGCTGGGCATTGTCATTAAAACTGTAGGAGAAATTATACCCGCCCGGGGAGATGAGATAACCCTTACCGCCCAGACCCGGGGAACCATTAACCTTGCCAACACTTCCCTTTATGAAGGAACTCAATGGCGAAGAGGTGACGTTTTGCTCAATATTTCGGGTGAAGGGCTGGCAGAAGGAAACGCCACCCAAAGATACCTGGAGGCGCGCAACAACTATGAAAAGACAAAGGCTGATTTTGAGCGCCTGAGCGGACTTGCAGATCAACAAATCGTGAGTCAGCGCGCATTGCTGGAAGCCAAAAATGACTTTGAAAATGCACGGGCCATTTTTGAAAACCTCTCGCGCAATTTTTCGGAAAGCGGCCAGCAGGTAAAAAGTCCCGTAAACGGCTTCTTAACGCAACTGCACGTAAGCGAAGGGCAATTCGTTGAACCGGGACAACCCCTTGCCACCATTGCTCAAAACCAAAACATCGTGCTGAAAGCAGAAGTGCAGCAGCGCTATGCATCATTATTGCCTGATCTTGTATCTGCCAATATCAAAACTCCTGCCGGTGAAACCTATACCCTTGAGGAGCTTGGGGGGAGTATTCTCTCTTCAGCGCGCAATGTGAATATCCAGAGCCATCTTCTTCCGGTTTATCTCAAAATAGATAATCAGCATGCATGGTTTACCGGCTCACTGGTAGATGTTTACCTGAAGTCCTATTCTTCTGAAAGCCGCATTGTAGTTCCCAATACTTCCCTGGTGGAAGAACAGGGAAATTACTTTGTATTCGTGCAAATCCACCCCGAGAGTTTTGAAAAAAGGGAAGTAAAAGTCGGGAATACCGATGGAATCCACACCGAAATTCTGCGAGGCCTCACCGAAAATGAAAGAATCGTAAGCCGGGGTGCCTTGCTGATAAAAATGGCCGCGGTATCCGGTGATATCGATCCTCATTCTGGTCACGTACATTAAAAAAGGAGATACAATGTTAGACAAAATATTACAATTATCTCTCGACAACAGACTGCTGGTGATTTTGCTGGCCATAGTGCTGATGGTGGGTGGAACCCAGATTGCATCGCGCATGGATGTGGATGTTTTCCCTGATATCACAGCTCCAACGGTGGTAGTAATGACCGATGCACATGGTATGGCTGCCGAAGAAGTGGAACGCCTGGTTACTTTTCCCATTGAAACCGCAGTAAACGGGGCTACCGATGTACGCCGTGTGCGCTCTGCTTCTTCCCAGGGGTTTTCGTTTGTGTGGGTGGAATTCGACTGGGGAACAGATATTTTTAGAGCCCGACAGATTGTAAGTGAAAAAATGGTGGAAGTCTCTCCGTTGATTCCTTCAGAAGTAGGGTCTCCCATTCTGGCTCCGCAGACATCTGTGATGGGCGAGGTGGTGTTTATAGGGCTGCAGGCCGACAGTACAAGCATGCTCGATTTGCGTACCCTGGCTGATTGGGATATCAAACCCGTATTGATGGCAACACCCGGCGTTGCACAGGTAACCATCATTGGAGGCGATTACAAACAATACCAGGTACTGGCCGATCCGCAGCGCATGATGCATTATGGAGTAAGCATGAGCGAACTGGAAGCGGTTTGCCGGGGCATCAGTCAAAACTCGCAGGGCAGTGTAATCCGGCAATATGGGAATGAATTTGTGGTAAGGGGAATGGCCCGGACCAACAACCTGGACGAACTGGGAGCATCGCTCATCAAGCATAACAATGGCAAACCGGTGCGCGTAAACGATGTGGCAGAAGTAAAAATCGGAGCCGCCGTTAAGATGGGCCATGGTTCACAAAATGCTACTCCGGCGGTTATCCTTTCCATATCCAAACAACCCAATGCCAATACCATTACACTTACCCGGGCCATCGAAAACAATATCAACGACCTGAGAGCCTCCCTGCCTCCGGATGTAATCATCGACACTTCCATTTTTCGACAGGCTGATTTTATCGAAACTGCCATCAACAATGTACAAAAGGTGTTGCTGGAAGGAGCCGTATTGGTGGTCATCATCCTGCTCTTGTTCCTCATGAGCTTCCGAACCACCATCATTTCGCTGATTGCCATTCCCATATCCTTACTTTCAGCGATTATAGTATTGCATCTGCTCAACCTCAACATCAACACCATGAGTCTTGGAGGGATGGCCATCGCCATCGGTTCACTGGTAGACGATGCCATCATTGATGTGGAAAATGTTTACAAACACCTACGGCGCAACATATTGCTTCCTCCGGAGCAACGCACCCCGGTGCTGAAAATCGTGTTTGACACTTCCAAAGAGATTCGCTCTTCTATCATCAAGGCTACACTCATCATCATCGTGGCATTTATACCCTTGTTTTTCCTTTCGGGAATGGAAGGCCGCATGCTGCAACCCCTTGGAATTGCTTACATTGTGTCGCTGGCTGCCTCTTTGCTGACGGCCATGACCCTGACGCCCGTACTGAGCTATTATCTGTTAACCGATGAAAAGTACCTGAAGAAATCCACCAAAGAACCCTGGCTCAGCCGCAATCTGGCCCACTGGTATAAATCCTCGCTGGTGAAGGCTCTTCAACATAAGAAGATACTGATTGGGAGTTCCTTAGCATTGTTTCTGGTGGCTTTGCTGATTTTACTCAATATGGGACGAAGCTTTCTTCCTGAATTTAATGAGGGAGCCCTCACCATCAGTGCCGTAAGTCAGCCGGGCATTTCGCTGGACATGAGCAATGAGGTGGGAATCATGCTGGAAAAAGCCGTTTTATCCATCCCGGAAGTCACCGGCACTGCACGTCGCACCGGCAGGGGCGAACTGGACGAACACTCGCAGGCCACCAACAGTGCAGAAATTGACATCAATTTCCAGCTTCTGGACAGACCCCGTGAAGTTTTCATGGAAGATGTCCGCGAAAAACTTGCTTCGGTTCCCGGAGTGGCTTTCACAGTAGGACAACCATTGGGCCATCGCATCGACCATATGATATCGGGTACACGCGCCAATATTGCCATCAAAATATTTGGTGATGATTTGAGCACCCTTTACCTTACCGGCAAACGCATTGAAGCGGCCATAGGTGACATTCCCAACCTGGTAGATGTCACCACGGAGGAACAGATTGAAGTACCCCAGTTACAGGTTCGTGCCAACAGGGAACGACTGGCCTTTTATGGCATAACAGTGCAGGAGTTTACCAACTACGTGGAATGGGCTTTTGCGGGAGAGAAGATGACGGATATTTACGAAGGGCAGCGGAGTTTTGATCTTATTCTGCGCTTACAACCTGATTATACCAACGATATCGCGGGTCTTCAGAATGCCCTGATACAAACTGCTGACGGCAAATTTGTTTCGCTTTCTGAAGTTTCCGATATTGTTTCGGCCAGTGGCCCCAATACCATCAGTCGCGAAAATGTGCAACGCAAGCTGGTAGTATCGGCCAATGTTGCCGGAGGAAGCCTCACAAAGGCCGTTGACCAGATCAAGGAACGCATTGCCCGGGATGTTGAAATGCCCGAAGGATATCGCATTGAGTTTGGGGGTCAGTTTGAAAGTGCTGAAGCTGCAACACGGATATTGTTGCTCACATCCATTCTTGCCATTGGTGTAATCTTCCTTTTGCTGTTTCAGGAGTTTAAAGATTTGAAAGTATCTGGTGTAGTGTTGCTCAATCTTCCCCTTGCACTGATTGGCGGTGTGTTTGCCATCTGGATTACCTCCAACGTTCTCAGCATTCCGGCCATTATCGGTTTTATTACCTTATTTGGCATTGCCACGCGCAATGGAATATTGCTCATCGGACGCTATCAGAAACTGGAAAGTGAAGGTATATCGCTCTCCGAAAGCATTCTAACCGGCTCTGTAGACAGGCTCAACCCAATTCTGATGACGGCCCTGACCGCGGGACTGGCCCTTATTCCCCTTGCCCTCAGAGGCGATGTGGCCGGAAACGAAATACAGAGCCCCATGGCAAAGGTAATCCTGGGCGGGTTGCTCACCTCTACCCTGCTCAATATTTATCTTGTACCTGTGGTCTATAGCATGCTGAAGAAACGTGAAAAACAGGAAAACCTTTAACAACATCATACTTATGAAACGATTTGCTTTCATCTTAGTTTTTCTTTTGGCACTCAGCTCAATAGTATTGGCTCAAAGCAATACCATTGACAATGTGCTGGAAGAAATCGAAAAAAACAATACCGGACTGGCTGCTTATCAAAAGCAACAGGAAGCCCAAAGTCTTGCCCACAAAACCGGGATCTACCCTGACAATCCCGAATTTGAATATGCCTGGTTTTCGGGAAGCCCTTCAACACTGGGCAACAAAACCGGGATATCCGTGCGTCAGCATTTCAGCTTTCCCACAACATATTTTCACAAAAACAGGATTGCCCATGCACGCAATGACCAGTTGCAGCTGGAATATGAAAAACATCGCAGCGATCTCCTGCTCGAAGCCCGGTTTATCTGCCTTGAACTGGTGTATTACAATGCCATGTCCACACTGCTCGACCAACGCCTGCAACATGCGCAACGCATTGCGGACGCTTATTCGCGGATGCTGGAGACAGGCGAAACCAACATCATTGAACACAACAAGGCAAGGCTGAACCTGCTCGACCTGCAAAAACAAGATGAGCGGATTTCCATAGAAAAAAAGGCCTTGCTGCAGCAACTTACCGCATTGAACGGGGGCATT
This sequence comes from Bacteroidota bacterium, assembly GCA_007694165.1. Classification (GTDB taxonomy): domain Bacteria; phylum Bacteroidota; class Bacteroidia; order Bacteroidales; family UBA7960; genus SKVR01. The sequence continues at coordinate 6,739 of RECE01000369.1, forward strand.
GAAATCAGTTTTTCCGATGCGAACTTTGAGCCGGTGACAATTTCCGGTGAATTTGACAACTGGTATGCACAGGCAGAGAAAAACAATCCGGTTTTGCAAAACATCAAACAAGAGATTGAAATCAACCGGAAAGAAGAAAAGCTGCAGCGGGCCAGCAACCTGCCAGGCTTTAATGTGGGTTACGTGAGTGAGCTGCTGACCCATGAGAAATTCAGGGGCTTTGCCATCGGTATTTCTATCCCATTGTGGGAAAACAAAAACACCCTGCAGCATGCAAAGGCAAGAACATCTGCCATGCAAAGCGTTGAACATGACCAGCAGTTGCAGTATTACAATTTTCTCAAAACCCAGCATTCCCGTGCAACAAGCCTGCAGGAATCTGCCATGGAATACCGCAACCTGGTACAGACCATTGACAACACAGAATTGCTCGCCACGGCATGGACAGAAGGGGAAATAAGTCTTACCGGGTACTTGCTGGAGCTATCCTATTTGTACCAAAGCATGGACAAAATACTGGAAATGGAACTGGAGCTGCATCAAACTTTGGCAGTAATGAATCAATACATGGATTAGAACAGAGAAAAAAGCGGACGGCATTATAAAACAATTTTATCAATTGCTACTCCCTTCAATGCAAATGCCGGGGTCACCATTCAGTACCCCGGCATTTCTATTCTTCAAGATTCAATCAACAGGCTACTCTGCCAAAAAGTTATCCACCATGGTAAAAAACCACTCCGGCTCATCATAAAAAATAAAATGGTAGGCTTTATCTGCCATTGCTACCCTTGCATTGGGAATAGGGTTAAACTGTGCTTCGTACCCTTTGCGGGCCGACTCCAGGGTGGTGCCATAGGCACGATAGGCATACCATGAACCCAGCGCAAGCACGGGTGCATCAATGGCTTGAACATCTTCCCTTATATCCGTGGTAAACATTTCGCCCATGGCCTGTGCGATTACGGCAGAATTGCTGTTCATTCCCATTTCCACTACTTTGGGTCGTTTCTCCTCGGTGGCAATCATGGTGGCAATCATCATTTCCTGTGATGCCCTGGCTGTTTCAGGGTTAGAATTGTTCATGTTGTTTTGCATCATTTCTACGATGGGTCCTGCGGTTTCGGCTGTAATTCCGGGCATGGCCATTACAGGAAAATAAGGGAGTCCATCCACACTGATAATCTTACCCAACAATCCGGGATACTCTGCGGCTATCCACAGCGAGATAAATCCTCCCATGCTATGGCCCATCATTACTGGTTTTTCCAATCCTTCCGATTGGATATAGCCTACGATTTCATCCCTGATTGCTTTCAATACATGAGGAGTTTCCAGTGATTGTTTGTTTCCAAAACCTGCAATATTTACCAGGTGGATTTCATAGCGATTTTCGTAATAAGCTGCCACATCTTCCCATACTTCAGAAGAGCATGCCATTCCATGGATAAGGATCATGGCTTCACCCTGCCCTCTTTTTTCTGTCTGGATGATGGCATTGCCGGCAGAAGCGTTAAATCCAATAAAAAATGATACCAGAATGAAAAATAGTTGCTTGATCATAATACACAAATTTTAAGTTTATAGTTTTTCGGGTTATTAATCTGAGAGCAAAGAAACAACCACCCCGACAATCATGGAAATTTCCTTGACATCTGGTAGGAAAAAGTTGATGAAAGGGTAGAATGAGAGAAAAGCAATGGGAATAACTTTCTTTACAGAACTTAACCGGCAATTTCTCCATTGGTCAGGAAAAATCAACCAATGGTCAATTGGGTTTTGTCAGATGGGTATTTGCAGTAATTTTGAACCATGGTAAAAAAATTCAACCGGTTTCTGCAACTGAAGCTGCACCACCTCCTGTTCTGGATAGTTTATTACATTGTTTGGGTGCAGGTATACAGAGGTTTTTATAAAAACTTCAATGATTTGCTATTGGTCACCCTTGTATATGCCATTGCCCATGCCGGCATGTATTACTGTACGCAGTATTTGCTTATCCCGCACTTTTTCAGAAAAAAGAAAATTGCAGCTTTTATTTTGTCCTTTGCGATATTGCTGATGGTAAGTGTAGTCTTTATGTACTTTTCTATCAGACTGATTTTGGGAAAAGAGATGTTAGCAAACTTTGGAGAAAACCCCTATCCCATAATGGCCATGTTTGGGGTTTCCAATATTTTTATGACAGCAGTTCTGTTAAGTATAAAAGCCATGATAGACAATTACCGGAACCAGCGCGTTGAGGAAAAGAAGGAAAAAGAACGCCTCGAAACAGAACTGCAATATCTGAGGGCACAGGTAAACCCCCATTTTCTGTTCAATACCATCAACAGCGTTTATGTGCTCATCAAACAAGACCCTGATAAAGCTTCCGATACCCTGATAAAACTGAGCGATTTGCTGCGTTCACAACTGTATGAATTTGGAGAAGAAAAAATCAGCATTGAGCAAGAGTTGAGTTACCTGGAAAATTATATTGAGCTGGAGCGGATGCGCAAAGGGAACAAGCTTGCTTTTGAGCTGGTGAAAGGGCCGGGGTTGCAGGGTTTCAAAATTGCCCCCCTGATGCTCATGCCATTTCTTGAGAACTGTTTCAAGCATGTTTCTGCATACAGCGGGCAAAACAATGCCATCAGGGTAAAGCTTACCCGTGAAAAGGACCATTTCCGGGCACAGTTTTATAATACAAAGGAGGAAATGGCGGAAAAACAGAACCTTTTGCCCGGAGGAATCGGCTTAAGAAATGTCCGCCGACGACTCGAACTGCTTTATCCCAACGCATACTCTCTGCATATCAAAGATTTACCCGATAGTTTTGAAGTAACCTTAACCCTTACCATAGATGCACACTAAAATCAAAGCCATCATTGTAGAAGATGAACCCCTTGCCCGAAGTGGACTGGAATCTTATGTCAGAGATGTGGATTTCCTTGAACTATGCGCCCTTTGCGAAAATGCCATGGAAGCCAACAATGCCCTCAACAAATACGAGCCGGAACTCATGTTCCTGGATATTCAAATGCCCCGTCTCACGGGTATTGATTTTCTCAAATCCCTGAAAAATCCACCCATGGTAATTTTCACCACAGCCTATCCCAATTATGCCCTTCAGGGCTTTGAACTGGATGTGGTAGATTACCTGGTAAAACCATACCCCTTCGATCGTTTTCTGAAAGCTGTCAACAAAGCCCGCGACCTTCACGTATTGAAAAACAGGGAAAACGCTGCAGAAGAAGAAGCATCAGGCTATATCTTTGTAAAAACCAGCAGCAAGCTGGAGCGGGTGGTACTTGAAGAAATCAACTTTGTGGAAGCCATGGAAAACTACGTGGTAATTCACACGAACCAGCAAAAACTCATAACCATGATGACCATGAAAAGCATCGAAGAGATATTGCCATTGAAAAAGTTCATCAGAATCCACAAAAGCTACATTGCCAACAAAGATAAAATCAGCAGCATTGAAGGGAATGAAATAAAAATCGGGGCAAACAAACTTCCCATTGCCCGAAACAGAAAACAAGAAGTTATGGACCAGATAATACCCCGTAATCTGCCATAAAATAGTTTGCTCAACACCGATAAAGATTGTTATTTTTACACTTTGTTAAAAATATTAATCAAAAACCTACAACTATGAGCAGAAACATGCATTCGCAAGCGCCCAACGGAGCTATTTATTTTTTTGGTTTCATTGGTGCAGCCGTTTGGTTCATTTCCTCAGCAACCACTTTACTGGCAGGAGCACTGGGTGTTCTGAAAGCCATCATCTGGCCGGCACTGCTGGTGTATGAGGCATTTAGGTTTTTTGCGTGATCGGATCACGAGAAGAACCCGGCTAAGCAAAATTGCAAAAAAGGCGGCTACGCTATCTCATGATCTTTCTCAAAGTCAACTGCCCAGGCTGAAATATTATTATTTCCATTTCCGGTTTTGAGGTTTGCATCAGATATGGTAAAGGCATTTATATAAAATAAAGTAGTCTTCAGTTTTTTCAACTGTCAGTTACTGTTGTCCTTTATTCGTTACAGTAAAAAGTGGAATTTCATATTCTTTGCGTTTTCATCCATTTGTAGCAAAAAAACTATCCCATGTTTTTCTGATTGCATTGGCATCCAATTCGTTCATGTTCCTTTCTGACCTGGCAATGCATATCATACAATCGCATACAACATCCCCATTGCAAAAGGTCAATTTTTCCCCGTGTTAAGCTTATGCGGTATTGCGGAATATGATGCTACTTCGACCAGCTTAGCAGAGCTGTGAAAGGTGCTATCAGCACATTAATGCTGGCAAAGCAACCTACCCGGTTGCATTTATGCGGTTTTTTCCAATATTTCGAATCCGTTTTTTTTTATCTCAGCAACAAAGGGATTGTCGGAGTGAAAATCATTATGGGAAAACGGATGTGGCTCTATCCGGGTATCAATTTAAGCAGCAATTAACATTAACTGAACCTGAACGTCAAAACGTTTGGAATCATCCAGGTTTTGAAAGATCAAGGCTAAATCAATATCACTATCTTGATTTGGGTTGCCCCTGGCATAAGAACCAAAAACATAAACAGTTTCAATATCTGAATACGACTGCTGAACCAATCTGATATAATCTCTTATTGTTTTATCAATTGTTTTATCCATTTTCTCAGTTCTTATAATTTTTCAATCCACTCTGCAGTAAACGCGGGAGAAAATTATGGTCTTAGATTTATTAGCCATGTCTTTCCTGTCTTTATGTTTATGCCGGAAAGGTAGTTACAAATCCTAAAGTGACTCAGTTGATTCGTAAAAAATCATATTCTAAATCTGATGCAATTCAAAAGCATATTCATAACTGATTATACTTTTGTTTTTTTCATTTTCCTTCCAGGCTTCTTCCAAATGACTTACATCAATAATATCGCTGGTACTTGTGGATTTGAATTCTGTTGATACTTTCTCCAATACTTCCAATTCAGACTCTGAAAACAAACTGGCATTAAATGGTCTTTCCTGTCTTGCTTTGAATTGCTCTCCAATATATCCCTGTGGGAATCGAGAGTAAATGATATCTATCTCATCTTCGTTAGCCAAAAATTCAAATATGCTTTGAAAATTATTGGGAACAGGCCCCATATCAATAGCTTTATATCTTACCCCGCTTATGGAAAAACAGCTTTGCTTGAACATCAAAAAATCGGCATAAAATAGCAACTTGTTCATTTTGGTTTTGAATGGTTGTACCTTCTCCGAAAAGTACACTACCATTTCGGTAAATTTTTCAATGTTTGGATTTCGATAACCTGAATAAATATCTGCTAAATGGTTGCCCAGCAAATACTCTTTGAAATTCAGATTGAAAATGTTTCGCTTTCTTTCTTCAACTAATAGTTGTGCTTTCTGAATGTACTTTGTTTTCAGCTTTTCATCCAGCGTACCACACAATTCCACCATATCAATATATTTCCCAGGGTCATCAACCATCTGGATTAATTTGGCATTTGCAGTACTTGGCATCTCACCTGCTTCGTATTGGCGGTAACTGTTGACGCCAAAACCCAGTATCTCGGACATCTTCGATGCTGGCAATCCGTACTTCTGGCGAATTTTGATGATTTCATCAGGAAACGGGATATTGAATTTATCGCGGTATTGGTTGTATAACTGGTTCATATTCACGTCATCTAATGATGTGGTGGTAAATTGTTCTCCGCTATCCTCACATTTGTAATAATGAAAAACAATACAAAATGTTTCCTTTCTGAAATCCATTGATCTGCGTTCTTTGATCAATTTCATTTCTTTACCGGTGATTGGGCTTTTCATCTGATTATAATTTGATTAAAGTGGTCAGATGCAGCTCGCCAACAATAACCATCACAAGTATACGGCAGTATTGCGAAATTATAATCATCCGCGTGAATAGTTATTGTCATTGCTCGGTTCATCTGTTTATAATTTAATTATGGCTCGGTTCATAATCAATTATTTTAAAGGATATTGCATTTTGTGTTGAGCAAGGTGAAAGGAAATGCAGATTACACTGCTGCCCCTTGCCCCCATTGTAATTTTGATGTACACTTCCTTTTTCTTAACGGTTTTGCCAAACACCCACATATCAGCTCCGCCGTATAGTTTTTCTTCCAGTGGACCTTCGCTATAGTCTCTGGTTTCGAGTTCTTCCAGTATTGTTTTTCGATCAATGGGCCGAAGTTCTAAATCCACCAGTGCTTGTGCGTTTTTACCTCTTTCGTCACGAAAAAGTACGTCCCAGATATTCATCTTTTCCTTAAAGTCTTTTAAAAAGGATGCTACTTCTGTTTCTTTGATCATGGACATGACTGGTTCTGCAAATGTATTGCTATTTTATTAAAATACAACTTTAAAGTTGCTAATTAACAATTTTACAGACTAATTACAATTATAAAGTATGTAAAATATACACTAAGGAATTACGAAGAACAGGTTCTTGTTAATTTCCTTAATTGTTTGTAAGTGTTTGGCCGTATGTCTCCCGAAATCACCAATAACACCCATACCCCCCTTCTCTAATATACTATCATCCCCATTTATACCAAAACCAATTCACCCAAAATCTCAACTGTCTACTCCTCTCAATCTAATCCCGCCCTCATCCAAATACTACACACATCCGTTTATTTATCTTGTTCCACATATAAACTTTTTTCAACATGGTATGCGAATTTTTTCCGACAAATCGCATGTCTTTCTTCTTACGGTATATTTTGGGTAAGGAGGGGAGTCCTGATTTGTTGCACTTCTCCGCCTGGTAAAGTCTGGTTTAAGATTTCACTTTCTCCTGAGCAGGTAGGTAGAATCATGAAGGTGAATATAGACATCAGTATGGTCAGAAAGCCGAAAGTTGAATGGGTACAACATTATCTCAGGCATGGATGGACTGATCGGTAAGAGTGGCACAAGCTACACCCCAACAAATTCTTAACATAAAAAAATACAAAACACATTGAAAAAATGATTAAATTTAAGATAGATAGGCTGTTGATCCTTTAACAATTCTCAATCGCCCATATTCCTCCCTTACGCTACACCAATTCCCGAAACAGGGAAATTGATACTACATTCAACTGAAAGGCACAATCCCATAAAGTGCATACATGATCGGGGTCTTACCCCTGTTTTCTGTCATCCAAATTTTTCACTTATGTTAGTAAATATCAAACTTCTTGATCCCTCAAGGGCATCCCAGGCTTTAAAAGAACTTTTCACCATTATTAATAACGACAAGGAATTGCAGCAGCAGATCACAGCTTCGGGGATTCTGCTGGAAGGTTTGCAAAGCGATGAGCTGGCCCAATGTCGCAAAATACTGCAAGACATGAATTACTCTGCCTTCAGGGCCCCTTCAGGATTCCTGCAGCTTTTTGCGGAGGATAACAAGCTAAACCGCTTGTTTAATACTCTGGGCAAACTCCTGGTACCCGAAGAAATGCGACAGCAAAAAAGGGCACTGCTCAGGCTGCTCTCCACCAGGGGCATAACCCTGATGGGCCTTACTACAGACAAGGCACATCTGCTCAAAAAACTGCTCCAGTCGAAATGGCTTATCGTAACCGTTATTGACCCCTCCCATGCAGAGGAAAAGCCCGGTAAGCCCGATGATGAGAAACCCAAACCCATCGATGGCCCCAACGATCCTCCCCAGGATGACACTCCCGATGGAAATAACAACCAACCTCCCGATACCCCCTATTTTCCTGAACCCGGCGACGGTAAGAATGAATTTATGGTTTCGGGAACTGTTTACCTGGATGACGGGCGCCCCTTGCCCGGCGTGCTGGTGAGGGCCTACGACAAGGACATGAGGAGCGAAGAAATACTGGGAGAGATACTTACTGACAAACAAGGAAACTACCAGATTGTCTATTACGAGCATCAGTTCAGCCGGGCAGAAAAAGGAACAGCAGACCTGATCATCCGGGTTTACTCCCCACAGGCGCTGCTGGCAGAAAGTCCGGATATCCTCTTCAATGCTCCGCCTCATGCAGTCATAGATATTTATGTGCCGGCAGATTACCAGAAAGCCCCATCAGAATGGGAAAGATACCATGCCATTATCAAGCCCCTGCGCCAGGAGGTGGAAGTGGCCGATCTCACCGACGATGACCTGGAGTTCCTGAGCAGGGAAGCCGAAATATCGTCCGGGCACCTGCATTCTCTCAGGCTCGATGCACAATGGGCCCGGCAATACAAAATGATACCGGCAGTATTTTACGGCTTGCTGCGTCAGGGACTGCCACCCATAATCCATCTGCTGTTGGCAACAAAACCTTCCCGGAAACGCGAAGCACTGAAAGCTTCCCTGGCAGAGAACCTGATTCCGGAGTCCATCGGCGATGATTTCGATGCTGTTATGGACCAATTGAAAAATACCGCCCTGCAGGTATCTTTTGAACACGATGGCACCTCTGCTTTTGGAATTGGTGCATTGCTGGAGGGTTCTGCCATCGATACCGGTATCCGCTACCAGGTGGCCGAATTTATCCTTACCTGGGAAGGGGATGGAAATATCTGGGAAGCCCTGCTTGATCAGGAAGGCATTGACCAGCAGGTTATTGATGAGGTTCGGTTTGTCACCCAGGCCAACTCTTTGCTCTCGGGTCACCTGCCTACCATTCAGCTCATTCAGAAGTACAAGCTGGAGAATTCTTTTGTAGCGCTGAGTGATTTTGCCTCCCTGACCCCGCAAAACTGGCGCGATTTGATTTCCAATCTCCCCTCCGGGGATTTGCCGGAAGGATATGAGAATTTTGATGATTATGCCGATGCGTTGTCCGGGTCCGTTGAAGTGGCTTTTCCTACCGCGGTCCTTACCCATCGCCTGGCAAACGATCAGGAATTCGGTTCCCACGATCTGAATTACTTCCTCCAATCCAATCCCACTTTTGATTTCCTCTATACCCCTGTTGACGCTTTTTTCCAGCAGGGTGCTGAAACCGGCCAGATCAATGATCCGGATGCTTTGCGAAACGATTTGAAAGTACTGCAGCGCGTTGCACAGCTTACCCCGGGAAGGGGAAGATTTGAGGTGATGAAGGGTTTGCTGCATAGCGGTTATGATTCGGCTTTTAAAATCGCCACATCAAATCCCGAAGAGGTTTATAACAATATCGTACAGATTTCGGGCCCCACCATAGCCACTGAGGTGTTGCGCAATGCCAGCCGGCGTTATCAGGAAGCACAACTGCTGCACCTGGGTTTGCGGGACTTCTGGATTGACCGCCCGTGGGTGATCCCCGGCATAGATTTCTCACCATCCGAACCCTCTTCTGAATTGCCGGAATGGGCAACATTGTTTGGCAGTGCAGGATTTTGCCAATGTGAGCATTGCCGCTCAGTCAACAGTCCGGCAGCCTATCTTGCCGATCTGCTGCAATACCTCAAGCGGGCACCGCAGGCTTTGAGTGGGCAGTATCTGCACGAGATTTTCAGGCAACGACGACCCGAGATTGAGCACATCCTGCTCAACTGCGACAACGCCCATACACCCATCCCCTATATTGATTTGGTGAATGAAACCCTTGAACGTTTCGTTACCGGTTCCACTTCCGGACCATGGCACCAAACTACAGGAAACACTGCATTGGAGAAAGCACGCCTGAGGGCTTTCCCGGCACAAGAAGACCCACATGCATGGGAAATCATTGCCGGTGAAAGATTTCCATGGGTATTGCCGGTAAACCTTGACTGGATCAAGGCCCACTACTGGGCCGACCACCACAAGCTGAACCTGCACCAGGTAAGGTCATGGTTTGGCGCAGATGTTCAAAATCAGGCCATGCTGATGCTGGGTCTCGACCCACAGAACTGGCAACTGATTACCCAGCCGGCAGAAAACGAAAACGAACTGGCCCTTAACTGGGGACTCTCTTCCCTTAGCGACTGGCAATCCGAAATCCCGGCAGTTTTGCAACGGACCGGACTCAGTTACCAGGAACTGGAGGCATTGCTTACGGCAAACTTTTTCCAGGAATACGACCTGGGAATTGACATCTCTGCCGACCCCTGCGATTACCTGCAGCACCTGCTGGAAAGGCCTTCTGATGATGTGCTGGACAGAATCCACCGATTCCTCAGGTTAAGACTGAGGCTGGGCTGGACCATACAAAAACTTGATTCAGTATTAAGCCACCTGGAAATCAGCGAAACAGATGGCGATGCGCTGATAAGCCTTGCCCGCCTGTTGCAGATTGCTGAGCAAACAAGCTCCGACCCCGTAAGACTTGCAGAGATAGTATCACGGGACGAGGACGGATTGCTGGAAGGGCTGGCAGCTATTCTGGGCCTTACCCTGCGCGAACTGAGAACTTTCTACCATCTTACCGGAACCGATCTTGTGGATCCGGCCAACAGGCTCACCCGGATTTATGATTTCCTGCAAAGTGTTGAAATATGGCGTTCTACAGGTGCTGATATATATGAGCTGAGATGGATACTCAGGCATGATGACCTTTCACCCGCAATTTATGGTAGCAGAGAAGAATCGCTGATCAATTATCTTGACACCCTGCACCAGGCAGTGGCCGAACTCAGAAACGACCGGCTTGCAGCTTCCGAAACGCGCATCGACAGGATGGTTCAGGAAACACTTGCCTCACTCCCACCGGGAACCAGCCCTGAGGATTCAGAAGCAGCCCTTGAGGCAGCCAGGGAAGCCGAACTGGAAGCCATTGAGGCTGAATTGCAAATGGAAGTGGAGGAACTGATCCTGGAGCACCTTGCCGGTTACCTGGGAACGGAAGTAACCATCATGGACACCCTGCTGCGTCCGGGTAGAGATGATGAAGGGGATATTACATACCCGTCGGTTCTGGTATCGGTAACCGATCCCATCGAACCGGCCATGCTCGACTGGCTGCTGTTTGTAAATACCGATGAACCCGGAGATACCATCATCTCCCAAACCCTGGAGCTACTGATTCGTTTAGATAAAGTAGTGCGGGTGGTCCGGATAACCGGCCTTCAGGCCCATGAGATCAGTGTAGCCGGAACCATACATGCCGGGGCAGGATTTCCCGATTTTAACCAGTTCGCAGCCGGTCCCACCGATGAACCTTCCTGGGAGAGCTGGGAGAACCTTGCACGTGCAGTGCTGCTTCAGCGAAGACTTCCGCAGGCCGATATTACCCTTTTTGACCTGATGGCCATGGCCCTGTCTGGCGATTTTTCCACGGAAATGATGCTGGAAGAACTGGCCGATGCCACAGGCTGGGAAACCAACCCCCATACCGGTGAATCCTCACCCGTGCTGCATGCTATGTTCGACGCCCTCTTCCCCGGAGCTGATGCCACGGTACTGGGGCAGGCAGAGAATTTCGAAAAGCTTCATACCACAGTACAGTGGCTGCAACGATGGCGTGTTCAACCCGAAATACTTATCAACCTGGGCACTGCTGAAATTTCAGAAATTTCTCCTGTTTTGATGGAAATATCAAGAGGACAATTCTCAGGTGATTTGGAATGGTACACTGCAGTAAACCCTTTGATGGATCGGCTGAGAGAACATAAACGAGATGCACTGCTGGCATGGATACTCAACAGTCCGTTGACAGGGCCCGACGACGAACCGCTCTGGGATGATGCCAATGATCTCTATGGCTATCTGTTTCTGGATGTGCAGATGAATGCATGTCAGCTCACCTCACGAATTGTGCAGGCTACCAATGCCATTCAGCATTTCGTACAGCGAACACTTATGGGATTGGAACCCAATGCCATTCAAGGCGAAAACACTGATGCAGCCCACTGGAAGCAATGGGAATGGATGAAAAACTATCGTGTGTGGGAAGCCAACAGAAAAGTGTTCCTTTTCCCTGAAAACTGGATAGAGCCCGATTTACGCACCGATGCAAGCCCGTTTTTCAAAGACCTTACCCAGGAATTGCTGCAGGGCGAGATCAACCAGGAAAATGTGCAGAAAGCTTACAGTAATTACTTTTCAAAGCTTGATGAAGTTTCAAGGCTTGATATCAGGGGAATCTATGAAGAAAGGATACCGGGAGCTTCCGGTGTGGTGACTCACGTGTTTGGTCGCACCCGGGGCAATCCATCTTCTTATTTCTACCGAAAAAGAAATGCCGACCGTACCTGGTCATCCTGGCAACCCATCGAAGCAGGTATTACCGGCAATCATCTGTTGCCGGCAGTAATCCATGGCCGCCTTTTAATGTTCTGGGCCAAATTTACCGAGGTGCAGGCCGGAATCACTCCTGCCGGCGACCCCATAAAGGAATGGGAAGTACACCTGGCATGGAGCGAGTACAAAAACAACATCTGGCAGGCACCCAAAGAAACCACCGAGAGTATCCGGTTAGCTCTTCATCCCCAATCAGACTATTCCTTCCGACTACTGGAACAGGAGGAAGAATTTTTCCTTGCGGTTTACCGACAGCAGCTTCCCTATAGACATGGGCAGATCTTCAATTTAAGTTTGGGCCAGGGAGATGTCTTTAAGCTTGATTTCTGCGATGGGGATGTGATTGTACAGGCGGCGCAAAGACTTGCACCATTGATCCATCCCAATCGTACGGATATTAAATCAATGAAACTCATCGAGAATGCTAAACAGCAGGATTTTCTATCTGTTACCCCATTTTGGCTAAGAAACCAAGATTTGGTGATTGACCCGGAGGTACTTGCAGAGTTGCGGGAAAGACTACGCAACAATCCGGGAACCGGAGCAGGCCAGGAGATCATCAGAAGAGTCCTTGAAATCCTGAATCTGATATACGAAACCACCGAGCTGAACCACATTCTGCTCAACCGTACACCGGGCCAATTCAAAATCACTCCCACCCATCAATATGAGCAGTTTAAAGCATTTCAGCCCTTTGTACTGGATATGGACAAGCGAACCTGGTTTGTTTCTCACCAGTATCATGAAGAAATCATTTTTATTCCCATACCCGGGAGCAGCGGTTTTGGAGGTACCATTCCGGGATTCAGCTCAGGATACTTTGATTTTCCGGGACAGACCACAGCCGAAATGTTTCGATTTGAAATCCGGATCCGCAACTGGTACAAGTTTGAGAATTTTTACCATCCCTTCTACTGCGATATGGTGGAACGGTTCAACAGAGAGGGCCTGGACGGTTTGCTGAAAGCTCCTGCCCGCCAGTTCAGACTGCATCGGCAATTGTTTAAAGAAGGTCAAAGGTATTCGGAAAGCGGACAACAGCTTTTCGGCATCCATCCACCCCGCTTCAATGAATACGAACCCACCGGCTGGGTATGGCGAAACCTGGAGGATACCCACAGCCCCTACCCTTACGAGCAATATGATTTCTCTTTTACGGGTGCCTATTCAGTTTACAACTGGGAATTGTTTTTCCATACCCCTTTGCTGGTTGCCGATCGTTTAAGCAAAAACCAGCGATTTGCCGAAGCACAGAAATGGTTCCATTATATTTTTGACCCTACCGATTTTTCTGCTTTTGAGACCCCTGCTAAATACTGGCAGATCAAGCCATTGTTTGAGCTGGCCAACAGTTGGTCCGGGCCTGCCGAAACGCTGCAGCAGCTTATGTTGCGGCTAAATGCAGGAAGCGCTGAACTGGAGGAGCAAGTGGATGCCTGGCGCAATGACCCCTTCAATCCCCATCTCATTGCCCGTATGAGACTGGCCGCATACATGAAAACCGTGGTGCAAAAATATCTTGACAATCTTATCGATTGGGGAGATCATCTTTTCGCACAGGAGACCATGGAGTCGGTCAATGAAGCAGCACAAATCTATGTGCTTGCAGCCCAAATTCTTGGCAAACGGCCGGTACAGGTAAACCGACCGCAAACATCGCCACGCTCCTATGCCCAGCTGGAAGAACAGTTTGATGCATTTTCCAATGCCCTGGTGGAGATTGAATCCTACCTGGCACCGGCCCTCTCCCCCTCATCAGACGATGAATCGGGAGAAGTTCCGCTGAACATGATGCTCTATTTCTGTCTCCCTTCCAACGAAAAGCTGCTTGCCTACTGGGACACCCTGGAAGACAGACTGTTCAAACTCAGAAACTGCATGAATCTGGAAGGGCAGATACGACAGATACCCTTGTTTGCCCCGCCCATCGATCCTGCACTGCTGGTTAGAGCCCGTGCTATGGGACTTGACTTGAGCGATGCAATCAGCTCTACCCTCAATCCGGGACTTCCCCACTACCGTTACCGTTTCCTGGCCGATAAGGCCATGGCATTCTGCAATGATGTGAGGAGCCTGGGAAGCCAGTTGCTTTCCACCCTGGAGAAAAAAGACAATGCCAATCTTACCATGCTACGGGCAAGGATGGAAACGGCCTTGCTGGACCAGGCAGGACGAATGTATGATATGAAAATTGAAGAAGCCGAAAATGTGTTGCAAGCCCTGCAGGTATCCCTGGAAGTGGCGGAGCATAATTATGATTACTACAACAATAAGGATTTTATAAACGTTGCTGAAGGAGCTGAAATGGTCAGTCTTGGTTTCTCTCTGGTCAGCGGTGCCGTCGGAAAAGGCTTCAACACATTTTCTTCTTTCTCACATCTCATTCCCGAAGCAACTGTAAGTGTTCCACCGGCCAATACATTTGGTGGCAGTAACCTTGGAAATTCATTGAAAGGGATGGCAAATATTTTTGAATCCATTTCCAAAGGGTATGAATTTGCTTCGAAAATGTCAGGATTGGTTGGAAAACATCAACAAAGAATGGACGGCTGGAGACAGCAGGCCAAACTGGCAGCCTTTGACATCAAGCGGATAGAAAAACAAATGGTAGCTGCTGAGATCAAACTTGACATGACTCTCCGGGAGAAAGCCCTGCAGGAACGCAGGTTGCGCGATGCACGTGAAGTGGAAACCTTCCACAGCAGGAAGTTTACCGGGGCGCAACTGTATGGCTGGATGTCGGGGCAGGTATCGGCCTTGTATTACCAGGCCTACCGTATGGCAGTGGATCTGGCACGCAAAGCAGAAACTGCGGCACAGTTTGAACTTGCAGTAAATCCGGCAGATTTCCGGTTTATCGATTACGGACACTGGGACAACCAGCAAAAAGGACTGCTGGCTGGGGATCGCCTGCAGCAAAACCTGCGCCGCCTGGATACCGCATACCTGGATAAGAATAAGCGGGAATACGAGCTCACCAAACGGATTTCCCTGCCTGACCTTGATCCCATGGCATTCATTGCCCTGAGAGAAACCGGGCATTGCGATGTAACCCTTCCCGAAGTATTGTTTGATCTGGATCATCCCGGCCATTTCATGCGTCGCATCAAAACCGTAAACCTCACCATTACCTCAGGTGCCGGTGCCAATACCAGCGTGGGCTGCAAGCTCACTCTGCTCAACAGCACTACACGCATCAACAATTCCCGACCGGAGCAGTATCCCCAAAACCTTGAAGAGGACGACAACCGGTTTGTGACCTGGTATGGTGCCATACAATCCATTGCCACCAGCTTTGCTCAGAAAGACAGCGGTTTGTTTGAACTCAACTTCCGCGACGAACGCTACCTGCCCTTTGAAGGCTCAGGTGCCATATCTACCTGGCGCCTCGAATTATCAGGCAAATGGGGCGATGTGGAGCTTCCCCAGTTCGACTTTGAATCTATCTCTGAGGTGTTGCTCGAAGTAAAATATACGGCACGAGATGGAGGTGAACGCCTGAAAAATGCTGCGGTGAACAACCTGCAGAATGCCCTAAATGAGCTTACCCGTATTTCTGACCAGAATGGGTTGCTGAGAATGATCAGCCTGAGTCATGAGTTTTTCATTGAATGGAGCAATTTTGTAGCCTCCCCCTCTCATACCCTGCATGGTATTTCCATCACCAGGGAACATTTCCCGATACTGGCCAGAAGCAGGCAAATCACTGTCAACGCTGCCCATGTATTTCTCTCAGGCCGTGAGGCTCCACTGGCTCCTCACAATTTTGAATTCTCCGGCAATGAAAACGCCGGCTGGACTGTCAATATCAATCTGCCTGATGATATAAATCCGGAAGAGGTGGATGATGTTTTTGTGGTATTGCAATATACCATCGGGTGATCTTAGATTGCATAATATTGTTGTACGATAAAACCTACGAGATTTAGCTTCGCTGCTACTTCGTGGTCTCCCTCCTCCACCAACCTAAGTGCCTGTCATCCCGAACGTAGCAAAGTGGAGTGAGGGATCTCATGTTACAACTGGTTCGTTATTTTTAATTTACCGGACAATAGTGATTGAATAATAAAATATTCTTACTTAGACACAATAAGTTAAAAGATTACAAGTTTTACTGTTAATCTTATATGTAGGATTGTCTAAGACAAAATTCCACCATTTTATTTTCAAACTTAAATTCAAAATAACATGAAAAAGATGTTTTTATTTCTGACTTCAGTCTTGGTTTCTGCTATGATTTATTCGCAAGAATCAAAAATGGCAATTGGATTTCAGGTTGCTCCATCAATAACATCAATCAGGGGAAACACATTGATTGACAGATACGATAGCAGATTCGTTTTTTCCCCGGGGATTACTATCGATTACAAAATTACTAACCATATTTCCTTCAACAGTGGATTAGCATTTGAAAGAAAAGGCGCAAAATCCAACACCAGGTATCTTGACAATCAAACTACATTTCCTACAACAAGCCAAGATTTTAAGTTCCATTTTGACTATCTCACATTACCTCTCATGTTTGTCTACAACACAAATACAGAGGTAAACTTTTATATTGGCGGTGGAAATTTCCTGGGATTTTTGGTCAGTGAAAAAATTAATTTTAGTAAACCAAATGATGATGTTGATGACATTCTGGGTCTTAATGAGTCCACAAAAAAGATTGATTTTGGTTTATCTTTTTTAGCCGGAATTACCACGTCGGTGAACAATAAACTGGTCCTTGATATAGGTTTGAGAGACTATATGGGATTAGTTAACATAAGCAGATATTATGTTGTAAATAATGGCGCCATAAAAACCAATTCCTACAGTTTAGTAATTGGATTAAAATATAAGATTTAATGGCCTACGGAAGCATTCCTAATATTAGCGGCATTCATGGAGGCAATCCGTCCCGGAGAATCCCGCATTGCATCCAACACTTTCAACAACCCATACACAACTTTAGAAAGTCATCTCTACCATCGCTTCAATGTGCGGTTAATCTATAGTATTTTTTAGCGCTATGTATGACATTTATTTGTGATCGACAAACGGCTACTGACCTGGATCTTTTTGAGAAACCCAGGGGGGAAGCATCCGTATTCTCTTTATTTAACTGCACCCGCTCTACCGGGGGGAAATTGAAGCTGGAGATGCTTTTTGCGTATCCGCTGAGCGATATAAATACCCTGGAAGAGCGGGTTTCTATGATCCGGTATCTGTGCGTAAACCGAAATCAACTCCACATAAATCGCGAAAACCTGAATTTTACAGAAATATATCTTAAGCAACAAAATGTCCCCTACCGGACATCAAGACTTACATCAATCAGGAAAGCAATTTATTATGCCCTAAAGCCTAATAACGAATACTATCTGATACAACGTGGTGTAAAGCAGTTAACCGATCTCATCATCTATTTATATGATTTTTTCTGCGCCCTGGATGAGGACCAACTGCCCGAAATCCTCGAAAATTATAGGCAAACTGTCATCAACAGGGTGAAAAAGACCCGGCTGAAGAACGTTTTAACTTTAAGAAAAAAGGAAAAGCTAAACGCCCAGGATACCGGAAGACTGGACTTCTATTTCCGCAGAAAAGAAAAAAGTTCGGTGAGAGACCTTCTGGAACTGGTGTACTTCATGGATGCTTTTCAGTCTGTAGCTGAAGCATCAGTTAAACATTGTTTTTCACTTCCAACCTTCATACGGAACAAAGGAAGCTTCAACATTACGGGTCTGTTTCATCCTTTTCTGGAGAATCCGGTTGTAAATGATTTCAGCAGTATACCCGGAAAAAGAGTTTGCTTTCTGACCGGACCTAACATGGCTGGCAAATCCACTTTTTTAAAAGCGCTGTCAATTTCGGTTTACCTTGCCCACCTGGGATTTCCGGTGCCGGCAGCAAACATGCAGCTTCCCGTTTTTAACGGATTGCTCACAACCATCAATCTTTCGGACAATATCAACAAAGGATACAGTCATTTCATGAATGAAATCATGAGGATAAAACATGTAGCTGCCCAACTCAGAATCAACAACAATCTTTTTGTTGTATTCGATGAATTGTTTCGCGGCACAAATGTTAAAGATGCATTCGATGGATCCCTTTCAGTAATCAATGCTTTCTCAAAACATGAGAAAGGTTTTTTTGCCATTTCCACCCACCTCGTGGAGGTTGCAGAGCAACTTGCCGGCAATGAAAATGTTTTTTTTAATTGCTTTGAAGCCCGCCTTGACCTGGAAATACCTGTCTATAATTACAAAATCAGGGAAGGCATCAGCAAAGAGCGGATTGGATTGTACCTCCTTAAAAAGGAAAAAGTCATTGAAGAGATTGAGAACGCCGGGAAAGAAGAATCAGCCGGTAAAAGCTGAAAATACCTCTTTCCCTGCGAAGAATTTCAATCATACAGAACTGACACATCTGCAGGTTTTCAAAAATAAACCGTCACACTGATCATGGTGGCGGTGTTGAAGTTCAGTCCACCGGGATTTCCAAACCTGAGAGATTTCTCATGGGATTTGGTGAAATTCCCCTGGGCTTCCACCCCGGCACTGAAACGCTCGGTAAAAAAGTATTCGATGCCTACATTCGGCCCAAAAATCATATCAACCCTTCTTTCATTATCAAACTCATTGTCGGGTGAAGGGGTAAATAAAGCTGTTCCGACCCTGAAGCCAAGGTAAGGAGCAACGTCTTCTACTTTGTGGTAGCGCCTAATCGCCAGACCCACGGCCATATCCATACCCACTGTTTCTGCATATTTCATTTCAAAAGCAGGAACCAATGCCACCCTTTGACTTACCCACATGGGAAGCAAAATGCCATACTGATTGCCTTGTACGGAGCCGCTAAGTCCAATTTTAAAGGGAGATTCTGCAAACAACATACTGATACTTATCATGCACAGAAAAACTACAATGGAGATTTTTTTCATTTCTAAAGATTTTGGTTGAAAAATGTATTATATGAACAAGGTCATCTTTAATAATAAGGGATAAAATTCTTGTCTATAACAATGTTATCATAAAACAAATGGCCGTTAACACTCACGTACAAACGATAATATCCTGAAGGCAGCTCGGTAAGATTGAGAAAAAGCCTATCATCTGTTGTTTCGGCCTGTATCAAGGGGAAACCACCCGCAATAAAGTTATTCATTCCGTCAGTTGCAATGACTGGTGTAGCATAAGGAGGTCTGAAGACTGCCCGGGTAATCCATACCTTTTTTATATGATTTGCATTCGGACTTTTCATATGAATACTTCCAAAATTGATGGCTGGATTGGGGAAAAAGGAAATAAAATAATCGCAGTTCCAGTCACCTGATGGATGCCCCAGCTTAACATTGGGTAAGCCAATAGCCCCCATGGGTTGCGCTGCTTCATCTCTCATGTGATACCCGGTGACAACGGGAACTTCAAACTCAGGCAAACGAAGTTCTGCTTCCTCCTTGCTACAGCCTAATGAAAAAACCACTAAGACCAATAGGATCAATAATGAATTTCTGCTCATAAAAAATGTTTTTGTGGGAATCCCTTGCGTTCTTTGCTGTCCTTCCGCTAATTGCCCGATACTGAATTCTCAACAAATTCCCGGAACGTTAATTTTTTTCAAATATAATTATAATTCATTGCACTACATTGCCGGAAAGAAAATATATTTCATTTTAGCGAATGATTGTCTAAATGGGGCTAAAGCCCCCAGAACTTTTGAGCATCTTAGAACGTCAGTTAAAACTGACAGCAATAGATAAGTGTAGTGCATATTATAATGAGCAATAACTAAAGCAGAATATTCATTGTTTCCAGCTTATTTATCTACGTAAAAATCACTAACTTAGAGAATGAACCGGAACAGGTATTCCACGACCCATATTTTTTTTCAAACCTAAAAACTCCATATCATGAAAAATCTTACCATTCTTTTCATTCTTCCTCTCCTGTTTATA
>RECE01000093.1 GCA_007694165.1 Bacteroidota bacterium
GGAGTCACCACCTTGCCGGCAAGCTCATCGGGATGCAGTCCTGCCACACAGGCGGCATTGGCGAATTGTCCGTCGCGCTTGTAAAAGCTCATCCCATTGACAATACTGGTGCCGGCATACGCCGCAGCAGGCACCACCATCCCTCCGGGACACATACAGAAGGAATACACCTGATGCTTGCCATCTCCGGGTGAGGTAAGGCGGTATTCGGCAGCTTTCACCCCGGGCAGTTTCACTGTACCCCATTGGGCCATATTTACCAGTTCCTGGGGATGCTCCATGCGGCTGCCAATGGCAAAATTCTTGGTGCGAAAAGGGACGCCCTTGTTGATGAGCATCCGATAAGTCTCATAGGCCGAATGGCCGGGTGCTACAAACAGCGCATCGGCAGCAATAGCACCGCCGGAAGTAAGGGCTTCATGAAACTTCCCCTCCTTCACCACGATATCTTCCAGCAGGGTTTCAAACCGCATCTCACCCCCCAGTTCCATGTAATGTTGCCGCAGCGACTTTACTATCCGGATCAGGTTATCGGTCCCCAGGTGCGGATGAGCCATGTATCCGATTTCAGCAGGTGCCCCGGCCTCAATATAGCTGTTGAGGATAAACTGCCGCTCCTTGCTGATGTGTTTGGAGCGGGAGGTCAGCTTCCCATCGGAAAAAGTACCGGCACCACCCTCCCCGAAAGCGTAATTGTTCATAGGGTCGAACGCCCCTCCCCTTTCGAAAGTCTGAATAGACCGGTTGCGTTTCAGCACATCGGAACCCCTGTCGATGATCACGGTCTGAAAACCGGCCTTCTGCAATACATATGCACAGAAAAAGCCCGCCGGACCACTTCCCACCACCAGCACTTTTTCGTTGCGCTTGCGGTAAGGGATGTGCAGAGGTTCTGTACCGGGTGCTTCCCCACCTTTGATTTCATCGGATACCACCGCAATCTTCAGCAGCCAGTGAATCTCGCGTTTGTTGCGTGCATCCAGGCTTTTCCCTTCCACCTGGAAAGAGAACTGCCGTATCTTCAACTGCCGGGAAATCATTTGCCGCAGCATATCGTCGGTGTAAGATGTGGGGGCTTTGATGGAAATCTGTTGGTATCCCATGGGTGTGGCTTTAGGTTGGTGCAAAAATAGGGTATTTGGGGGAGAATGGGAAAGAGGAAGGGTTGAGGGGAGATATAATGATGGATTATGAATTATAAATGAGGGGCTGAATGGTTGATGGTTGATGAGGAGAGAGAGTAGAGACAAGAGATAAATCAGGGCACCCGTCCGGTCCGGACTTGAGTTCCGGTCCGGACTAATCAATCTTTAATCATTTGATTGCAGCGCATGCGTTCTCTAATCCAAATGACCATTCAGCCTGTAAGGCTGCTATACCAAAGCCCGGGGCAACGCCCCGGGAAAATGGCAAAGATGTATCTGTCAGGCTGAAAGCCTGAAACCATTATCATCATATTTCCAACCCCACCAATTAAAATATTTTATATATTGCACCATCAAAATCGTTCTTTGACCATCAATTGCTTCACTTGCTAACAGATATCTTCGCTGGGCGGAAGCTTCATACAATACCAAGGCCCCAAAATGTCAATGGCCAGCCAGGTAGCTATGGCCTCCTCCATCGGTGGTACTGCAGAAGTGCTGGGCGGCGGCAAATTCGCCAATGGTGCCGTTACGGGGGCTTGGGTGATGAGGTTGAATCATATGGGGGGTGAGTTTCCAAGTTCAGGAGAAGAATTGCCACCTGAAAAATTTTATTTTAACAATGATATTTTCGAAGTTAACGATGATGGAAGTTACTTGCTTTGGGATTGTAAGTGGCATAAAATACCAGAAAATGGTGGAACAATAGCCTACCGGGACGGATGGAATATAACTTATTAAACACCTGAAATAACTATATCAGGTATTCAGCGTGTTAAGAATGATTACACAACCAGTTTAATAAGAAGAGAATCCGGTAGATATGCTACGTGGGGCGGTGGAGTTCTTGGATTTGGCAAAACTACCTGGAATTTATATTCTTGGGGTTTACAGGGTTTTAGACTAACCACTATTCCTGTAGCAATTTTTAGTGCTGGAGTTACCTATAGTGTATCCCAGTTTGATGTTATTCGCAGCATGCAATTGAGGATGAGGGATCATGATGCAGATGTTATAAGATATCGCAACTATCACTTAAATAACAAATGATAATTAACATGAAAAAGCCAAACAATTTCACAGTAACAATATTGATGGTTGCCATGCATTTATTTTTTGGTGTTGCACTTGTTGGTATTTCTGTTGGTTCTGATTTTTCAAAAGTCAGTCTTCCACAAGTTTGCTATGCTTTAGCTGTGGGGTCACCTCTTCTTCTTCTGCTCCTTAAAAAGATAGTTTTTGAGAAATTAACAAAAAGCATTTCCAGTCGGAAAAAGATTATTATTCTCAAAACGATTATTTTGATTCTTTCTGTGTTTCTCATGTTGATAATGAACTATATTTTTAACCTTTACTTCTATGAAAAAATTATTTCCGAGAATATTGGTGGGATGTTAATTGTTTATGTTGTCTGCTATATTTCTTTATTTTTCTCATTCAAGGATGGCGAGATTTATATTTTATTTTAATTATGTCGCTTTGTAAATCTGCCATTTCACTCCTCATCAATACCATTTTAGTGAGGGCATAAACTAGAGTCATACCTTCACCAGCATTGCACAACGCTCCCGTCCGGTCCGGACTAAAAAATAGCTGGCCAGTAAATTAAATTTGAGACGCGCCGGGCAGGCGCGTCTGTACAGATGATGCGGGGTATAATAAGGGGAGACGCGCCAACAGGCGCGTCTTTACAGCAGTGTATGGCGGATTTATGCTTGGGTTGCAAATTGAAAATACAAAATGTATCCAAAATAGTACAGCATTGTTTAGGATGGCGAAGCCTGGTTTATGATCTCATTTTCAGAAGCATTGCTATACACAGAAAAAATAATCCTTTAACTGCCACCATTTACTGAATTGAAAACAAATGGAATCTACGCGATAATCTCTTGTAAAGACGCGCCTGCATGGCGCGTCTCCTATTTGCTCCCCTTGAGACCCTGTACAGACGCGCCTGCCCGGCGCGTCTCCCTCTTTATCCCAACACATCCCTCTCCTCTGAGCGGAATTCTCTCCACGAATAAACGTTGATTTATTTTATTAACAGACCCACAGCAGTCATACCCTCACCAGCATGGTACTATGCAACCCTCCGGGGCCGGGTGCATGTTCCGTTTATAATGGAGCAGCCCCCAATTCGAGGCGAACGTGCGGTGGCGTGAAATCTCCTTTCTCAGCAACCAGCATCCTCATTCATCTATACTATGTCAGAATTAGCACAAATTTTTCCTTCCCACAACCTCAAATCAAATTTTTATTATAATTTTACAACGAAGGATAATTTTTGTTAAAACAATAGAGGGAGTTTAACAGGCTATTCTGCACTAAAGGCTGATAGCCTGCAGGGAAAGGGTCGGAAGTGAGGTCATAAGGGAAAGAACCTTTTACCGATCAACAAAAACACAGGGTTATGAAAAAGGGGAATTACAGAGAAAATATTTTACACAACGCACCTTTCGGGTACGCTTATCACCGTATTATACTGGATGATAAAGGCCACCCGGTTGACTTCCAGTATATTGAGGTCAATTCATCCTTTGAAAAGATGACGGGACTGAAGGCAAAGGATATTCTTGGAAAAAAGGCCGGAGATATTATACCCCGCTTAAAGCATGAATCCTTTGACTGGTTTGCACTTTATGGCAAAATTGCCCTGGAAGGTGGAGAAGAAAATATCATAAAATACCTGGAAACTTTTGATCGCTGGTACAAAATCCATGTTTGCTCACCTGAAAAACACTATTTCTCCACTATTTTCTACGACATTACTTCTGAAGTCATTGCAAACGAAAAGCTTAAAAAGACTGAACAACAACTCCGTGACCAGCTGGAAGAGGACAAAGTCATGAACGAAGAGCTCACCGTGGCCAATGAGGAGCTTATCAACATCAACCATGAGCTTCAAACCATGACCCAGGCCCTGGGCAAAACCAACGATCATTTCAATGCCTTGATCAACTCCATCCCTGATATGATTTTCGTTTTTGACCGGGAGGGAGTATTTCTGGATTGCCGGGCAGCAAGCGCCGAAGAACTTATCCTGGCTCCTGAAGAATTCCTCCATAAAAAAGACAAAGAGGTTCTTCCCCCGTTTTTATACCAGTTGAACCAGAAAGCCCTCACAGACTTGTTTGACACAGGCCAGCCCCAAACCTATTCCTACACACTGGAAGTCAAAGGGAAAAAAAGGTATTTCGATGCCCGAATGGTAAAGATGGGCACAGACAAAGCCCTGTCGATTGTGCGCGACATTACCCATCAGAAAATCACAGAAGAGAAACTGCGCGAGAGCGAAATCACCTTCAGGGCATTGTTCGAAAAGGGGCCCATCGGGGTGGCCTACCACAAAATGATTTATGATGATAGGGGAAAACCTGTGGATTACCTGTTTCTGGATGCCAATGAAAGCTACGAGAAACTCACGGGAGTCAACCCCAAAGACATGCTCGTTACCGAAGCTTTCCCGGGAATAAAAAAAGACCCCTTCAACTGGATTGAGACCTTTGGCAAAGTAGCGCGTGATGGGAAAGAGATCCGGTTTCAGCAATACCTGCAACCCAATAACCGTTGGTATGATTGCGTTGCGTATCAATACAAACCCGACCATTTCGTGGCGGCATTCCTGGAAATCACCGAACAGAAACTGGCTGAAGAGGCCCTGCGCAAAAGCGAAAACAAATTCCGGCTGATTTTTGAAAAATCTCCCATGGGGATATTGCAGTTTAACCAACAGGGAATTGTAACCGAATGCAACGACTACCTTTGTACCATTATCAAATCCCCCAGGGAGAGAATCATCGGTGTTGATTTGAGAAAAATCTCCAACATCGACCTGCAGCAGGCTTTAGAGGAAGTGTTAGCTGGTAATCCTGCCACCTATACAGGAGAATTTCAGACTATTGTCACTAAAATATCTACCCCCGTGCGATTACTGGCCTCTCCTGTATTGAGTGATGGCAACATTGTGGAAGGGGGTATCTGCTTGGTGGAAGATCGTTCAGACCACCTGGAGAAGGAAAAGTATGAACAACAAATCGCCATTGCCAGGGAATCCGTCAGGTTCAAACAAAATTTCCTGGCCAACATGAGCCATGAAATCCGCACTCCCCTTACCGGGATTATGGGTGTGATCGACATTCTCTCGGAATCTGAGCTCAGCACGGAGAGAAAAGAGCACATGGAAATACTGAAAAATACCAGCGAAAACCTGATGGAAATCGTAAACCAGGTGCTTGATTTTTCCAAAATTGAAGATGGCAAAGTTCGCCTCAAGCGCATTGATTTTAATTTCCATGAATTCCTGCAACAGTCGGTACGATTCTACCAGAAGCTATGCAACGGAGATGTGAGCATGTCGCTTACCATTCACCCTGAGGTTCCTGAATGGTTAAACGCCGACAAAAGCCGGTTGAGCCAGATTCTTAACAATTTGCTGAGCAATGCCATCAAATTCACCGACGAGGGAACCATCCATCTGGAAGTATCGAAGGTAGAGCAAGAAAAAGTGCAGACAGAAGCCAGCCCGCAAGAGCACTGCATCAAAGTAGCCGTTACAGACAGCGGCATCGGAATTGAACCTGAAAAACTCACAGGACTTTTCAAACCCTTCGCCCAGGTGGATGACAGGGACATCCGCAGGTATGAAGGAACCGGATTGGGTCTTTCCATCAGCAAGCAGCTGGCAGCCTTGCACGGCGGAGATACAGGTGCGGTCAGCACCCCCGACGAAGGGAGCACGTTCTGGTTTACCTTCCGGGCCGGAAAAGTAACCCAGCAAACTGCATCAAAGGATAACCCAACACCGGAAAAACCTTCCCCTCCGAAAACTTTCAGAATTTTACTGGCCGAAGACAAAACCATCAACCAAAAGGTAATCACTATTTTGCTCAAACATATGGGCCACCAGGTAACCATAGCATGCGACGGGCAACAGGTCGTTCAAATCTACAAATCCGGCGCTTTTGACCTCATCCTCATGGACATTCAGATGCCTGTGATGGATGGTGTTGCTGCCACCCATGCCCTGAGAAGCATGTATGATGATTTGCCACCGGTAGTAGGGCTGAGTGCCAATGCCTTTGAAGGCGACAGGGAAAAATACATGGCCCTGGGCATGGATGACTACCTCACCAAACCCTTGCGCAAAGATGCATTTCTGGAGATGCTCACCCGGGTTTTTGGGGATTAGGGTTGGAGGGCAAAATACGGATGTGGCGGATGTGTCGTGCAGGGCAGAATAGGAACATCCTTTCGTACAGAACATGTCAGGGTATGACTACAGTTTATGTCCTGACTAAAAGGGTGATTATCTCGTCTCTGCCATTGCGCTGTCATCAGCAGTGT
>RECE01000092.1 GCA_007694165.1 Bacteroidota bacterium
CAGCATCATCCAATACACGGATACCATTTTTGTTGTTTACAAGAATATTGTTATAGGCAAAACCACGTGCACCATTTTCAAAATTGATGTTGGAACCACGATTCAAGCCAGCTCTTCTGTGACCGCTATTGATTATAGTGTTATTAAAAATACCTATGTTTGACTGAATAGTACTCTCACCATCATCTGAAGGTTTGAACGCATTGGTTGCAGCGCCAATAACAACGTTGTATGCGATATTTCCTACAGTTCCACCCTTTACGTTGATGATGTCACCACCATCTTCGCCCATTAATTCAAATGTGTTGCGTACAATGTGTAATTTGCCTCCTACAGGTCTGAAAAAGTCATCTTTGGAACCGTAGAACCAGCTATCTTCAATTACCACTTCAGTCTGATCGCTGAGTGTCCAAATACCGTAGCGAATGCTTCCTGCACGAGGTGTGCCGGGTCCACCTTCACCGCCTACATATTCCATACGGGTCCACTTTAGTACAATAGCATCTGCTTTATCAGAGCACTGAATTCCGCCCCATAGTCCTGCAAAAACATTATCAAGCGTGCGATACGATTCAGGTACGGATAACAAGTTGGGGCTTTGTTCTGTTCCCAAACTGATAAAAGCACCGTGGTTGGTAATTTCATAACCGATGCCGTCATCAGGCATGTCAAAAATCAGGGTTACGCCTGCTTCAGCAACAATTTCTTCACCCTCAGGAATAATGAGGTCACCAATAACGGTGTAAGTGTTGCCGGCTTTAAGTGTGCCGCGCATGGGACCAAAGAGTTCGGTAGTATCGTCAGTAATGGTTACGATCTCGTCCGGTTCAGGCTCATCGATAATTACATCTGAATCATCTTTGTCGCAGGCAATAAATGCTACTGCCAGAATAGCTGCTACAATGTTAAGAAATCTTCTGTTTTTCATTCTTTTTGTTTTTAGATTTGTAAAATATTGATTATTGATTATTGATTATTGAATATTATATTTAAGACCTATTGAACCATTGATTTTGTAAAAGTCTTCCCGAACCAAAAGTACATCACTGACATCCAGATAAGGTACCTGTTCCTGGTTAAAGGTATTTGGCAATAATATATCGGCTCGCATAGGAGTGTTCAGCAGGTTATTCACCTTGACAAACACTTTGATATGATTTCCAAATCCTTTTTCAACAGACAGGTCAAGTTGGGTAAAACCCCTTTGCCAAATGTCATTATCAAGATAGGGAGATACACTGATGATTCTTCGTCCGGTATACACCATTGCCAACTGTATGTCCAGCTTGTTTCTCTGGTTTTTGTATAACAATGACAGGTTGCTGATGTGTCTTGACTGTCCTTGCAAGGGCCTGGTTTGAAGTTCTTCGCGGGAAGTTAGCTGTCCGTTTTCATCACGAAAACGGAAAATCTTTGTAGTGGTAATGCGGGAATCGGTAAAATTGTAAAATGCCCGAATCCCAAAATTCCTGAAGTATTTTGCAATATCCACCTCCACACCCATGTTGTTGGCAGTTCCAAAATTGTTGGGCTGCAGGAATATGGCCTGCCCTGATATCTGCAATGCACTTTCAATGGGGTCTTGAATCGTTTTATAAAATGCTCCGATTAAAATCTGATCCAATTGACTTGGGAAATACTCATAGCGAAAATCAAAATTATCTGCCGTAGTTCGCTGCAGGAATGGATTTCCACGTTCACGGTAATCCCCTTCATTGATTTCATAAGGAATTACTTCATAAAAATTGGGTCGGCTAAGGGAACGGAAATAGGATGTGCGAAAATTGGTATTGCCCCAGGGTGAATATTTCAAATGAACGCTGGGTAATATATCCTGATAACTGATGGATCCGGTTCGTCCCTGGGTTTGTGGAGGTGCATTGCTGATCCATCCAAAATCGGTGCTTTCCACACGAACACCACCCAAAAGCTGAAAGTTGGAAATATCCGCCTTTAGCTGGGCATAATACCCCAAAACATTCTCGTATGACTCATAATTCAAAGGATCGGTTGGAGTACCCTGGGTGTTAAACAAATTCCAGGAATGATCGAATATACTACCTTCCCATTGCTGGTAAATGGGGGATGCGCGAAAGAGATAATTATCGTAAAAATTGGTCCTCTCCTTAGCGCGATACATTCCACCCACTGAGTACTCAGTCTGCAAATTGCCCAGATCATGATAATAAGTCAGGTTTATATACCCTGCTAAATCCTGATCGGAATTATTAACCCATCGTCGGTTAAGATCGCGGTCCAGCAGGTCTATTTCTTTCACGATTTCCCCGGCAGCATTTCTGGATGTACCAGATCGCCTGATCACTTCTGTCAAGTCGGGCTCTTCATTGGTTGCTCTGGAATAAACTCCGGACCAGTTTGCTGTTAAAGTTTCGATGATTTCATGATTCCCTTGCAAGGTGGTATTAAAGATTTGCTGCGTGCGTATCCTGGCCCTGTCACGTTCGGCAATCCGGCCTGTTCCGGGGCCTTGCCCCCTGCCAATTCGTAAGTTGGTATCGATACGGTTACGGGCCTGGATATCTGTAAGACTTATCAGTGCATTGTATAAATCAATTTTATTTCTGTTGTTAATCCTGTAGTCAATTTTGGAGTGTACTCCGGCGCGCATTTGTCGTGTTGATATCTGGCGCATCTGTACTTCATCATAAAAGGGGTTATTGGTATTGCGGTCAACATCGGTTTCGAAAAACAAACTATTGGCACCACGGTAGGTATTATGATAACTCCCGGCCAGGATCCAGCCCAACTTGCCATTGTAGAACCGATCGCCCAGGGCCAGTCCAATGGTTTGATTTACCGGTGCAGTGCCAGAAGTGAAATCCAGATTATCCACAGAAAAGTCATCAATGGTTGCCCTGTATTGGGTGCCATAGAGTCGTCGTGGCGATTTCAAAGCCATCACACTTTTGTCAAAACTCAAAAAATCACGGTCCAGGAACATTTGGCTATAGCCGCTGCCAAGGTTTACACTTAACAGGAACCTATCAGGAGCATCCTTCATTTTCATATCCATTACTCCACCAATGGCATCGCCTTCCATATTTGGAGTGAGGGCTTTTGTTACCTCAAGCCTGTCAAGAAGTTCTGAGGGAAAAATATCTAAAGGGACGTATCTGTTTTTTGGATCGGGGCTCGGGATTTTAATTCCGTTTACCAGGGTGTAATTATATCTTTTATCCATCCCGCGCACTATGGCATGTTGACCATCACCGCTACTGCTCCTCTCCAAAGAAACCCCTGAAACACGCTGCACTACATTGGCTACAGTAACATCCGGAGAGAAATCAATTTCACGCGCTGAAATTACATTCATTACATTCATTGCATTTCTCTCAGTTGCTCTCGCACTTGCTTCTGTGCTTGTTAACCTTGATGTCACTACCTCAACTGTCCCCAGTGTAAATGAAACAGTTTCCAATCCAAAGTCTCGTTGCTCATCCCCATGTAGTTGAATCTTCTCAGATACCGGCTCATAAGAGATGAATGAAATATTTACCTCATGCTCCCCTGACGGAACATTTCGCAGGATATACGAACCATCAAGGCCGGCAACACTGTATAAATTGGTACCTGCAATTACTATTGTGGCACCTGTGAGTGGTTCATTGGTTTTATTGTCATATATTTTTCCCCTTAAAGTGAAATTACCCGGAGAATCATTTTCTTTTGTTGCCGATAAGACGTCAAATTGAATTATCAATAAGAGTAGCAAACTGCAGAATATTAATTTGTGCCGCATTTAAAAATAATTTAGATTATTACTTTGCAAAATTGGCAAACCAAAATTCAAAAGGGGTTACCTCAATGTTAAGATATCTGTATCATAATGTGAAATAAATGTTATTTTAATGTTAAGCACTATGTTATAATGTTGAATATCAGTGAAATACGGCAATGTAAAGCCCTTTTCCTGAGGCAGTAATGAGCCCATCGACGCTAATGGATTAAACATTTTATCGGATTTCCCGCGACACTGTTTTTGTCCTTGAAAGTTTGCAGAATCAGTGAATAATGTAACTATTCCCCTATATAATGTAATAGCACTGACGGGATACCTGCTTACCTTCGTAAGGTGACAAAGAAGCGTTTATCCGCAGGAACAACAACATTGGTATTTCAATAAATACAACACATGAAAATTATTAAACCTGTAATAAGAAAGATACAAAAACTACCCAATGTAAAGAAGCAGGCTATAATGCTTAGTGAGACAACTCTTGTCAAAACTAAAGAAGCAAATGTTTTCTTTTCAGCGGTGGGCGATTTTTTCCTGTTTTTGTGGCTTGCCACAAAAGCGGCTTTCTCCCGTGAGTTTGAGTTTCATGAATTTCTGCGGCAGTGTTACCAGATCGGAAACAAGACTTTACCGCTCATTTCAGTAACCGGAATTGTCATTGGTTTGGTTCTTACCATTCAATCGCGTCCGGTACTGGTTGATTTCGGAGCCGAGTCGATGCTGCCTGGCATGGTCGCTTTATCTATCATAAGAGAAATGGGCCCTGTGGTTACAGCTTTGATTTGTGCCGGAAAAATAGGGTCAGGGATGGGCGCCGAGTTAGGTTCCATGAAAGTGACCGAACAGATTGAAGCCATGGAAGTATCCTCCATCAATCCCATGAGATACCTGGTGGTGCCCAGAGTGCTTGCTGCAACCTTTATGATACCCATACTGGTATTGTATGCCGATGCATTGGGCATATTGGGAAGTTGGGCCGGTGCGAATATCAAAGGAGATGTAACTTTTGTATTGTTTTTCTCCCAGGCATTCAGTGTCATAGGTTTCATAGATCTAATACCCGCTATCGTTAAAACTTTTTTCTTTGGGGCTGCCATTGGGTTTGTGGGATGTTATAAAGGGTTTACCGCCGGACGTGGTACCGAAAGTGTTGGCAAAGCTGCCAATTCAGCCGTTGTGCTTGCTTCCCTGTTTGTGATACTTATTGATTTGATTGCTGTACAAATTACCGACATGCTTTAATATGGAAAACGGAACAATCATGCTTACACCAGAAGCCAATACAACAATAAAAGAAGCAACGGCCCGCAAGCAGGTTATTGAAATCAATAACCTCAGGAAAAGCTTTGATAATCTGGCAGTATTAAGAGACCTCTCCTTATCGCTTTTCGATAATGAAAACCTCGTGGTATTGGGGAAGTCGGGGTCAGGGAAATCGGTCCTTATCAAATGTATCGTTCGCTTGCTAAAGCCCGATCAGGGTACAATCAAGGTATTTGATGAAGATGTGAGCGAATTAAACACTAAAGAACTGGCCCTGCTCAGACAAAAGATCGGATTTCTTTTTCAGAGCGGAGCATTGTATGATTCCATGACCATCAAGCAAAACCTGGAATTTCCGTTGAAGAGACTGAAAAAGCACCTTTCCAAAAAAGAAATGGACGAAAAGATAGCTGAGGCATTGGAAAATGTGGGGCTATCCGACACTTACAACAAAATGCCGTCCGAATTATCAGGCGGTATGCGCAAGCGGGCAAGCCTGGCACGTACCGTGGTGCTTGATCCCATGATCATGTTATACGACGAGCCTACTACAGGGCTCGACCCGGTTACATCTGATGAAATAAGCCTTCTTATCAATGAAGTGCAGAAAAAATACAAAACATCATCCATCATCATTACACACGATATTGAGTGCGCCCGTGCTACTGCCGATCGCGTTATCATGTTAAAAGATGGTGAAGTATACCTGGAAGGAGATATCGATGATTTTAATAATTCAAAGGATGAATTGATTAAGTCCTTTTTTAAATAAACAAGAATTAGCCAAAACACTAATAACCAACAAAATGGAAAATTATACACCCGCTTTCAAAGCACGCCTGGGACTCTTTATTTTTGTAGGCCTTGCAATTTTTGTCATCGCGATCTTTTATATAGGGAAACAGCAAAACCTGTTTAATCCTGTGTTTAAAGTCACCGCCAATTTTTTTAATGTAAGTGGCCTGCAGGTAGGCAATAACGTGCGCTTTTCGGGCATCAATGTGGGTATTGTTGACAATATCAGGATTATTAATGATTCAACAGTTCAGGTTGACATGCTTATTAGAAGAAATGTACAGGAGTTCATTAAAGCAGATAGCGAGGCTACCATAGGCTCCTCAGGTATTATTGGCGACCGTATTGTTATTATTGCCCAGGGCAGCAATCTTGCAGCAACCGTGGCCGATGGTCAACACCTCAATTCTGTTGAGCCTGTTGAAACCGATGCCATTATTGCAAGTTTGCAGGTAACAGCCAGCAATGCTGAAGTTATTGCCAGGGAACTTGCTGAAATTATGGAAAATATCAACAGTGGGAAAGGTATGCTGGGGCGCTTGATAGTAGACTCTACCATTGCCGAAAATGTAAACCAGACCATTGCCAACTTTATGAAAAGCTCCGAAGGGTTAGATGAGACCATTGAAGTTACCAAAGAAAACGTGTTTGAATTTATGGAGAAACTGC
>RECE01000181.1 GCA_007694165.1 Bacteroidota bacterium
CCGGGCAGGATTCCTTCCAGCTCCAGTGAGGTTTTGATATAACCGCTTTCGCTGATGGTTTGTTCCGTTACTTTGCTGCCTGCCATGTTGTACAAAGCGATTTGCAGCTCTTCCTGTCCTTCACGGGTAAATTCGATCCAGAGTTTGTCGTGGGCAGGGTTGGGGTATATTGTCAGTCCATCAGGACCTGTCAGGGCAGGGACAGAAGTTGCTTCACGGAAGTGGGCTACCAGATGGATGTGCATCGGAATCATGAAAGTGAATGCAGCCTCTTCCGAAGCAACAAACTCTCCATCAGCATCTTCCCAGTGCAGGAATTCATAGCCATCGGCCGGGATGGCTTCAACGGTAACATCTTCATAATGGTCATAAACTCCCGCGCCTGTAACGGTTCCCCCTTCAGCAGGTTCCGCTGATACTACCAGCTCATACTGATACAGCGCAAAAATTACATGGATGTGGTGGTCTGAAGTTACATTGCTGAGCACCAGTCTCGGGGAATCTGTTCCTGATTCCACCTGTTCCATTACAGAAGTTCCATTCAGCAAAACATCCACAAGTTCACCTCCTTCCACATGATCCATGTAAAGGGTAAAGTCCTCTCCATGCTCAACGATGGCAGTTTCTTCCGGGTCGGTTTCCCCGGGACCTTCGCTGGTAATGGTAATGGTATAGGATGGTGGTTCGGTAGTAAAAGACACCGGACCACTCCATTCACTATAGTAATTTGCCTGGCAAACGGCCTTCACATAAGCGTGGTAGGCTGTGGAGGAGTCAAGGTCCTGGATAACGTAGGGTGTTTCGGTGATGTTTTCCAAAAGAACCCCATTTGTTTCCGGGTCAAAACCGTCCTCCCCGTAAAGTATCTCCCAGCTGCTTTCATTCCCCTGGGGTGTCCAGGATATCTGGATGCTGCTGGGGGTGGGCAGCAATGCGGTAATACCTGTCGGGGCCAGGCAGTCTTCCATGATTTCCTGGTAAACGGATACATCATCAACACTCCATCCGTTGATGCTGAAGGAGTTTTCTCCATGAGCCCTGAAACGTACCTGGAACATTTGTCCCTGCATACCAGGAATCAATAATCCTGTAACGACATGTTCCTGGTTGCCGCCACCAATACCTTCGTTGGTATAGGTTTCAAGTGTTGTCCAGTCATCAGCATCAAAGGCTTTGTATTCAACCGACATCTGTTCCAGGTTGTTGTTATTGTAATTGTTGAGGAACAGGATAAAATCCACTTTAACAGTCTCTTCCAGGTTGGTGGCATCGAGCAAGGGGCTGGTTAGCGCGAACGAATATCCTACCCTTGAAGGGCTCCAGTTGAAAGTGGCATGAGGAGCACCGCTGACAGAAGAGGGTGGGGGATAGGAGGAGCCAAAGCCCCAGTTTCCCTGGCCATTGGGGAAAGACCAGCAATCAATTGAACTTCCGTCAAACGCTTCGGTAAATGGAAGAGTGAATATATCGCAAATGGTAGAGAAGCTTGCCGGTCCGGTCCAGATGCTGATATCCTCTTCATCGCAAATGGCGCGCACATACACATCGTATGGGGTTACATTTTCCAGTCCATCCAGGAGATATTCCGATTGGGTAAGATCGCTGACAATTGTGCCGCTGTTATCAGGGTTAAAGCCCGATGGGCCCCACCTAAGTTCCCAGGTGGTCTCCTGTCCAACAGGAGTCCATTCCACAAACGCCGAAGCGGCTATTATCTGCGAAACCTGTAAATCTGCCGGTGCCGGGCAGGTGGCAAGGGTTTTGAAACTCAGTGGCCCATGCCACAGGCTTAAATCGTCGTCACCGCAATCGGCTCTTACATATACCTGGTAGGAGGTGAAGATGGAAAGTCCCTCCAGCAAAAAGGAGGTGGAGGTTAAACCTTCAGTCAGTGTACCTTGTGTGTCAGGGTCAAAGCCCGGACTTCCCCAAACCAGATCCCACAGGGTTTCTTCTCCCACTGCTTCCCAACTGATGTCTGCACTGTTGGAGGTCAGGTTGCTGATGGATAAATCTGCAGGTTGGGGGCATGAGAAGGAATACACATTGAAATTGTCTATGACCCAATAGTTAAGGTTGAATGAGTTTTCTCCCTGTGCCTTGAATCTTATCATGAATGTTTCGTTCAAAGTCCAGGGTGTAATATCCACAAAGTAGGTGTCCCAGGGTATATCCCCTCCACTGTTATCAAAAGTCATTACGTCGGTCCACTCATTGCCAGAACCTACCTGAACGATCATCTCCTCCAGGGTGTTGGAACTGTAATTATTGAGCCACAAATCAAATTCAAGCGCGATGGCACTTCCCGGGATATTGCCATCCAGGGGAGGGCTTTCCAGTGCAAACTCATAATTGGTAATCGAAGGGCTCCAGTTGAATTCGATGGCCGGGGCCGGATTTCCGCGACCGGACACCATTTTCCAGTTGCCCTGACCATTGGGAAATGCCCAGCAATAGGGGATGTCACCACTGCTGAAGGGTTCAAAAACCGGCAGGGTAGTAATGCCACATTGTGTATAGGCGTGAGCCGTGCGACCCATGGAGTATTTCACCTCAGCATCCACAGACCATAATTTGTAATGGTACAATGTGGCGGCATTGAGATTGGTATGTTCGAAAGAAGTAGTGTCGCCAATGAACAACACTATTCCTCCTCCCTCAATGTTGTCGCCTGCCTGGTAAGTTGTTTCTTCCTGGGGTATGCCAAAAGTGCCGTTGGGGCTCCATGCCAGCATTACATTGTCACCTTCATCATTTTGCTCCCAGCTGAGATCGATTTGCGAATCACTGGAGCCGAAAGCAGTAAAATTGGAAGGATTGGAAGGCAGGGTAAGGTATAGTTGTGAAAGAACCACTGCCGTATGGGCATTGAGTCTTCCAGAACCCAGTTGTCCGATAAATCCCGGGTTGGAACCGTAATGATTATCTGCTGTATTGATCAGGATATCCTCTACGTCTTCAGGTGAGAACTCTCCGTAAACAGACGATAGCATAAGGGCCACCACTCCTGAAACGTGCGGGCATGCCATGGATGTACCCTGGTAATAGCCATACTGATTGCCGTTCAGGGTGCTGAGAACTCCTCTTGTGGTTACGGTATTGGTTTCACCGCCGGGTGCAGAAATGTCAATCCAGTTTCCATAGTTGGAGTACCAGGATTTAGCATCCTGGTTATTGGTAGCTGCCACAGAAAAGCAACCGGAATAGTATCCCGGGTAGTAGGCTGCAGAGGAGTTGCTGTTGCCAGCAGCAAATATGGTAATACCGCCGTCCATGGCTTCACCCCCTCCGTTTACATTGAAATAATCGATGGCATCGAGTACGTTTTGCTCAAAAACGCCGGGCGAGGTATATCCCCATGAGTTCTGGCTGATGGCAGCCCCGTTGTCGGCAGCATACACCGGAGCAATATGAAACCCTCCGTTGCTACTGGCTGTAAATACCTGGCAAGACATCAATCTTACACCATCATTCTCGCCGGAACCCCCGGCAATACCCGCTACACCCAGGTTGTTGTTGCTTACAGCGGCAATGGTACCTGCCACGTGGGTTCCATGGTTGTGGGGTTGTATGGTGGGTGAGTCGTTGACAAAATTATATCCTAACTGTGGCCACATGTTCCCGGCCAAATCATTATGATTGTAATCTATTCCTCCATCGATGATAGCTACAATAACGGCGGTATCTCCCTTTTCCAGTTCCCAGGCTTGTGTCAGGCTGATATCGGATCCGGGTGTACCATTTTGCTGACCGGTATTATGATAGTGCCATTGGTTTCCAAATTGTGGATCGTTGGGGGTCCATTTTGATGCGTTCTTTAATTGTTCAGCATCAACAAACCGGAAATCTTCATCGTTGTGTGTGCCAATAATTTCTTTTACAAGCACCGGTTCTGCTACTTCCAGTTCCCTGATTCGGGCATACTGTTCAATTACCGAAGGGATGTCTGCTTTTTCGTCCAGCTCCAACCGATACCAGAGGTGAAAACCCCAGGCTTTGTGTCTTTCGGTAAAGCCGTTTTTGAAAGCTCCGGAGCTGAAGTGTTGTACTGCAGATTTTGCTCCGTACAATTCATTGAGTCTGTCCAGCTGAGGGATGTGAAACCTTACAATGCCATTTTTGTCAATGTCAACAGGGTTTTGCTCAAGGTGTTTTGCATAATCAGCCCTGAACTTAATCACAAGCTCCCCCTTGTGGTAGTCAGCTTCTGTTAATTGATGGTAGTCGATTACGGGTCTTTCTCCCCGTATTACGCGGTAATTCTCCCCGCCATAGAGCCATGTTCCGGCTGTAAGGAACATGAGAAAAAAGTAAAATAATCTTGCATGCATGGGTTTTGGGTTTATAGTTAAGCGGTAAAAATAATCAAATTATTTCTACCAGATTAAAGACCTCTCTGGATAATTTTTTCCATTAATTCTCCACTGAGACGGAAAATGTCCACTTCAAGGCTTTTCAGAGAAAAAAGCAATTCGATTTTTTGATTTTGTACCCTGAGGGAGGTCAATTGTGCCTGTCTGAATTCAAAACCACTGATGGCTCCGGCCTGCAGCTGCTCTTCTGCAATAACCAGTGAACTTTCGGCAGCTTTCAGGCTTTGGTCCAGGAGTTTGAATTGTGTTAAATATGATTCGTAGCGATTTATCAGACTTGCCAATTGTGATGTCAGCATCGAACGTACATCCATGGAGGATAGTTCTGAGCTTTCTTTGGCAACCATTGCATTTCGTATCCTTGTGTTTTGCTGTCCTCCGCTATAAAGGTTAAAGCGCACCCTTACGCCATACTGACCTCCCAATGCGGTTGAGGTCTCCAGGAAGCCCACTTCATTGGTTTGGTTAGAATAGGAATAATTGCCAAACAAACTCACAACCGGATAGCGCGCTGATCTTTCAATTCTTACTGTTGTTTCGGCAATCATTTCTTCCAGGTGTGCCCTTTCTAAATCCAGGTTGAAGGCTATTGCCTTTTCCACCAATTCATCCATCGTGTCCACCCCCGTCAAATCAACTGCAGAAGAAGCAGGGGAGAATTCAAAGCCCGGCTCACGGTTGGTAATCCGATTGATTTGTATTTGCAGTTCTTTCACCTGCATGGCTCTCATGGCCACCATGGCGCTGTCGGAATTGTAATCAATCAATGCCTGCTGGTAGAGCAAAGCATTGCCGGTTCCCACACTTCGCTTCTGTTCTTCAAGTTTTAACCGGAAGGCTGAAACCTCCAGCGATTTCTTTACCGTTTCCAATACCTGTATTTCCATCAGAAGCTGGTAATACATCCGGGTAATATCGGCAAGGGTCTGTTCAATGAAATACCGTGTATCGTTTTTGCTCAATTGCTCAAGAAAAGACAAACGATCGCGCCGGGCAAACATTCTGAAACCGTCAAATACAGTCCAGTTGAGTTCAATGATGGCATCCTGCCTGGTGCTTCGGGCATTGTCTCCGCTTCGTACTTCTCCGCTGAAAAATCGTTGTTCGGTGTTCTGAATTCCCTGTAAAACATCACCTCTCAAATCTACCGATGGCAAAAAGCCTGCATTGCCCAATGTATTGTTGTTTCGGGCCATTTGTTCGGTGTTCCTTACAACCTGAAGCTGGTAGTTTTCCTGCAATGTACGGTCAATAAGGTCTTCCAGTGAAAGAATCTGCTGTGACCATGCTGACAATACAGGTAAAAACATCAGGAGTAGAAGTAAAATGCTTTGATTTCGTTTTCTTTGCCTGGTTGGGTTCATATGGGTGTGATTGAAGTTTTTAATCTTTTTTAGTGCTGCGGGGCCTGGTGTATCAGCATCATTCATGCAGAAGCATTTATGGGGTCTCCTGTTCTTCTTCGGTTACAAAAGTTTTCTTTTTGGATGCAATGAAGGTGTAGAGTGCCGGAATGATAAACAAAGTCAGAACAAGAGAAAACAGCAGTCCACCGATAATTACCACTCCCATGGGTACACGACTGTTGGAGGTGCCGCCCAGGGAAATGACCAGGGGGAGTGCTCCCAGGGCAGTAGCGAGACTTGTCATGATAATGGGTCGGATTCTTTCTGCCGCTGCCTCCATAACAGCCTCCATGCGTTCCATCCCTTCCAGCCGCTTCTGGTTGGCAAATTCTACAATCAAAATTCCGTTTTTGGTTACAATCCCCACCAGCACTATCATCCCGATCTGACTGAATATATTGATGGTTTGCCCGAAAACCCATAATGAAAGCAATGCTCCGGTAAGGGCAAGGGGTACCGTAAACATAATGGTCAGGGGGTCGCGGAAACTTTCAAATTGAGCTGCAAGTGTCAGGTAAATGAGTATGAGTGCAAATACAAAAACCAATAACAGATTGTCTGCACTTTCAGCGTAATCGGCTGATGTGCCGGTAAGGGCGGTAAAGAAGCTTTCATCCAGCACCCTTGCGGCAATCTCATCCATGGCATCTATACCGTCGCCCAGAGTGTAACCCGATGCTGTAGAAGCCGAAATAGTAGCAGAAGAATACCGGTTGAAGCGCAAAAGCTGCGGAGGAAGACTTTCCTGGCGGAATCTCACTACGTTTTCCAGTGAAACCATCGCTCCGGAGGCTGTGCGCACCCGTATATCAGAAATGCTTTCAGGTGTACCCCGCTGATGTCTTTCAGCCTGCGCGATAACGAAATACTGTTTTCCGTCGCGGATAAAGAATCCTACCCGTTGCTCACTGAAATACGTTTGCAGGGTTTCGGCAATATCCCTTACGCTGATACCCATATCAAATGCTTTTTCGCGATCAATATCCAGTACCAGCTCAGGTTTGGTAAAGCGCAGATCCACATCCACCACATCGAAAGCAGGGTGTTGCCGGGCTTCGTTAAGAAATTCGGGCAGGAATTCTTCCAGTTTCTGAAGGTTAGGTGCCTGTAATACATATTGTACGGGCAGGGCTCTTCCTCCTCCCGATCCCCCGCTGATAGTAGGCTGCTGAACTACAAAGCTATTGGCCAGATTGTACCTGGCCAGCAAGGGGCGAAGCTCATTGGCCAGATCCATCTGGGTTTTGCCCCGCTCATTGGGTGGAGCAAGCATCAGACGAATGAAGCCTGAGTTGACCGAAACCGAAGCTCCGAAACCGGGAGATGTCACAGACAAAAGGTATTCCACTTCCGGCAACGTATCCAGAAGCTCAATCAATTGAAGCTGATAGGCATCCATCATTTCATAAGAAAGACCTTCGGGAGCTGTACTTATGATGGTCATGGCACTTTTATCATCCAGCGGGGCCAGCTCGGTCGGCAGGTTGTTAAACAGCAGATATACCCCCACCGCCATCACCGCCACTGCAGGAAATGACCACACCCTGAAGCGCATAAACCTTTTCAGCCAACCGGGATAACGTGTCAGAACATAGTCGATGGGCA
Source organism: Bacteroidota bacterium (assembly GCA_007694165.1). Classification (GTDB taxonomy): domain Bacteria; phylum Bacteroidota; class Bacteroidia; order Bacteroidales; family UBA7960; genus SKVR01. The sequence goes on from RECE01000181.1 coordinate 7,385, forward strand.
TTCTTACATATCTCAAAGACCGGTATTCCTGTTTTGACTTTGTCAGCATCCTTGAGGAGAGCATTACCGTAAAGGTCAGAGATATGAAGGTGGAGATGATAACAGCTCCCGATACCACCATGGCAAACTCTCTGAAAAGTCGTCCGGTTAAACCCTGCATAAAAAAGATAGGGAGAAAAACACTGATAAGGGTAACTGTGGTGGCAATAATGGCAAAAAATACCTGCCGTGCACCTTTAAAAGCTGCCTGGATGGGGTTCATTCCCTGTTCAATTTTGGCATAAATGTTTTCCATCATAACAATGGCATCGTCCACCACAAGACCCGTGGCCAGCAGCAAGCCCAGCAGGGTTAGTACATTGATGGAAAATCCTGCCATATACAAGAAGGCAAAACTTCCCAGCAACGATATGGGAATGGTGATAATGGGAATAAAAGTGGTTCTGAAGCTTCTCAGAAAAACAAAGATGATGAGCAAAACCAGGAGAAAGGCAACAATGATAGTATATTGCACATCCCTTATAGAGCGTCTGATGCTGTTGGTAATATCCAGCCCTACTCCAATAGTAATATCGTCGGGTATTTCCAGTTGCATTTGTTTAACCCTTCGCTGGGCTTCATCTACAATTTCGATAAAGTTGGAGCCGGGTTGTGGCTGCATAGCCACTCCCACCATAGGAATGGCATTGTTGCCGCGCAGGATGGATTTTTCATTCTGGGCACCCAGAACCGCCCTTCCCACATCCTGCAGGCGGATCAGGGTATTGTCGCGACGGGCGATTATCAGGTTGTCATATTCTTCTTCCGTATTGAGCCGTCCGTAGGTTTGTATGGTAATGTAGGTTCTGTCCCCTTCAATCTGACCGGAGGGTAGCTCCACGTTCTGACTGCTGAGTGCATTGCGGATGTCGGCAGGGGTGATGTTGAAAGCATCCATCTTTTCCACATCCAGAATAAGGCGCATGGCATATCGTTTTTGCCCCCAGATGTTGATCTGGCTCACCCCTTCAATGGTTTGTAAGCGTTCAGCAAAAACATTGTCGGCAATTTCAGTGAGTTCAAGCAGGCTGCGTTGATCGCTGGAAAGGGTAACGGTATAGATGGTTTGGGCATCGGCATCGGCCTTGGAAACAATAGGAGGGTCGGCATCGGGCGGCAGGTTGCGCACTGCCTGGGCCACCCGGTCGCGCACATCATTGGCAGCGTTGTCAAGGTTCCTGCCAAGCTCAAATTCTACCGTAATGGTGCTGCGTCCGGTGGAAGAGATGGAGCTGATTCTTTTGATGCCATCAACCCGGTTTACCGATTCTTCCAAGGGTTCGGTAATCTGTGATTCAATAATCTGGGCGTTGGCGCCGGTGTAATCTGTTCGTACGGTTATGATGGGCGGGTCAACACTGGGGTATTCACGAACCCCCAGGCTGAAAAATGCTACCAGCCCGAAAATCACAATGGCAATAGCAAACACACTGGCCAGTACCGGTCTTTTAATGCTTATATCGGACAAGGTCATCGGCCGGCCTCCTGGTTTAGATTCCTGATTTGCACATTGCTGCCCTCACGAATTCCCATCAATCCGGTAAGCATAATAGTGTCCCCTTCCTGCAGTCCGTCAAGAATCATTACTCTGCCACGGGTTGATGTGCCGATTTCAACTTCGCGGCGCTGTGCTTTCCCCCCGCGCACAAGGTAAACAACCTGGGCATTTAATTCTGAGATAATCGATTCTGTGGGTATGAGAATGGAATTTTCGTTTTGCTCTGCATCCATTACTACACGGGCAAAGTCGCCGGGGATGAACTTTTGTTCCTCATTGTCCAGAATGCCACGCAGCCTGAGGTTGCGGGTATTGGCGTTGATAAAAGGTTCCAGTGCGTATACCCTTGCAAAGGTAGAATCGGAGGAAGAAGAGGAGATTACCATAACTTCCATCCCCTTTTGGGCTATAGCGGCATGGCGTGCGGGGATGTCAAAGTTTATTTTCAGTTGCCTGGTTTGTACCAGCCGGGTAATCATTTCGCCCTGTGAGAGGTATGCTCCGGGGCTAAAATCGCGCATTCCCAGTGTTCCACTGAAGGGGGCCCTGATGTTTGCCAGATCAATGCGTACCTGCAACTCTTCAATACGGGCTTCCAAATCGCTTACCGTTGCGAAAGCCTGATCTACGTTCTCCTGGCTGGCACCTTCAATCTCGAGTAATCTTTTTCGACGTTTCAGTTCGCTTTGGGCGGAAACCAGCTGTGCTTCCAGTCCCCTTTTTTGAGCTTGCCATGTTCGACTATCGATTTCAACCAATAACGCACCTTCACGAACAAACTCCCCCTCGTTGAAATGTATCCGGAGAACATTTCCCGCCACGGGGGTGCGTAATTCTACAGATTCGTAGGGCATCAATTCGCCCGTTGAACGAATGGTGATGGTGTGGGGTTGGGTTTCTATCCGGTAACCTTCAGCGCTTGTGGCGCGCGGCCCCTGCCGGGAAGAACCGTTATCCGACGAACAGGATATCATCAGGATTCCTAAAGACAATAACAGCCATTGGATTATATGATTTCTTTTTTTTTCTAAAGGAGGATATTTCAACATTGCAAAAAGGGTTTTGAGTTGAAGATCGGGGTGAATGTCCCGGGAAATAGTGTTTTTGGATATAGGCACTTAAAAACCATAAGGGTTTCCTGTGCATATTTTAAACACTTTATTAAACATCCTTACAGGCAGATAGTTTGCAGGTAAAAATATTTTTTAACACTATTATGATGTCAACCCTTTGGGTTTTTGTTGTGTAGCTTAAACCTACTTAGGCACATTTGGAAAAATACTTAAACTTATTTTATCCATGTAAAAACCTTATTTTAAAAATACATTTAACCTTAGTAGAAATGTGCATGACAGAACAACTTTTAACCTTATTACCTTATTGCACAAGCACGGTTCCATCTTTTTCCAATAAGGTAATAAGGTTAAATTAACTGTTTTATATCTTCATTTCTACTAAGGTTGGTGGAAGATAAATAAGGTTTTTAAAATGAATGATTATGTCCAATAATCGCTGACTTGTAAAGTCCTAACTAATGCAGAAAAAGATAGGTTGTCGGTTTTGGATCCCTCGAAATTTTTTTAGACTAAACAAATCGTAATATGTCAAAGTTGAATTAATGTCTGTGCTACCTAATCCCGAAGGGATGACACTATTACCGCAATGCCTCATCCATTGCGCAGCGGGATGAATTTCCAGAGGGTGATGACAACCATTATGCCTATGGCCAGATAAGCCGCGGTTACAATAGCAGGATGGTTGCCCGTTTGCTTAATAACAATGCCTGCGAAGGCCCAGATAACCGCCAGGCCCACAAAGGGATTGTTTAATCTTACCAGTACTGCAGCGGTAATGAGCAATCCTGCCGCAATCATGATAATGGCCCATGTTTGGTGGGAAATGCCCCAGCCACCCCAGTTTACAGCTACCAGAACAGCCGTTACATTGGCAATGGTAGCAATGCAAATCCATCCCAGGTAAATGCCAAAGGCTGCTTTTATAAAGCCAGGAGGGAGATGCTGAATTTTGGTGCCGATCAATACAAGGCTTGCCAGGATACCCAGCATAATCAGCAATGAAAGGGAAAGTTTCTCGTAATGCCAGGCCACAATCCATAATCCATTGAAAAGGCTGCTGAGGGCAAATGCCCATCCGATGGCTTCTATGACTTCACGGTTGCCCTGGCGAAATTGTATTATTATAAATACCAGCAGCAGAAGATAAATGATGCCCCAGATGGAAAAGGTAATTCCGGCAGGGACAAAAAGATTGGGATACTGGGCTGAGAGTTCACCGGTGGTTTTGTTATTTAAGGGCAAGGCATTGGCCAGGTAGTTCATCACTATCATAAGGCCAAAAAAAACGAGGTTTACAATCTTCATGTTCATATGTGTGGGTTTTATCCTGCTAAGATAAAATCTTTTCCTTCATCAAAACCTATTTGAGAAAAATGATTTCGGATTTGCTCCCTAACACCTCGTTGAATGTCAGGTTGAAAAGATACCAGGGATGCGCTTCACTCAGCCTGGAGTAAGGGAAAAAGTTATTTTTTGGGGATAGGTTGATTTGTTACATCAGAAACAACAGGACGGTTCATTTTTCCTTTTTCAATGCCCACTTATTGTTGACAAAGGAAACATCACGCAGGAGTGTTTCTGTTTCGTCAAAATGGAGCGATACATCAGGGGGACTAACCGGATCTTTTTCTGCAGGAGTTCCTTTTTTCATGAAAATGTGCAGGCCGGGTTTGAAATACAGTGCCAGGCCGCCAGATTCACATATTACAGGTGTAGCAGGTGGTATGTGATGATAAAGACTTTCTACTGCAGCCTGCAAGGATTCTCTTTTGCAAAATACTACCAGCACAAGGTTTGCACCGGCTTTGAGAAAACGGGAGCTATCCTTGTCTTTATCTGCATAAATTTCCCGAAAAATCACAAAGTCATCCTGTTTTTCAATCAGCGGCAGCTCATAGTCAACAGTATGAAAATGGGGGGAAATTTTTACAGCAGTGATATGGTGCTCTTTGAAAGCACTGATGAGCCGGCAAACCAGGGTGGTTTTGCCGGAATTTTGTCCACTACCAGAAATCAGCAGAAAGTTGGGCAATTGCTTCATGGGAAGCAAAATTAGCTTTTTTGATTTAATTTTCTCTGAGATCATTGCTCTCTTCACGAATAGCCCTGAACTCAGTACCCTCATGCCATTGAGGCCATTTTCTGCTGTTGGCCAATTCTTTTCCTGTATTGAAAAACAACCATAGATTCTGGTCCAGCCCTTTCCAGTCCCACATATCGTGGATGACATCCTCAGTAGAATGGTATCTTCTTTCCTGGTCTTCCATCGCCTGGGTTGCGTAACGCTCACTACGACCTATGAAATCTATTCCGCTGTTGGCATATATCATGGGCACACCTTGCCTTACGAAGTTAAAGTGGTCGGAGCGATAAAAATACCCCCTCTCAGGATGATGTTCGGGAACCAGGACCCGGTTTTGTTTAGATGCCTGGTTCTTCAGTATATTTTGAAAATCAGAGGTGCCATAACCAATTACCACCACATCTCTGGTAGGGCCGTACACATTTAAGCCATCAATATTGATACCGCCTGCAGTAGTCTCATGCGGAAACAAGGGGTTCAAAGAATAGTACTGCGAACCGATTAGTCCCGACTCTTCAGCGGTTACTGCAATAAAAACCACCGTTCTTTCTGGTGCCGGAACCATTTGGGCAAATTTTTCTGCGATAACCATAATGGCAGCTGTACCGGTGGCGTTATCTATAGCGCCGTTGTAAATTCTTATTTCATCATCTTTTACTGTTTTGCCCAGGTGATCCCAGTGGGCCATGTAAATAACCGTTTCTTCAGGGTACTTGCTTCCTTCAACATAGCCCGCAATATTGTAAGATTGTGAATGTATATAGCTGAGGTTGAAATTTAAGGATGCATAGAGCCCCAGACTGAAGGGGGTAAAATCCGGACTTAGTGCTTTTTGCTTTAAAGTTTCCAGCTCAAACCCTGCCTTGTCAAACATAGCAATGGCTGATTCATTATGCAGCCATCCTTCCACAAGTAAGATGGGTTCTCCATTGTTTTCTCCTATCTTATACTGGGGCCCTGACCATGAGTTTTTTACAACATCCCACCCGTAGCCGGCAGGCCCTGTTTCGTGGATAATTAATACTGCTGCTGCACCCTGCCTTGCGGCTTCTTCATATTTATATGTCCACCTGCCATAATAGGTCATGGAGCGGCCATTGAACAGGTTTTCATCCTGTAATTCATATCCCGGATCATTGACCAGTACTACCACTGTCTTGCCTTCAACGTCAATGCCTTCATAATCATTCCAGTTGTATTCGGGAGCCACAATGCCATAACCCGCAAAAATCAACTCGCTTTTGTCAAGGTATAAGCTGTCTTCCAGCTGAGAAGATCCCACGATCATCTCATCGAAATAGGAAAAGGATAACTTCCTGGTTTTTTCAGTGATTGTATCACTGTCGTTGTCAGCAATAGTAAGAGGAGAAAAGTTTTTTCCGGTGATTTCTACCAGCGGAACAGCTTGCCTGAAGCTTCCGTTGTTGGCCGGTTTCAATCCCATTCTTCTGAATTCGGCATCAATAAATGCTTTTGTCTTTTTTCCTCCCGGAGTAGTAGGGGCCCGACCTTCGAAATTGTCGGAAGAAAGGGTTTCAACATAATGGTTGTATTTTTTGCTAAAAACAGGAATTTCTTTTACCTCACGGTTTTCACAGGCGTTAAAAAAGAGTACAAAAGCTATTGAAATAAAAACTGTGAGAATAATTCTTTTTCTGGACTTCATATAGATATATTTTGTTAACACAACAGTGAGGTAACAATAAAAGTGCAGGATTGTTGGATTGCTTTTAGAAGCATTAAACGGTATCCGGCAATCTTAAAGCGGCAAGCTGGCTTAAGGGGATGGTTCTTCTGAGGTAGATGCTTTTGGTGTCGTGCCAGGGCTGGAGTGCTCCCCGCTCGAAACGGGTGTCATAATTGGGATCCTCGAGTCTTTGTCGCAAAGGTAGTGGAGCAATGATGGTGTCATGTAAGTCGTTTTCCTGGTGTTTTATGCCCCGGGGAATCACATCAGGGGGCGATGCAATCAGTTTTGCCGGGGCACATACCAGCATAGCACCGAAAACTATGACAGTAATCAAGGATAACCTGAAAACAGGATTTGCTATGGAAGAAATTATGTTCATCCCGGTTGAATTGTTGACTGATTTTGTCTTTTACAAATTTAATGGATTTTTGGTGAAGTTTACATGTCAGAATATTAGAGACTGATCATGATAAAAAAAAGGATGCCGTAAAAAACAGCATCCTTTTTTTAATTTAAATCTCAATCCCGCTTCCATTCAGTGGCAGGATTTCACTTCGTTCAACCTGGCTAAGCCCTCAGCCTCAATCCCGCTTCCCTTTGGTCGCAGAACTGCGCTTCGCTCCGCCTCCGTCTCAAATCATCCTTTAAAAAGCGGGTCGGCTCCGATAGTGCCTGTAAGGTCTTCAAGATATTCAGGTTGCTTAACTTTTGCAAGCTCCATCTTAGCTTTCTCCAGCTTCTCATTGAGGTTGAGCTCAGTGGTAACAGGCTGATTTACGTCATTAGACATAAAGTCCTCAAGGTATCCGATATGACGTTGCCACAGAGCAATATCCTTTTGCTGCTTCAGTTTAAGTCTTTCCTTATACCAATCGCTGTTAATCAGATAATCGCGTGTAAACATGTTACGGATTTCAGGATCATTAATATCTTTGTTGTTATAATGTCCGTGTGCCATGATATGCAAGAGTGCCCTGAGCGGAGGAATTGCAGATTCCACACTTTCATCCTTGAAGTATTGCATGGCAACCTTTTGCTGTGCCTCACAAATGTTTTTAATACCATCAACATAGTCTTCCATTGACTGTAATTCCGGTCTTAACACTTCTTTGGGGAAAATATTCATGGGCTCTTCAAAAATCCTTCCCAGGTATTTGAACGTAAAGGCTTCGTTGATGCGGTAACCCAATCGGCTGGCAATAATTTTTTCTCCTTTGTGCTCAAAATCCTCGATTTTTTCCAGCACACCCTCTTTGATAAGGAATTCACCGGTTTTTTCATTGGCATCCAGTCTGCACCACAATTCCGGAATCAGGATGCTAAGGTCGTGATCAAACCTGAAGTTGGGTCCGATATGTCCGGCAGCACTTGAAAATGCATTGTAACCGGTAAGGATAAAAGAAACCAGCGAATTGTTAAGGTCTGTAGTGGGTACAAGCATATTGAAGGGGCCCTTGGTAAGTGCTCCTTCCGATCCTGCCCCTGTAGTAGAGGGTGATTTGCCTGTAAGGCTGCACACAAAGTCCATGAAAAGTTCGGGCAGCTCCTGGTAATGGATGGGTGCGTAAACACTAAGGGGCCTGATCCCTTTCTTTTTGTTGGAAGGGTTGTTGCGTCTGCCTGGCAGAACATCGTTCACCGGGAACAATGTGGGTTTGTCAATGGGAACTTTTCTTGCAAATCGGATGCCCACATGTGCAAGGTAACCATCAGCAGGATTGTTAAACTCAGGCCTTGACTGAAGGTACCTGGGGTTTTCAGAAATTGAGCCATCATCCAGTCTTCGCGGGTGCGAAGGTGAAATAAAATACACCCCGGTTTCATCCTGTGAACCCTGCTTGATCAAATCCTTAATGGGCAGAGTATATTTATCAAACCCGATAGCTTCTTCAATGATTTTTTTCCCGTCTGTGGCAGTCAGGGGCTGATAGTTCGTGGTGAAATTGTTCATCTGCGACAGGTCTGCTTCGGCCTGTTTGTCATACCCCCGGTTAATGGCTTCATCGGGACGCTGGAAGAAGAGGTATTCACAGTTCTGCACGAATTTCACACTTTTGCGGGTAGAGCCCGGGCGCAGGTATTCCAGCTTATTGGCTGGCAGGGTGAGGGTTGCAGAAATGTCATCCTCCATTTGCACTTTGGCTGCAGCAATAAAATCCGGACGCAGCGAAAATACGTTCCATGATCCATTTTCACCAAAACCTACACGAAGGTATGAGGTGCTGATTTTTCTGTTATCAAACATCAAAGCATGTCCTTTGCGACCATTTACCCGGTCAACAGAGAAATACTCATGCCAGTCCTTGTTCTGGTTACCCGAAGTAAGACTGATACGTTTTATGAGCAGGACCAAGGCTTTTAAATGGTCAGGGATGTTTCTGAGGTATTTGTTGTATGAAACGCTATATCCTCTGTATGGTGTAAGAAGTTTGATTACAGATCCCAGTGTGCGGTTTTTGTCGAGCAATTTTCGTTTGTCTGAACCATGACGGGAAGCATCTTGCCAGCGGATGCTGTAATCATAATCTATTACTTCCTGTGCCCTGGCAAAATCCCTTTCAATATCATCGATAAAGAATGTGCCGTAAATGATGGCATTGAGCAATGATTTGGATATTTCAGACTTTCCCCCGCCAGAAACCGTGCTGGGCTTATGCAGGAAGCTTCCTTCGGCCTGGGTAACAACCAGTCGCCATTCGGGAGCAAAAGGGTGTTTCTCCATATGAATCTTAAATCCGCAGGGTAGAACATAATTGTGGTTTTTCAGCAAATTGATTTGTCTTTGCTTTCCTTTGTATTCCCATGAGATTTGACTCTTGTATAAATCTACTTTGGAATTTTCAGGGATGTAAATAACCTCAGTTAACTGCTTGTCAATACCATAATTGTCATCCATGAGTTTCATCATTGGAGCATAGTGCTTTTTGATGTCTTCAAAAGTATATGCGTCCGGGAATCTTTCGGTCAACAAACTTGCATCAAAAAAGCTCCCCATGTTTCTTCTTGAAAATGCAAGCGCGCCACCTGCATGCTCTTCCTCGCAGTTGCCGCTGAGGTTGGCGGCATAGGAGAGTTGTGTTTTTACCTCTTTCTTGCTGTAACCAAAATAGTTGTCAGCAATCAGTGTAACTACCACGCCACTTTCATCGCGACAGGTAAGTTTAAAGGGTGTGCCATCGTTGTATAATTCATTCTCGTCCTTCCAGCACATGCTGTCTCTTCTCATTTTTTCGCTTGCATCTTCCCAGTTTGGTAAGCCGATATCTTTCTTTTTTAACCGTGTAAGGTGAGGGGCAAGGATAACACAGCCGGTGTGGCCTGACCAATGCTCCGGATCGAGGGCGGCATCGTTTTTATACAAATAAGGGTCTCCGGCATTGCCAAAAATACTTTCAACAAAGTCGAGGTTGCTCACAAAGGCTCCGGGGGCAAAAAAACGAACCTCAATGCTCTTTTTAGGGGAGATGCCTTTTACTTCGGGGCTAACGGTGGGGCGAAGCATAAGGGACACAAATACTTTGGCATTTTTTTCCTGTGAGGCAGTAAAGGGGAGAATCATAAAGTCTTCCGGTGGATTCAGGGCTGCATTGAGCAGGTGTGCAAAAGCTATTTTGGGAACTGCACGTTTATCGTCAGGAATGGGCAAGCCACCTTTTACAATATGAAAAGAGCCCTGGGTGGTGCGGCGGTCGCTGGCCGGATTGTGCAGGATGCCCTGGCGGATCCGAAAAGATTCGAAGTGTGGTGTGCTGTAAGCGTTTTTATCCGGAGGAAGACTCACTTCGCGCCCAATGCCCGGTTTGTCAAGAACAAACGAATCAAAGGGTATGCGGAGGGTTTTGTCAAATTCTACATCACTCAGGTAGTTGTTGATGAAGTTCTGGATACGCTTGTCTACCGGATTGATTACTTCATTAGACAGTAGCCGCATTTTCTCTTTATAATTGTTCAACAGACTTTCGGCCAGGTTAACAAATTCCTGCTCGGTCATCCCGTCTTCCTGAGTGTGGAGTTGACCTTCGAAGATGGGTTGTCCCATAGAGGCCAGCTTCATGTTAATATAACGTATGACATCGCGGCGGCGACGACCGGTAATTGGTTCTGTGGAATGGTAGTTCATCTGAATAACTTTTTAAGATTTGACATAGTAAAGCCTGCGAATACTTTTCGCAAATAACAAAAACTTTGCGTACCGGATTGCGAAAGCAAAACGGGATGCAGTTAGTGTGGTAGTGGTTTTTCGTTATATGTTATGAATGCCATCCGGGGCTTGTCCAAACCATTGTAAACCAGGGAGAGCAGTGGCGAAACCTCCCCATGTTGCTGTCAGGCGGGGTGGTAGTGCCTATGTTGCAAAGATAAGAATATTAATCAATCCTGAATCAGCAGTGGAAAGGAAAAGAGTGGGTTGAATTATAAAAATCCTAAACAGGATTGTATATCTGAAGTGGTGTTTTAAGGTTTTTCGGTATTAAATACTTATGAAAGCAACTCAATTTAAGCATGGTAGTTATCCTGTATGTCAGTTTATATGGTGCAGGGGATGGCAACTTTCATCATTTTTTTCAGAGGGAAAAATCAAGCACAAAAAAAGGCCACCCTGTAAAGGGCAGCCTTTTATATTTAAAGATTTTCAGGTATTAAATAACACCCTGGTCAATCATAGCGTCGGCTACTTTGATGAAACCGGCCACGTTAGAACCTTTTACGTAGTTTACATATCCATCTTCACCCTTACCATACTTCACGCAGGCTTCGTGGATGTTGATCATAATCTGGTGCAGTTTTTCTTCTACCTCTTCTGCAGTCCAGGATAACATCATGGAATTTTGCGTTTGCTCCAGACCTGAAGTGGCAACTCCACCGGCATTGGAAGCTTTTCCGGGAGCATAAAGGATTTTATGCTTGAGGAACAATTCCATGGCTTCAGGAGTACAAGGCATATTAGCACCTTCAGAAACGCAAATAACGCCATTGTTAATCAGGTTCTGGGCATCTTCAACATTGAGCTCATTTTGGATGGCACAGGGCAGTGCAACATCACACTTCACTTCCCATGGACGTTTTCCTTCGAAGAACTGAGCGTTGGGGAATTCATAGGTGTAAGGCTTTACAATATCCTGGTTGGAAGCACGCAACTCAAGCAGGTAATCGATTTTTTCGCCACTGATACCATCGGGATCGTAAACGTATCCGTCAGGACCACTGATGGTTACAACTCTTGCACCCAGCTGGGTAGCTTTGATGATAGAACCCCATGAAACATTACCGAAACCAGAAACAGAAACGATTTTGCCTTTCATGGAATCGCCACGTGTTTTGAGCATTTCTTCCGCAAAATAAACATTGCCGAAACCTGTAGCTTCAGGGCGAATTAAGCTGCCACCCCATCCACGACCTTTACCGGTAAAAACACCGGTATGGGTGCCAACGAGTTTTTTGTACATGCCAAACATGTATCCAATTTCGCGACCACCAACGCCAATATCACCTGCGGGAATATCTGTATTGGGGCCAATATATTTGTAAAGCTCAGCCATGAAAGCCTGGCAGAAACGCATGATTTCCCCATTGGATTTTCCTTTGGGATTGAAATCACTACCCCCTTTGGCACCGCCCATGGGCAATGTGGTAAGGCTGTTTTTGAAAGTCTGTTCGAAGCCCAAAAACTTCAAACCCCCTTCAGTAACACTGGGGTGGAAACGGCAACCGCCTTTGTAGGGTCCAATGGCATTGTTGAATTGTACGCGTATTCCTCTGTTTACCTGTACATTGCCTTTGTCGTCCATCCATTGAACCTTGAATTTGATAACTCTGTCAGGCTCAATGATTCTTTCAATGATATTTGCAGCTTCATACTTCGGGTTTTCTCTCACTACGTCTTCAATAGTTTCCAAAACCTCTTTCACTGCCTGAAGGAACTCAGGTTGACCGGGATTTTTTTTCTCCAGGTCGGCCATAATTTTTTCCAAGTTCATATTTGTGTATTTTTTTAAAGTTGATAATAAGGGTGAAACGTTAATTGTGTGTCAATTAACAGGGCGAAATTAGCCTTATTTTACTGATTGGCAAAGCATTTTCAGGAAATTATTTTAACGCAAATTGATAAGCGGACAAGCTTGTGCAATAGTGCTTTGATGCGTTGTTAATTTTCTATCAATTAAGTGGTTTGTAAACAATTCCCTTCTTCTTTTTTCCGTCAATTTTTATTATTGCTGCAGTTGGAAAACGGACATGACGCACAAATTTATCCTCAAAAACAATTTGCTGCTGACTAAGATAATCCACATCGAAAAATCCTTCCTTAATAAAGGGGTTAATGGTAAAATATCCCACGTTGAAAGATGTGAGGTTCTGGAAAAAGTGGGTTCCCTGGCTGGGGTCTATCTGAAAATTTTTCAGACCCGCTTCTATAATTAGCCTGGCAGCAGAAATCTGCGACCATTTTACCGGTACTCCCAGCCAGGGGTCGCTCGAACCCCATCTGCCGGGTCCGATGAGAATATAGTTTTCTTTACGCTTTACAAAGTCCGCGTTCAGGGTGTCGATGGTTTGTGCAATGGTTTTGGTGTGTGCCGGGTCAAAGACATCCGGTTTTACGTATACCACATCCAACACATTGTCAATAATTCCATTACCAAGGGCTTGCTCGCTGTAGATAATGGTTTCTTCTTCATTGTATTCTCCCAGGTCAATCTGATTTTTTTCCTGTGTCTCCACTATGGGCCGTATCTGCAAGAAATGAAAAATCTGAGGCTGGTTTTCCGGGGTGTCGAGATTGACTGAAAACTCTATTTCAACCTGGTTATTCATCTCCATCTGGCCGATTTTCAGAATCTTCTGCAGGATTTCTGCCAAAGGGAAGGAGTTGTATTTGAGTACATTGGAAAATGTAATGATTTTTTTGCCCCCCTCATAAATGCCATCACGGATAATCTGGTCCTGGTAGTCGAAGGTGGAAGCAACAAATTTGAGGGCTTTATCATTTTCTGCATGTTTGATGCGGAGCTTCAGCAGATTAATGGTTTCATCCACCGAAGGTTGAAACTTTTCCGGATCCAGATCCAGTGCGTAAAACTCTTTCTGGCTGTCGGTGAGTGCGAGTTCGGGTACCGACAGTTGCAAAACCTTCTGAGGGTATTTGGGGCAAAACCGCATGGATATTCCGCCTTCAACAATGGTTTTCCCTAACCCAAATGCGATATTGGCAATTCCATCTTCATACTTTTCGGGTTCGATAGGATAGAAGTTGATGGATCGCGCCACTCCGGAAATAGCAGGATAAAACCGGTTGCCATAGCTTCTGCCTGATACTTCCTGAATGACAACTCCCATCTTTTCTTCATCAATCACATTGGAAGTAGCTGCGATATAGGCTTTGCTTTCCTTGAAGAAAACGGAAGCATACACACTTTTGATGGCCTGTTCCAACTGGTAGGTTCGTATTCTGTCGTCAAAATGGTTGTTGGGAATCATAAAGGTGGAATAGACCCCGGCAAAAGGCTGATAATGACTATCTTCCAGGAGGCTTGAGGATCGAACAGCCAGGGGCGACTTGATGGCTTCACAAATTTCTGAAACATATTTTCGCATGCGCGAAGGAGTAATGGCATTGCTGAACTTCTGGATGATCTCCTCGTCGGTTACATTGGAAAGTGCAAAATCATACAGGTTGTTATCTTCTATAAACTCATCAAAAAGATCGGTTGTAATAACAACGGTTCTGGGGATGGTAACCATTGCATCTTCCCAGTTGAACATCAACTTGTACTTATTGATAAAAGAATCGATAAATGCCAGTCCCCGTGCTTTCCCTCCCAGCTGTCCATCCCCCAGTCGTGTAAAAATGGCATATTCATCAATATGGCTTGCAATGATGCCCCTTCCTTTGGTCTTGCGGTAGTTGGCAATGGTATCTATCAGGTAGCTTCTGATCTCTTCAATATCGTTGAAATCGTCCATGCTTTTCTGGGCAAATACATTGGCAATGGAAAACAATGCCCTGGCCTTTAGCCAGCGGGAAAAATGGTTGTTGGAAACATGATAGATAAGTGATTTAGGATCGATCCTGGAGATTTTTACCTGCAGAGAGTGCAGGTTGTTGGCTCTGTCGATCTCCACATCTCTTTTGGGGTCTCTGAAGACAAAATCTCCAAAACCGTAGTTCTCTTTGATATAATGTTTGAGCTCAACAAGCAGGCTTTGTGAATACTTATTGATAAAGTTTACTCCCAGCTCTTCCATGACAGCATAATCCCAGTCATCTGAAGATTGCAGCAGAATGGGCATTTTTGAACCTTCTTCTCTGATTAACCGGGCCAGTTTGATCCCTGCTTCTGAGTCTTTTTTGCCACCTCTGTAATAAGATATATCAGAGATGACTCCCAGCAGATTGTGTTTATATTTGTTGTATAACTCAACAGCATCATCAAAGGTTTTTGCCAGCAGGATTTTGGGCCGTGCCCTCATGCGAAGGGTTTTTCGGTGCTCGTTGAGCCCTTCAGTCATAAGCTCATTGGTTTGTTCGAAAATGGCTTTGTAAATGGTGGGTAAATAGGATGAGTAGTATCTGATGGAGTCTTCGACCAGCAAAATGGCCTGCACTCCTTTCTGTTCGATATCAAAATCGGCATTCATCTTGTCTTCCAGCAATTTGATGATTGCCAGGAGCAAACCGGGATTGCCCAGCCAGCAAAACACATAATCAATGGAACTGAGGTCTTCATTGGCCAGCTTAAGGGTTACTTCACGCGAGAAATGGGTAAGCACCACAATGGGAATATCCGTATAGCGGCGTTTTACCTTTTTGGCCATTTCAAAAGCATCTATTTTTCCTACGTTGAGCATGGTAATGACCAGGTCAAATTTCTTTTTCTCAAGCAACTCAAAGGCTTTCTCTGATGAGCTGGCCTGGGTAAACTGGGGGGGATAACGCAGGTTTTTGGAGGTATATTCCAGGAAAATCTTTTCGTTTATCCTTCCGTCTTCTTCCAGCATAAAGGCATCGTAGTTGGAACAAATGAGCAATACATTAATGATGCGCTCCTGCATCAATTCCTGGTAAGATATCTCATTGAACTCGTGCCTGTCAGTAGAAAAGAGTTTGTTGTATTTGTATTTAGATCGCGATTCATTTATGTGTGCAGTATTGTCTTCCATCGATTCAGAGGGTATTAGGGTTCTTATTTTTGCTTTGCAATAAATTTGTATGCCTTTGGGTTTTATGCTTTCTGTTTTTGTGCTTCTGGCAGGGTTGACTCATCAGGAAATTCGGCTTCATCATTAAAATACACCAGTGAAGCCCGCTTTTTACCGTCCATGATAATTTCCAGGGGCTTGCCAAATCTAACATGACGAAAATACTGAGTTGTTTCAATGGTTTCACAATTCCCAAGCTTATCCCAGTTAATAAAGTCGATCAAATCGTTGTGTTTTACTGAAAAATAACCCACGTTCATTGAAATAACATTGTGAAAGAAATGAGAGCCCAGTGATGCGTCCAGGGGGAAGTCTTCCATGCTTACCTCAACAATTATCTTTGCGTTGGAAATATGAGACCAGGCTACCGGTATTCCAATAAACCGGTCTCTTGTGCCCCAACGTCCCGGGCCGATAAGAATATACTTCCTGTTTTCTTTTGCCATTTTCTGGTTGAGAAGTTCAATCTCATCCCGCATTTTTTCGGTTTTCAGTTTGTCAAACTTTTTCATATCGATGTATATTACATCGTAAATGTCCTCAATAATCCCATTTCCCATTCCGTTTTCTGAGTATAGAAGCAGGCGGTCATTGTCAATTACATCAAGGTTGATATCGTTGGTAATGAGGTTTTTTATCAGGGGTTTGATCTGCAGCAGATAAAAAGAAGTTCTCCCTTCTTCATCCTTATTCAGATCCACGGCAAATTCAATTTCGATGGGTGAGCCCATGGCTTCTGAAACAGTATCGAGAATCACTTCGATGGTTTTGGCCAGGGGCATATAGTCATACTTGAGGATATTGGCAAAGTTGATTACCCTTGGGCCTGGTTGTGTGATACCTGGAATGGTTCTTTCGCTCGAATAGTCGTAAACCGACGCGGAATGTTTGATAGTGCCGTGTTTTTCTGCTACTGAGATTTCCAGTTTGGTTAACCCTGCATCTTCTCCTTTTAGCAGATTCAGGTCTTTTCTTGCCATGTCAATGGCATAAAAGTGCAACTGTGAATTTTTAAACAGGTCTTT
The DNA here is from genome assembly GCA_007694165.1 of Bacteroidota bacterium. Lineage (GTDB taxonomy): Bacteria > Bacteroidota > Bacteroidia > Bacteroidales > UBA7960 > SKVR01. The sequence goes on from RECE01000181.1 coordinate 23,994, forward strand.
TGGGGTGTAAATTTCAAGCTGGGGGTGCACGGGAGAGAATCGGAAGGTTTTTTCGCCTTCTACAACATATTTTCCCAGGCCTACAGCTGCAACAGCAAACCCTTCATCGGGTTTCATATAAGAGAATGGGTAAAAATTGTAGGATTGCGCCACACCACTGATATGCGGGTAGAAATAACTTTCGTAAGGATTGCCAGCTACTTCCTGGACAATAACTGCCATTTTTTCTTCTTCAATTTTATAGTTTACTGCCTTGAAGTAGGATTGGGCAGTGGGGGAGAAGATAGAAGCAAATACCAGCTTTATGGCGTCCATGGTTTGCTTCAGCCGTTCGTTGATGTCAGGATGGTTGTTGGGCAGCAGAAAAGTATCAAAAATGCCTGCAAAAGGTTGCATCAGTGAATCTTCAAACAGGCTTGATGAGCGTATTGCCAGTGGTTTTGTTATAATAGAAAGGTAAATCTTTAGCCGCTTTATAAGGGTGGCCGACAATTCTCCTTCTACAAAAAGTTTCTTGATGGTCTGATAGTCCTGCTCTTCGTAAATTTTATCATAGAGTTTGTTTCTTTGAATAAACTGCTCAAACTCTTCCGCTCCGATGATGGAGGTTTTAGGTGCCCTGATATTGATGTCGGAAATTATGTTTTTGAAAGAGAAGTTGTTGATGAGCATGTTGATAAAAGCAAGCCCACGTCCCTTTCCTCCCAGTGAACCAGGAGCAAGACTTACAACATTGGTTTCGTCGAGCAGCAGTGACTCTTCAAAGTTTACGACCTTCCCTTTTTGCCTTTCCTGTATGCATTTTTCAATGATATCAATCATGTATTTCCTTACTGCACCCGGACAGTCAAAGTCTTCCACCTTTAAAGGCTTGATCTTTTTAGCTATTTGAATTTCTCCCCTGGCCATGAGCCAGTGAGAAAAATGATTCTTCCGGGCATGGTAAATAAGAGACTTTTCGGGAATTGACTTCAGGTGTGATTGAAACTCTTTCATCGAACGTGCAACGGCAATCTCTTTTCTGCCTTCTTCGTCGCGGTATACGAAATTTCCGAAGCCAAGATAATAGTTGATGAAACTCTGTAAATCCTGTTTGAGGGTTTCTGAGTTTTTGTTGATAAAAGTAGACTTCAGCAGATAGGCGTTTTGCGAATTTTCAATATCAGAAGACTGCAACACTACGGGCAGCTCGGGCATCTGGCTCCTAACGTAGCTCACAAGACTTAAGCCTGCATGTTCGTCAAGCTTGCCGTTTTTTTCAAATTTCACATCGGATATCAGACACAACAGGTTTTCGCGGTATTGGTCGAACAATGTGAGTGCTTCGGTGTAGTTGGAGGCAAGAATAACTTTGGGCCTTACGCGCATTTTCAGCAGCTTATGGGTTTCGTCGGTATTCACTTCTTCTATCAATTGCTGTGTTTGCTCAATAACGATAGAATAGAGAATGGGTAGATATCTCGAATAATATCTTGCTGAGTCCTCAACAAGCAATATCACTCTTACCATACCAATATTGATATCATTCTCCACGTTCATGCGGTCTTCAATAAACTTCACCATGGCAAGAAAAACGTTAGAGTCTCCATTCCAGACAAACACCTTGTCAATGGAACTTATGTTTTTATTGCCATCTTCAAACATTCCGATATCACTGTTATTGTTGAGCAGCAAGAAAATCGGCAGGTTGAGGTAAATCTGCTTAATAATCCGGCTGAGCTGGATGGGTGTGTTTTTGTCAACGCCCATCATTACGATGACCATGTCAAAATGTTTTTCCTGCAGTTTCTCCAGTGCTTCTTCCGGCGTTGAAACACCTGTAATGCGCGGTGCAGATGATAGATTCAGCTGGTAATACTCTCCCCGCACCTGTTCAAAGAATCGTCCTTCCTGCTCTATAATGTAGGCATCGTAGAGGTTGGCCACCAAAAGTATTTCTCTCACCTTGTTGGGCATCAGGTCATGATAGATGTCCCGGTCAGAATTGTGTTTGATCAGGAATTTTTGCAGCAACTGACGGCTCATGGCCGCATGGGTTCTTTCTGATTCGGGTTTTTCTTTTTCTTTCTCCAGCGAACTCTTTTTCAACAATTCTTTGCCGATAAAAGTGTTGAGATAACCCGATATGAGCGAACTGAGGTTGTTGATCAGGTCTCTCTCTTCCATTAAAAAAGGACCTTCGTCCTGCGGAGGATGTTCGCTGAGATAGTAAATTTCAATGGAACCTTCTTTCCCGTCGATGGTTTCAAAGGATTTTTTCTGGCACCATTGGGTTTCTTTGAATTTTGCGCTGCTCAGAAAAAAATCTTTTCCATATTTTATTCGTGCAATAGCCTCCTCAGGATATTGCCATGCTGCCGGGAGGATTTTGGCGATTTCACTGAGCATTTCATTTATGGAAATATTTTCCCGGCGCAATATATTGGTGGTTTTGTTTATGGCCCCAAGCTCTTTGAGTCTCTCCCGTTTTTCGGAAAGAATTTTCTGAATCTCCTCCTGGCTAATGGCAAACCTGGGGAGGTCCTGGGGATTAAAATCTTTTGAAGTCATACCTTCATTGTCGGGAACGAATACATTATCTTCCATGTGTTGTTTGGGTTGGTTTTTCAGCTTCCTAAAATAGTAAAACTATGAGATTTGATGTCTGTTTTCGAAAAAAAACTTTTTTTATTATTTTTTGTCGGGTAAAAATTTTGAGTATTAGATTCGGTATTTCTTCGTGGTCTCTCTGCAGCATCATTGATAGGCAAGGTAATGCTTTGGCATCGTGGTTTTTAAA
>RECE01000179.1 GCA_007694165.1 Bacteroidota bacterium
AAAAGTGAAAAGCTGAAACCGCAAGGGACGCAACGGTATCGCCAGGGACGCAAAGCAATCATAGCGCCCTTTGCGCATTCCTGGCGTTCTTTGCAGTTTAAAACCCCTATCTTTGCCATTCATGAAAGTCAGAAAACTCATAGCCTTTGCTTACCTGCTGGTCATTATCGCGCTGGCCGTTTTTCCCTTTTCCTCTGCCGGGGTGAGTGGGCTCAACACGGTGCATGTGGTGAGTTTCCGCCTCGACCATGTGTTGCACCTGCTGGCCTTCGTGCCCCTTTACCCGCTGGTGGTTTGGGCCTGGAAACCACAGACCCTCAGAAAGCACATCCTGTGGCTGATGGCAGGGCTTATAATTGCTGCCCTGGCGGAGTATGTGCAGTATTTCATCGCTTACCGCTCATGGAACCCTGCCGATTTGATGGCCAATGTGGGAGGTGTGCTGGTGGGTGTGGTTTTGATGGGATTTTATCATTGGGGGAAGCGGTATTTTTGAATGGGGTTCCTGGTATTTTTTGCCTCTGCCTTACTCTGAGCTGCCTTTGCGCCGGCGCACAATGTCTGCCTCTCAGCAATAAACTTTTCCGGCGCTGAAGATGCTCGCAATCCGGTATGCTATCAACATTTTGCCCCTCCGGGGCAGGTGCATTGAATAGAGTACATTTCGTTGTCAGCTAATTTGCTTCCTCCTTCCAGCTTTGGGCTTACAGCCCTTTCACCTTTGAGCTTTCACCTTCCTTCCCGCATCCCTTCGGTCGCGGGTCTTCGGGCTGCGCCCTCAGCCTCAAGCTAACTGTTCGGGCTGCTGACCTTTCAGCTCCATGTACCCTACTACAACAAAAAACACTTAAAATTGTAATGCAATACAATTTTGTGTATCTGATTAGGGTCTGCTGAAAAAGTTTTTAGTGCGTTAGATGCAAGGCGACAAGGCGAAGCTGTATATTAATACTGCGAGCCGCAGGCAACGAAGCAGATAATGTACTAAAAACTAACGAAGGTAGAATGCAAGGATTTGGAAAAAGAACAAATAAAAACTTTGCACTTCAGGTCCTTGGTTTCAGTTATAAATAATTGACATACTGTTAATTGAGTGTTTTTCAGCAGGCCCTGAAAAAACTTCTCGCCATTCTTTCCGAATCCGTGCCCTTCACACCTAATTTAACAGAGCTTCGTTCTGAGTTGTTTATAGCAGATCATCGTACATTGCTAAACTACCTTCATGCACTTGAAAAGGCAGAATTGCTGGCAACCCTGGACAGGTATGCCAAAGGAATGAAAAAGCTTCACAAACCCTCAAAGGTGTATCTGAATAACACCAATCTTGCACATTGTCTTCATCAGGACAAACCCAATCAGGGCAACATACGTGAGACCTTTTTTTACAACCAGGTGCGTCAAATGCATTCGGTAAATTTTCCGGATAAAGGAGATTTTATGGTTGATTCAAGATATATTTTCGAAATTGGCGGAAAGAATAAATCCAACACACAGATTAAGGAAGTGCCAGACTCTTTCAGGGCTATAGATGGCATTGAAACCGGGTTTGGAAACAAAATTCCATTATGGCTGTTTGGGTTTTTGTATTGAGCTTTATTTAGCTTTGTCTTCCTTCCCTTATTTTTGCGGTCGCGGGACTTCGGGCTGCGCCCTCAGCCTCAGCCTCTCGTGTATTGTGAATATTACAAAAAAGAAGTATATTTGTAAAAAATAATTTACACTATGTTCAAAAGAGCGTTGTCCCAGGTTATTTTACCGCAGCTGCAGCATAAGAATGCAATAGTAATTACGGGTATGAGGCAGGTAGGGAAAACTACCTTAATGCGACAACTGGCAGACCAATGGCCAGGCAAACATCTGTGGTTTGATTTCGACAACCCGCTGGATATGCTTGTTTTTGAGAACATAGACTACAACGTTATCTATCGTGATCTGCAACGTGAAGCAGGGGCAGGGGAAGAGGAAAGGTTTTTGGTTTGTATTGATGAGCTTCAGAACTATCCGGAGATTACCAAAATCATTAAATACCTTATCGATCATTACGGGCTGAAATTTATCCTTACGGGTTCATCCAATTACTATTTGCGCAATCTTTTTCCGGAATCTCTGAGCGGGAGAAAGTTTCTTTATGTACTGCATCCGCTGAGTTACAGAGAATATCTTTATTTTCACGGAGCATTGCCTGAAAATCAACTTTTGCCCAATCCGGATGAGGCTTTTGGGAATCACTCACAAGCAAGCATACACAAAAGAGCCGGGTATTATGAAGCGTATCTTACTTATGGAGGATTTCCCGAAGTAGCACTTACGCAAGATTCTGCCACCAAAAAGCTTGTACTGAAAAACATATTTGCCTCATTCTTTGAAAAAGATATAAAGGTTTTCAGTGAACTAAAAGATGTAAGAGAACTGCGTGACCTCATTTTACTACTTGCATCCCGTAATGGAAACATCATCGATGTAACCCGGCTTGCTTCTGAATTGGGTGTTAACAGGGTCAAAATATACAATTATCTCGAATTCCTGGAAGGGACCTTTTTTCTTCGGTTGCTCCCCAGGTACTCCGGGAGCATTGACAGAAGTGTGGCTGGTGGGAAAAAGGTTTACTTTTCCGATACGGGATTGCTTAACCTGCTTAGATCCATTGATTCCGGGCAGCTGCTTGAAACGGCTGTGGCGAATCAACTTCAGCACTATGGTGATTTGGCCTTTTACAACAAAAAAAACACCGCTGAAATAGATTTCATTCTGAATGGCGAATTAGCCATCGAGGTAAAGCATAAAGCGATAGAACCTGACCTTCGCAAACTGGAGAAGATAGCACATGCACGGGGTATCAAAAAGTATTTCATTGCCAGTAAGACCCCGGTAAACCTTAAACATGTTATCTATCCGTGGTACCTCTGAGCCAATTGGTAAGTTTTTTTCGCATTTACCCCCTCACCCTCAACTACCCTTGCGCCGGCAACCACTTCCTGCCATCGTTCAACAACTTTTCCGGCGCCAAAGATGATGGCAACCCGCCAGGCTATCGACATTTTGCCCCTCCGGGGCAGAAGCATTTAATACAGTGCATCAGGTTGTCAATCCTTTGAGCTTTCAGCTCCTTCCAGCTTCCAGCTTCCAGCTTCGAGCTTCCAGCTCTTTCACCTCTCACCTTTGAGCTTCCAGCCCCCAATTCCCTCCGGTCGCGGGACTTCGGGCTTCGCCCTCAGCCTCAACCTCAATCAAAACCCCAATCCAAAACCCACCTCCAGCACATTGTTCTTCCCATGCAGGTATTGCGGTGAAAAGAGGTTAAGGTAGTATTGTGCAGTTTCTCCATCCACTTCGTATCCCTGGATGTTGGAGATGGAATACCTGGCAAACACCCTGAAATTGGTCATGGGGCGGAAGGTGGCTTCGAAGGAGATGTTGCGGTTTTCCCACGTAATTTCTTCCATCACGGGCATTTCGTCGATGCGCGGGTTGCGCCGGCCGCGGATGTATTGGTAGTGGTTCCCTTTGCGGGCGTGGGTGTAGGTTGCAGCCAGCTCAAGCGTACTTACCGGGTAGATGCGCAGGGTGGCGAAGAACTCTTCGGCGTTGTCTTCCAGGTAGTGCCCCAGGTTGTAGCGGTTGGAGCGAAAACGCGTGGTTGGCTCATCGTGCAGATAGGTGATGGGATTGGTAAAGGTATATTCTGTGGCCAGGAAGATATTGCGCACCGGCCAGTCGGTGAGCGAGAACCCCCCTTTGAACCCGGTGAAATTGTGCCTGGTGGGATCCTTGATGCGGCGTATGGAAAATTCATCAATGAAGTAGGTGGCATGCAGGTGCAGGTGTTTGATCTGGCGTGAACTCAGGTTGAAGTACATGGCACTGTTCTGGAAGCTGCTGCCCCAGTGGATGGTATGTACCAGTGATTTGTAGAAAAACACAGGGATGAGGTATGCCGGTTGTACGGGCATGTCGCCGTACACGATGGAGTTGCCAAAGGAGAAGTGCAGCCTGGGCATGGGTTTTACCGTGATCATGTTGGCAGCTATATACATGGAGCGGTTAACGGTGCGGCTGTGCCCTTCATCTACGAAATAAGATCTTACACTGTCGATGGCTTCCGACACCAGCCAGCCGTGGTAGTAGTTGAATTCGATCCAGTGGGCCGGGTTGGCATGCAGCTTTATCATGGGGAAGGAGGGGGTGCGGCCGGAGAAGATATTGGCCCCGTTTTCATTGTCGCCCCATTGCAGGTGGTCTTTCACCAGTCCGATGGTACCCCAGTTCCAGTTGTAGGTAACCCCACCGCGCATTTCGCTGAATTCGCCTCCTTTGCCGCCTCCGGTTTGCACCTTGTAGGTGCCCCCGGGTTCCTGCACCAACCAGGTAGGTTGTGCCAGCCGCTGGTCGGCCTGGTAGTTGTCGCGCAGGCTGGCATACACCGTCCAGTTGTTGCCGATATAGGCTATGGCTTCCACCCCTCCGTAGGTGGCCCAGAAATCTTCATTGCCTCCCGAGAAGTTGCGGTAGCCGTAAACCGGGCGCATGGTCATGCGAAGCAGGCTGTCGCGGTAGGCAATTTCCGGCGGAAGCAGGTGCACCGACAGGGTGGTGTCGCGGCCGTAGAGTTGCCAGTTGCCCCGTTTCAGCTCATCCCGCTCCATGGCGTATTCCTGCAGGTAATGATCCAGGCGGGCCCGCTGCGATGTTGTAAGCTGCGACCATTGGCTTTCGGCCTGCTGCAGTGCCGAGGCAATCTCTTTCCTTGAATAGGGTTTCACCGCCGTGGTGATATCGATAATATGCATGCTGGCCAGCTCATCCACGAAATTGTAGATGCCCCGGTCGCTCACATGCTGCCAGGCGGTTTGGCCCATAGAAGTAAAAACGGTAAGCAGGGACAGGGCGACGGTTATCAGCAGTTTTTGCATAGGATTGTACGCTAATTTTAAGGGTGCCAAATTAGTGATTTATTTTGAAAGTTCTCTCCGTGATACTTTGGTTTGACCACCCTGTCCTTCGGACATGGTGACGGGGCCACTTCAAGTGACCCCGCCACTACCCTCTGAATCGTGGTCTGATGACTTTCAGCATGTCCGACTAATAATTTACATAACTTGCCCGGATGACTTCAAGCCTGTTTATTACTAGAGTGGCGGGGTGAGCTGCAGTCACCCCGTCACCAGCGCTGTGCAGGACAAAGCTCTGGTTGACCCGCAACACCTCTGCACTGCCATGCCATGAATCCTATTCAACCACTCTCTTCGCTCCGCAAACTAAACAAAAAATTCCTATCTTTACTTCGTAATTTCCGATGCCGGTTTTGGGGTTCGAAAAAACGGAACTGGCAGTTCGGCCCTGTGTAAATAAAATCCCTTTTTTATGAAGAAAGTCATCAGTTTTGCTGCTTCACCACAAAATTTGCTTAAGATTGCATCCATAGACAAAGCGTTTAAAAAATACCGTAAAGAAGTAAAACACCTCATCTGCCATGCCGGATACGAAGAGGATGAGAGCACTTCTCTTTCTTCTTTCGTTGATCTTGATTTTCCCAAAACCTCTTATTATTTTCCCGTGGGATATGGCAGCCATGCTGCCCGCACTGCCAATACCATGCTGCTTGTGGAGAAGGTTCTCTTGGAGGAAAATCCGGATCTGATCATCCTTTCCGGTTCCCAGGATGCTACCCTGGCTTTTGGCATTACCGCTTCCAAGATGCAGATTCCCATTGCCCATATCGATGCCGGCTTGCGCAGTTTCGAAAAATACAATTCCGAAGAGATCAACCGCATTCTCACCGATGTGTTGTGCGAATACCATTTTGTGAGCGAGCACAGCGCCATGAAAAACCTGCGCGACGAAGGGAGCGACAGCGACAATATCCATTTTACCGGCAATACGCTGGTGGATGCCCTGGAGCTTTACTGGTCTGATATGGAAGAGTCGGATGTGCTGGAAACACTGAAACTGGGAGATGACAATTATATCCTGGCAACTTTTCATCAGGCAGAGAACCTCAACAATGAGGAAAACCTGAAGGAGATTACCGATATGATCGGCAGATTGAGCAAAAAGTGCAAGGTAGTATGGCTTTTGCCAGGTTACACCCACCGCAAATTCATCAAAGAAAACCGCTACAAAGACCTTCCTTCCGGTATTTTGCTTACCGGTCCCCTTCCATACATTGATTTCCTGGCTCTGATGCACAATGCCGAAGCGGTTATAACCGACAGCGAGGGAATCCAGGAAGAGACGACCTACCTGAGTGTCCAGTGCATTACCGTGAAGAAATACACCGAGCGGATTGTGACCATGGACGTAGGGACCAACCAGCTGGTGGGCTTTGATTTTGAGAAAGCTGAAAAAGCTGCCGAAGATGTTCTGAAGGGTATCCTCAAGCCTGGCCGTATCCCGGAGATGTGGGACGGAAAAGCCGCCAAACGCATCGTGGAAATCCTAATAGAGGAAATGGAGCAGGAGGAGTAAACTTTTTAGTGAAAAGGTAATAGTGAAAAGCGAAAAGTTGCATTCTGAGAAATGCACAGTGGTCAGACGACTTCCAGTTCGTCCGAACATTCTGACCCACCCTGTACTTCGGACATCCCTCCCTACGAGCAGGGAGGGAGCGCATTTTACCAGCTTTTGCAGGATGCTAATTACCGGCAATTTCTATAGCTACATTTTCAGACTTTTTGATTAAATGTTTTGACCTTCCGGCTGGCACTGCCCGTACTCTCCTCGATGTACAATACCCCCCGGCCCCCAAAAGGGGGAGCTACAGGAAGTGCTGGTCTTATGCCTGGTGCATTGAACAAAACAATCAATAAATCTTTTATGCGGGAGTAAACTATATAGCACTCAACACTAATGCAGGAGCGGGCGACAGTTCCCCCTTTCAGGGGGCGGAGGGGGTATTGAAAACCTTCTGAATTTTTCGCAAATACTCTGGCGTAGCGGAATTACAAATTCCGCTTATCCACGCACCTACGCTTCACTCCAGCCTTTCACCTTTGACCTTCTTTTTTCCCCTTCCAGCTTCCACCTTCCAGCTTCGAGAATTGCAACCGACCAAAGGGAGCTCAACGAAGTTAAATTCCGCTTAGCCCGCATCTCCCGTCTTCAGTCTTCGGTCGTCTCCCGTCTTCGGTCTTCGGTCGTCTTCCCCCCTGCTGAGCGGAATTTGTAATTCCGCTTATCCCTGAGGGAGCGCATTGTACCAGCTTTTGTGGGATGCTAATTACCGGCAATTTCTATAGCTACATTTTCAGACTTTTTGATTAAATGTTTTGACCTTCCGGCTGGCACTGCCCGTACTCTCCTCGATGTACAATACCCCCCGGCCCCCAAAAGGGGGAGCTACAGGAAGTGCTGGTCTTATGCCTGGTGCATTGAACAAAACAATCAATAAATCTTTTATGCGGGAGTAAACTATATAGCACTCAACACTAATGCAGGAGCGGGCGACAGTTCCCCCTTTCAGGGGGCGGAGGGGGTATTGAAAACCTTCTGAATTTTTCGTAAATACTCTGGCGCAGCGGAATTACAAATTCCGCTCTGCCCCGCAGCTACACTTCACTCCAGCCTTTCACCTTTGACCTTCTTTCTTCCCCCTTCCAGCTTCCCCCTTCCAGCTTCGAACTTCCACCTCCTTTCACCTTCCGCCTTAGCCCTCAAACCCCCAACTCTCCACCAAAATTGGTAATCTCATCCGTGAGCTTAAAGTCAAAAGCGGGATATTCATAGATGGCCGGTCTGGGTTCTGTTTCTCCGATGCTGTATCCCCAGATGGACTCATACTCCTTGCGGTCTTCGCCCATCTCCTCCAGCTGCTGCAGGTAGGTGTAGATAGGTTTGGACTCGGCAATGACAAATTTGCCCAGCTTTTCGATGATGGGGCTGTGGCTGCGGGTATGGTCATGGTCGAATTCCAGGATGCGGCGGCCATTGCGTGTGATGCCGATTACGCGGTAGCTCATGCTTTTCCCCACCCCGGGAAGGTTCAGTACGTTGCGGTCGGTGGCAAGAAAGGGGATATCTGCTTTTTCGCGCAGCTTGTTGATATGTTCGGTCATTTGTTCTGCTGTGAGGGGGAAATCTTTCACTTCAGAAAGGTATTGCTGAGGAATGATTCCAATCACTTTCTCTTCCATCTGCTCCTGCGATGCGCGGGCGTTGGTGGCAAACTTGGAGCTGTTTTCCATGTAGCCTTTTACCGAAAAAGTATAGTAAGGCAGCACCCCAATGTCGTTGAGCTCTTTCCTCAGGCGTGCAGTATGGCCGCGGCGTGAAGAGGGAGCGGTAAAAACCAGCTGATTGGCCACCATCCATCCGGCATTTCTGAGTCTTTCGATTCCCTGGCGTGACTCAGGGGTGATCTCCATGGGCGACTGGAAATGGGTTTGCACCACAAACTCTTTGATGCCGATGGCCGATGCTTTTTCCTTGAAGCTGGAAAGGATGTCTGCAAGTTTGGTTGTGATACGCTGAGGAAGGTATACCGGCAGACGGGTTCCCAGGCGTACCCGCAGGATTTCTGCATACTTCCCGCCATCTTTGCGCAGTAGGTTGGCTTCCTTTTTCCTGAGGGCCATCTCATATACCGCATTAAGAATTTTTTCCAGTGAAGAGTCGGAGTTCATCAGGGCATCGCCACCGGTGATGAGTACATCGCGCAGGCGCGAATCTTCTTCCCAGTATTTCATGATTTGCTGCAGCTTCAAATCCCACGACTCTTTGGGTTTAAGTTTTTCAAGGTCGAAATTGAGGTGGCCGCGCTGGAAATCGTACATGCGCTGGCACGAAGCGCATAAGCCCGCACAGGCACGTCCCATGGTGTCGGGAATCAGGATGGCAACTTCGGGGTAGCGACGGTGCACATTGTGCCGGGTAGGAAGGATCCACCCTGCCGCATTGGGCTTGCCCGGTTCCACGATGTCTTCTTTCTCCCACGCCACAATATGTCCGAATTCCTCCACCAGCTGCTTGCTGTAAAGAATATAATACCGGATGGCCAAATCGGCACCCCGGGCAAATTCAGGAACATCTACATTGAGCAAAGAAAGGTAGTAGGGGTTGATGAAGAAGGGGATACCCCGGCTTTTTGCTCTTTGCAGCACTTCCATGGTTTCTGTATCCAGGGAGTTGCCCATCAGCTCATTGAGAAGCTCGGGGCTGCGAACCGCAAAGCGAAGGTGGAACACATGCTCTTCCCACCATCGATACATCGTTTCTATTTTCTCCTCCCATGAAATTCCTCGCGGGAAGGTATATTTGGGGCTTTTCAGCTCTCCTGCATCAATTTTGCGGGCCAGAGCTTCAATGATTCTTGCCTTATTCTTTTTGCGGATTTCAATAATTTCGCTGTCAAGCCCTGCGTGATGTCTTTTCATCCAGGTGAGCACCTGTTCTTTGTCGGGGGCTTGTCTTTGGAATTTGCCGCTGAACTGCCTGAACAGGTGAATCATATCTCTGAAAAAGTTGGTTTGAGCACCGCCCAGTCCTTCACAGGCTGCCAGCCACAGCATCTTAAAGGGTTCAGAAACCGCTTTTTTGCCCCTGAGGTTCAGGTCCTCAATTTGTATTCCGGCGTGGTCAAGGTAGTCCATGATGCGGATGGCGCCGTAGTCCTGCCAGCTAAGCTTTTCCATGGCACTTCTCCCTTTGGTCTCATTTTTATAAAACGACCAGGCGGCAGGGTGACTTTCCATATACTCCAAAGCCCATTCCCGTATGGCATTTCTTACATCTGCAAGGGTGTAATGGGTAAGTAGTATTTCTTTGAGCCTTGGGTTTTCTTTGAGCAGTTTCTGCAGAAGTTTTTGTGCCGATATGGATATGGGGGTATGGTCTAATTTGTTGAATGTGGTATAAGTTTGTGTTTCAAACATGACGGATAAGGACAATATGAGTGACTAATAGTTTCGTTCTGAATGCATTATGGTAGTGATTATACTCCGATTATACTCCAGATACCGGAAAAAGCAGAAAAGCTTTATGCAATTGTTTCCGGGAGGTGATATGCGGAGTTGGGTCCGGGGAAAAAACCAATCCATAGAAACCGGACAATTACGAATAACAGTACAAAGGTATAAAATTTAAGGAAAATATGAAAGGGCGGCAGCGGCTAACGCTTGAGCAGCTTTCTTACTGCAGGGCGGATGGTTTCCCGGGCTTCCTGGTCAATGGCCAGCACGGCAAAGGCAAAGACCGCCAGAAACAATGCGCTGATGGTCCAGTCAACCAGGTTGTGTATGGCCGGTATGAAGCCATGCAGGCGGTACAAGACCAGGGCAGCAGCAATGAACAGGAAGATACGGCCAATATCGTAAGGCACCGGATAGTGTTTTCTGGCCCATAGCCAGGAAATGAGGGTCATGAAAAGGTAGCATACAAGGTGGGCCCAGGCTGAAGCATAATAGCCGAAACGGGGAATGAATAATACATTGATAAGGATGGTTATTGCTGCACCGATCACAGCAATATAAGCACCAAAACGGGTTTGCCCGGTAAGCTTGTACCAGATGGAAAGATTAAAGTAAATACCCAGGAAAATGTGAGCCATCAACAGTATGGGAACTACATCCAACCCCTCGCGGAAATCCTTGCCGATGAAGTACTGAATGATGTCCATGTAGAGCATGATTCCCAGGAAAATGAAAAGGCAGGTAACCACGAAAACTTTCATCACCCTTGCATAAAGGGCTTTGGCATTTTCATTTTTGTATTCGGCAAAGAAGAAGGGTTCTGCAGCAAAGCGGAAAGCCTGGATGAACAGCACCATCAGCACCGACACCCTGTAGCATGCTCCGTAAATCCCTACCTGCGACATGGCGATATCTTCGGGCAACATGTACTTGAGAAGAATCTTGTCAAGGGCTTCGTTGAGAATCCCTGCCAGACCTGCCACCAGCAAGGGAAGGGCATAGAGCAGCATGTGCCGCCAGGTAAGGAAGGAAAATACGATTTTGCCCCGGAAAATGACCGGCAGCAATAAAATTGCCGTGATACTGCTGGCCACCAGGTTGGAAATAAACACGTAGCCTACTCCGATGTCAGGGTTGTAGATGGCAGATACCATGGCAACAACACGTGGACTGCCATTTTCCATCACCCACGGACAAGCCATTACAAAGAACAGCACCAGGATAATGTTGACACCAATCCCCATAAGTTTGATAAAGGCGAAATGGACGGGACGGTTTTCTGCCCTGAGCCTTGCAAAGGGAATGGACATGAGGGCATCCAGCCCGATGATAATGCCAAACCACAGCACATATTCCGGGTGGTCGGGATAGCGCATCATTTCTGCTATCTCGCGGCTGAAGGTGGTGGTGAACAAAACAAAAAGGGAAGCAATAAAAAAAACAGATAAAAGGGCGGTGCCGAAAATTTTACTTTTCTCTTTTACTTCCTGTTCAGAAAACCTGAAAAATGCCGTTTCCATTCCGTGGGTCATGATCACAATCAGGATGGCCACGTAGGAATACATCTCGGCAATGACGCCAAATTCATGGGTGAGAAAATAATTGGTGTAAACAGGCACCAAAAGGTAGTTGAGCAGCCTCCCGATGATACTGCTTACTCCGTATATGGCGGTTTGTCCTGCCAGGCGTTTGATTGCGTTTGTCATGGCCCTTTTTTCAATTGTTGCAAAGGTGCAAAAAATATTTGAATCCTATTTACTCCCAATGCAGGGCCATAACAAAGCAATCCCGGTATCGTTAATCCTCCTTTAGGTTTATCTTTTCAGCAGTTTAATAACCTTCCTGAAATTCTCATGGCCGATAACTACCACGTATGCACCCTTGTTTAGAAACCCGGCATCCTGGGTGTGGTCTCCTTCAGAGAAGGATTGCTCAAAAACTACCCGTCCGCTCATGTCAAATATGCTAACCGTTGCCTGGTGCAAGCCTTTGATACTGAGATACAAGGTATGTTCTGCCGGATTGGGGTAGATGCTCACCTGGGGCAGTTCTGCCATTATAACGGAAGTTACCTGGTCAATGTCTACCTCCACCGTCATGTTTTGATAGGCAACAGTTATGGTTCCATGATAAACCAGTCCACTATAAGTAACCATAAAAGCGATATGGTTTTCCGGCATCACGTCCTCAAAGTTCGCATGTCCTTCATTGCAGGTGTATTGATGTCCATAACCGGTGAGATAAACCATTGCATCTTCAAGCAGCAGATCTCCTTTTTTTATGATGAAGGTAACATTGTAAGTTGTGGTGCCCTCAGCCACCATATTGAATGCAATATCAAGCTTCCGGTCAATTTTCATCTGTCCCTGCCGGGTGTTATACCCTTCTGCTTCTATCATGTAATCAAAGGTCATCTGGTCGCAGAGCGTGGCCTGGAAAGATATTCCACCCTGGTTATCTGAAACGAATGTGGTTCCCATCATGGTGAGAACAGCACCCTCCAGAGGCTCCCCCTGGCTATGTATTTCAAGGGTTACCGGGTAGGTGGCATATCCCAGCTCCAGACGAGTCGTCTCCTGATCCCAGCTCAACAGATGCTCCTGTTTTTTTGTGTTTCCGTAATAATCATGGGTGTAAACTCTTGTGCTTTCCCATTCAAATTCCTGTTCATGAGTATTCCAGCTGTGTTGCTCACGGACGTTAAAATATCCATTGCTGTCAAATTCGGTCTGTAACTTAATACCCCATCCCTGCCACAGAAGAGTTTCAGGATTTTGGATTTGTCTTCTTTGTTCAAACAGTATCCGGTTCATGGGGTCGAACTCCCTGATCATCTCTGATTGTGTATACCAATGCTGGAATTGGGGGGCCCAGAATTGATGCTTGAAAAAGATCATATTGCCGGCATTGTCAAAATCGCGGATTTCCTGCATTTGGTTTTCCCAAACCTCCTCTGTGTTATCCCATATCTGTCTGAGGAAAAGGGTATAGCCCGCAGGGTGATCAAATTCATGCTGGATTTTTGTATTGTTTATCCAGCTCAGTTCATCTGCATCCCAGTTTTGCTGTAAGTTGACCGTCATGTTGCCCGAAGCATCGTGTTCGAATGTCCACATGCGATAATTTTCGTATTCAGCCTCCGGGGTGGGACGGGTCTCTGCCAGGGTGTAGGTTTGCCAGTGGTTTTCATCGTAATGGTAAGTGTTTCTGAACTTTTCCCACCAGCTTTCTTCATGGTAATGAAACTCATAAAAAAACTCGTATCTGCCAAACTCATTGTGCGTTACGTAAAAACGCATATTCGGCTCCCATTCTTCTTCCCCGGCATCATAGCTGTAAATATAAACGTCCTCATACCTCTCGGTGTTGTACCAGCTGATGTAGTCGTACTTCATTCCTGTGGTCCAATCCCCCGGGGGATTGGCACCTTTGAAATAAACCATGTCTGTAGTGCCGTCAGCAAAAAGTGTTCTTTCCAGTAAAAAACTGTTTATCCATTCCTGGCCATTTCCGACTTGCCTGAGATTATAGATTTCTCTGTTAAACACATCTTCATAATCTCTGAACCAACGCCAGCCGTTTGTCAGCTCACCAACATTGTAGTCATGGTACTTATAAGAATTGAATGTTACTCTTCCCGCATGGTCATAATCAAATTCAAGCTCATACTCTACGATGTACTCAACTTCCGGCAGGCTTTCATCGTACAAAGATTGCACACGTTCCAGGGTTGTTTGACCCTGACTGTTGTAGGAATAGTCAATAATAACAACAGGGATATCGAATGGTTCGTACTGGTAAAAATAGAGCATGTATACCTCCGTCCGGATAAGATTGCCATCGGCATCAAACTGATTGTAGGTCTTTTCCCTCACTTGCTCATTTACAAAATAGTGTAGTGAATCCAGGTTCACTTTCTCCTGAGCATTCTTCTCATGCTGGCCCGGCAATTTTTCTTCCTTATCGGACAGATTTAAAAGACTACGATAATGCTCAAGGCGGTGTTGCGGAATTTTCCCCTCCAGATGCAGAAAGGGTGAGTTGGTAATAAAATTCTCTTCCGTCAATTCCTTCAGATTCTCAAAGGACATAAGGCTATTATGCCCATCATGATGATACAACTCCTGCGCTGCGGCAAGGCCCGACACGATCATACTTATGATCCATGCAGCCAAAAGTAAACGTTTTTTCATGTGATACGGTTTTGGTGAATAAAATAAAAAAAGTGCAGTTCAGTACGTTAAAAAGAAAAAATAATTCAAAAATTTACATTTTTACAAATAGAAACACTTATAATCGTTTTAACAAATCAAGGCTATTTGAAATTGTTCTGAATAAGCTGGTTAGAAATTAATGGTCTCAGTCAGGTGCTTGTTTATTTATCTTTTCAGCAGTTTAATAACCTTCCTGAAATTCTCATGGCCGATAACTACCACGTATGCACCCTTGTTTAGAAACCCGGCATCCAGGGTGTGGTCTCCTTCAGTGAATTTTTGTTCAAACACCTTCCGGCCGCTCATGTCAAAAATGGAAACTGCAGCCATAGGCAAACCTTTCAGACTCACATGCAGGTTGTGCGATACCGGATTGGGATAGATGCTCACCTTTGGCAGCTCTGTTATTAAAACAGACGTAACCTGGTCAATGTCTACCTCCATTGTCATGTTTTGAAAGGCAACAGTGATGGTTCCATGATACACCAGTCCACCATAAGTAACCATAAAAGGGATATGGTTTTCCGGCATCACGTCCTCAAAGTTCGCATGTCCTTCATTGCAGGTGTATTGTTGTCCATAGCCGGTGAGGTAAACCATTGCATCTTCAAGCAGCAGATCTCCTTTTTTAATGATGAAGGTAACATGGTAGGTTGTGGTGCCTGCAGCCACCATATTGAATACCATATGGAGCTTCCGGTCAATTTTCAATTGCCCCTGGAGGGTGTTGTAGCCTTGCATTTCTATCGTGTAGTCGACTGCCATTTGGTCGCACAGGGCAGCATGGATGAAAATCATCCCTTGCTCATCGGAAACAAAACTTGTCCCCATCATGTTAAGAACAGCTCCTTCCATTGGCTGGCCATGACGCCGCAGTTCAATGGTTACCGGGTAGGTGGCATATCCCAGCGTTTTGTACACGGTTTCCTGATAGAAGGGATTTATCGTTTGTTGTTTCTTTATGTTTCCGTAATAATCATGGGTATAAATTCTTGTATTTTGCCATTCAAACTCCTGTTCATAGACATTCCAGCTGTGATACTTCAGGTAGTTTTGGAGGCCATAGCTGTCGTAGGTACTCACCCGCTTGAGACCCCATCCCATCCACAAGAGTGTTTCGGGGTTTTGCTGAGTTCTCCTTTGATCCAGAACCATTCGGTTCATGGCATTGAACCCCCGAATATTTTCGGTATACCCAAACCATCGGTGGTACTGGGTTGACCAGGATTGGTAAAGTTCATACGTATTATTGTGGGCGTTGTCATACTCAAGGATATCGCGTAAAACATTTTGCCAAACCTCTTCTGCCGGAATCCATAACTGATACAACCAACTGGTATAACCCGCAGGATGATCATACTCGTATTCCCTTCGCTCATGGTTGACCCATATTCCATTATATGGATCCCACAATTGCGTAAGAACAATGGTATTGTTGCCCGATTCATTGGTTTCATAAGTCCAGAGTCTGTGATTTACATATTCAGCTTCCGGAGTGTGACGGATTTCTGCCAGGACGTAGGTTTGCCAATGGTTTTCATCGTAATGGTAAGAGTATCTGAGCTTTTCCCACCAGCTTTCTTCATGATAATGAAATTCATAATAGAACTCCATATCATCAAGGGCATTATGGATGATATAGATACGCAGGTAGGGATGCCAGTCATCATCAGCAGCAACCCAGGAATAGATATAAACATCTTCATAGTTTTGCTCATTGTGCCAGCTGGCATAGTCGTATTTTGTCCCTGAGACCCATTCCCCCTGGGCATTGGCGTATAGGAAGTACAGCATATCACTGGTGCCGTCGGCAAAGAAAGTGCCTTCCTGTAATTGATAGTTTACCCATTCCTGTCCGGCTCCATTTTGCCTGAGATAATAATATCCCCCGTAAGATGAAACATCATATTCGATGAACCAGCGATATATGTTTTTCAAACCACCCACATTGCTGTCATGGTACTTGTATGAATAGAATGTTTGTCTTCCCGCATGGTCATAATCAAATTCATGCTCATTGTCCACGAAGTATTCAATGTCGGGTAAATTTTCATAAACTAAGTATAAGGTGCGATCCAGGGTTTTTTGGCCCTGACTGTTGTAAATAATCTCCTTAATTCCAATGGGGATATCAAAGGGTTCATACTGGTACAAATCAAGCATGTAAATCTCCGTCCGGATAAGGTTACCATCGATGTCATACTGATGGTAAGTTTTGCCCTCCAACAGTTCATTTGCAAAATGGTGGAGTGAGTCCAGGTTGACTTTCTCCTGCCTGCAAATGTCATACTGACCGGACATTTTTTGATTTCTTTGCGATGGATGAAAAAGTCTGCGGTAGTGTTCCGGAAGGTGATCAGAAACGATTCCTTCCAGATACGCGAAGCCAGGTTTCTCATTATCGTTCCCGTACCCAACGTCTGGTAGTGCCTCATCATGCAATAAGAGCAACTGCTGTGGATGATAATGGTCAGATTCAGGCGGCGAAGCATGGCCCGGCATGATCATATATATGACCCATGCAGCCAGGAGCAAGTTTTTTTTCATGTGAATTGGTTTATGGCGATGAAAACAGACTTAACGCAGAGAAATATATGAATAAATGCGTTAAAAAATTAAAACCCTGTTTCAAATATAAGAATAAAATTTTATTAATTTAACAAATGCACGCTATTTATAATCATTCTAAACAAGGGTGAGGTGATGTCAGTTTTTCTCTTCCAAAGGTAAGTGGTTGCTGTTTTTTGGGAAAAGTGTCCGCAAGCGAACGGTGTATGACCTGTATCGTACACTAAAGCACTGTTGTTTTGGGTGTTGTTTCAGACTGCATGGTTGTAACAAACACATAAACAGGAGAATAAGGTTTTTGGCACAAAAAATGAAATGATTACAGCAGATTACAACTTGAAAGAAACTAAAAAAATTAACCCATAAAACCTTACAAAGATGAAAGCACTTACACAAATTACCCTGACCGCAATGATGATTATCATTTTGACCAGCGCAACCCATGCAAGCAATTTCACAATGTTCAGAATGTATCTTTCCGAAGGCAAGAGCATAGAAGTATTCACCAAAGTTGAATCGCTGGTGGAAGAAAATATTCCCGTGATTCACAACATCCTGAAAAGACAAAGTATGCAGTTGGTAAATCAGGCGCTGGTTCTTCCTGTAAAAGAAGAACAAACTGTGGAAGAAGATATTATTACCATCCCTGTAAATACAGGTTCTGCTTCCGATAACCACCTGGGTGCCCTGGTGAGTGAACTGAGCCAGCCCGAGCAGGAAATTGATGACCTTGATTTTGATACCCGCGAAGTGTTTGAAAACTACAAAGCAGAAAATCAATATCAACTTACCTCCGAAGAACTGTCCGGTTTTGTAAAGACCGAACAGGAAATTGCAGAAGACTCCGGGTTTATGATGCTCATGCAGATTGTTTCCAAATAATCTCTCGTTCAAAGCCGGTTCAATGCCACACAATATTTTACCACACCAACAATTGCCACATTTCTAACCACAATCATAGTTTTCCTTGCAACCTGAAAACACGAACACCTTCTGCTGACCACAGAAGGTGTTTTTTTGTTTTTAGTGAGGTCGTAACCCATCCGTTCAGTTTTGCCAGTGAGGGTATGACTCTAAGTCATGCCCTCACTAAAGGTTTAAGCCATGTTTATAGTCAGGGCACGAGCTGTAGTCATACTCTGACTTGGTTTCTTAAACCTTGAAAGTTTCCAAAGCCTCCAAGGTTTAGTCTGCACACCATGTTTTTAGTCAAGGCATGAACTGTATTATACCCTTACTTGGTTTCGTCTCAAAAACTTTTTACCATCAAACCCTGTTTATTTGTATCTTTAAACCAGGGTTTGAAAATGCCCGCAGCCCCTTTGGGAAAACACCTTCCCCGGGAAGAGCACTTCAACCCAAAACTTAAGAGTTCTCACTGTACGTTTCACCCCAAAACAGCATTCTTATGAACAGATTTCTTTTAATACCCCTTATTGTGGCCGGTTTGTTTTTTATGGCCGCGTGCAGCAAAGATGATGAAACCTCCGATCGTTTCAATTTGCTTACGGGGTCAGCCTGGTTGTCCGACAGCCTGCTCATCAATGGTGAAGATGCCAGCGGACCGGGACAGTTGCTGGAAAACTTCCGTGGCACCGCCCACTTCCGTGAAGACTATACCGGAACCTTTGGCAACTATGAAGGAACCTGGAGCTTTGCCCAAAACGAAACCGAGCTGGTCATCCGCTCCGACAGCCTCCCAATTCCCATGCTGAGCACCAAAATACAGGAGCTTACACAGCAGTCGCTGAAAGTAACCACTTCATTTCCTGATCTGCAAAATCCCACGGGGCCTGCACTGCAAATCAGGTTAACCTTTAAAGCGGAATAATGCGTCTGGCAAGCTATGCACTGATTTTTACACTTTATCTGTCCGCTGCTTTTGCACAGTATGCCGTTGTAGAGGGAACGGTAACGGATGCACATACCCGTGAGCCCCTGCCCGGGGCCAGTGTCCTGTTTGACCGCAACCAGGGAACCGTGAGCAATGCGGATGGGTTTTACCGGTTCAGCCGCCCATCGGGAAAAGTAATCGTTAGGTTTCAATACATGGGCTACAAAAGTACCGGACGGGAAATTACTTTGGCTGCAGGTGATACTATTACCCTGGATATGGCCCTGGAGCCCGACATTACCCAAATTGACCAGGTAGTGGTGAGTGCCGGCAGGGTAGAGCAAAGGGTGGCCGAATCCACCGTTTCCATGAGCATTATCACTCCGCAACAATATTCTGCGGCCCACATTACCGATAGTCGTGAGCTGATAAACAAAACCCCGGGCATTGAAGTGATCGATGGTCAGGCTGCGGTGAGGGGCGGTAGCGGTTTCAGCTATGGGGCAGGATCACGTGTGCTCACCCTTCTGGATGGATTGCCGGTACTGGCGGCCGATGCAGGAAGCATCAGATGGCAGTTTCTTCCCCTGGAGAATATCTCACAGATAGAAATCATCAAAGGGGCTTCTTCTGTGCTGTATGGCTCTTCGGCCCTGAATGGGGTCATCAATTTTCGCTCGGCCAGGGCTACTGAGATTGGCCGCACTTCCTTTTTTGTGGAAACCGGCATTTTTGACAGCCCTCCCAATCCTGACTACCAATGGTGGGGCAGTCCCAGGATTTTCAACACAGCATCGCTTTCGCATCTGAAAAAATACGGAAACACCGAAGTAGGGGCTGGGGCCTTTGTGTCACTGGACAAAGGGTATCGCCGGCTCAACCATGAAGATACCTACCGGTTCAATGTGAATATCCGCCATGACACTCCTGCCCTGGAGGGGCTTCACCTGGGGGTGAATGCCATTGCCGGCTACACCGACAAACGGGATTTTGTCCTCTGGGAAGATGCCCAAAGGGGTGCTCTCAGGCAGGATGAATCCACTTCCATCAATCTCAGAGGGACCTTTCTTGCCATAGACCCCTTTGTCGGATTGCGGTCCGAAGGAAATTACACCCACGATGTGCGCATGCGGTTTCAGCTTACAGACAACCAATACCCCGATGCTACCAACAATGAGAGCACAGCCATCTCCTTCCTGACCGAATACCAGGCATGGTACAATATCAACCGTTTCCTGAACATTAATGCGGGTTTGCTGCAAAATGCCTCACGGGTACTGTCAGCCTTTTACGGGGATCATGATGCGCTCAATCTTGCCGTCTACCTGCAGGGTGATTTTTCCCCGGTTCAAAGACTCAAAATTGTGGGTGGAATCAGACTGGAACACAACAGCCTCAATGGCGAATCCGATGATCTGGTGCCTTTGTTCAGGGCGGGTGCCAATTACATGGCCGGAAACTATACATTCCTGCGGGCCAGCTGGGGGCAAGGCTACCGCTATCCTTCCATTGCCGAAAAACATGCTGCCACCACCCTGGGCGCAGTGAGGATATTTCCCAACCTGCTGCTGCAACCCGAATCAGGCTGGAATGCTGAAGTAGGAGTAAAGCAGGGGGTTGTAGCCCTGAACTGGGACGGAATGGTAGACGTGGCACTGTTTTACTCCCAGAACAAAGATCTTATTGAATATCTTTTCGGCATTTTTCCCGACCCCGTAAGCGGACTATCCATGCCCGGATTTCGGGCCGACAATACCGAATATTCAAGAGTGTACGGAGTTGAGACGGAGTTTTTCTTTACACGCAAAACAGGATGGTTTGAAAACACTGTTTCCGGTGGATACCTTTATACTTTTCCTGTGGAGTTTAACCGGTCTACTGGCAAAAACACCGATACCTGGCTCAAATACCGCAGGAAACATTCTGCAACCCTCAGCCTTTCCTCGCGTTACAGAAATTTTGAGCCGGGGATAGATCTCTTTTACCGTTCCAAAACCCTCAACATCGATGATGTTTTTGTCAACCCCGGAACCCGGGAGGATATCCTGCCCGGATTTTATGACTACTGGCTCAGCAACAATACTGGCTATTTTTTAATGGATTTTCACCTGGGATACCAAATCAACCCTGTATACAGAGTTTCTGTTGCAGTAAAGAACCTCACAAATACAGAATACATGGGTCGGCCCGGTGATATAAGACCGCACAGGAACTTCAGCCTCAGAATAAGTGCAGTGTTTTGAGTTCATCTTCTTTTTTTCGCTAAATTTGCTCCTGATTTATCCGGAAACATGCGTAAGTTTGGACAGACAAGTTTTGCAACGATAAAAACTTTTTCCGGAAGGATAAAATACATTTAACACCAATTCTGTTGCCATGAACAAGTATTACATCATTCTACTCGCACTTGCCTTGCCGCTGGTTTTTTCATCCTGTTCCAAAGACAAGGAAGATCTGCTGCAGGGTACCTGGGAAAGGGTAAATGTGGAAAATATCAACGATCCCTATTCCTATGAATGGGTATTTAATGAAGGGGAGTTGACCATGTATCGCAGGCTCAAATCAGACCCATCGGTATTTAATGTTACCGACAGGGGCTTTTACCTTCTTGAGAACACACCCCTTAAAACAACCCTGCAACTGGTGGAAACTTCCAATGAGGTGTGGAATGAAAAATGGGATGTAGTTAAACTGGATGACGGGCAACTGATCATTAAGCTCGACATTGTTGGTGGGATCATCATGCGTGAATTTGTAAAAAAAATCTAAGGCAGAACAAATATTTTCGTACATTTAAAGTCTTGTTTTCATGGTTGCAAAGGGAAAACCCTCAACGCTTTTAAGCATTAGGTTTTCCCTTTTTCTTTGGAATAAAATCATCTTATGGCCAAACTAAAAACATCATTTTTTTGTCAGAATTGCGGGGCGCAGTCTGGCAAATGGATCGGAAAGTGCCCCAGCTGCGGGGAGTGGAATACTTACCTGGAAGAGGTGGTGGAAAAATCTGCTGGCAGCGGTTCCGGCTCAAAAAAAAGCAGGGCAACGGCTTCCCGTCCCCGTCTTATTTCTGAAATTGTAGCACGGGAGGAGGAGCGGTTTTCTTCGGCCAACAAGGAACTGGACAGGGTGCTGGGCGGGGGTATTGTTCCCGGAGCACTTGTGCTTGTAGGTGGAGAACCCGGTATCGGCAAATCAACCCTGATGCTGCAGGTGGCCCTTAACATCGTTGACAAAAAGGTATTATACATCTCGGGAGAGGAGAGCGAGCTGCAAATCAAGATGCGCGCTCAACGCCTGGGCTTGATGCAATCCAATTGTTACATCCTTACAGAAACCAACACCGAAAACATTTTTCACCATATAGCTGAAATTGCCCCGGATTTGCTGGTGATAGATTCCATACAGACACTCACCACTCCTTCCATCGAATCTTCTGCCGGAAGTATCTCGCAGATAAGAGAATGCTCGTCGGAGTTTCAAAAGTATTCCAAGGAGAACGGGATTCCGGTATTTCTCATTGGCCATATTACCAAGGAAGGTTCGCTGGCAGGGCCCAAGCTGCTGGAACACATGGTGGATACGGTGTTGCAGTTTGAAGGAGACCACAACCATGTTTACCGTATTTTGCGGTCACAGAAAAACCGCTTCGGGTCTACCTCAGAGCTGGGCATCTTTGAAATGCGCAGCGACGGGTTGAGAGAAGTCTCCAACCCATCAGAGATTTTGCTCACCAGCCGCGATGAACCCCTCAGCGGAATTACAGTTTCCTGCACAATTGAAGGGATGCGTCCCATTCTCATTGAAACCCAGGCCCTTATAAGTACGGCTGCTTATGGCACTCCGCAGCGATCATCCACAGGGTTTGACGTGCGCCGTCTTAACATGCTGCTGGCAGTGCTGGAAAAAAGGTGTGGCTTCCGCCTGAGCATCAAGGATGTATTTCTGAATATTACAGGGGGTTTGCGCGTTGACGACCCGGCCATCGATCTGGGGGTGATTTGTGCCATCTTGTCTTCCAGTGAAGATATTGCTGTGAGCGATAAGGCTTGTTTTGCTGCTGAAGTGGGGCTTACAGGAGAAATTCGTCCTGTTACACGCATCGAACAACGTATTGCGGAAGCCCAAAAGCTGGGATTTGAAGAAATGTTTATTTCCCGCTACAGCCTCAAGGGGATTGATGACAAAGCGTATTCTATCAAGCTCCATCCTGTATCTAAAGTGGAGCAGGTGTTTTCGCTGTTGTTTGGGTAAAAAACAGCTAAAGGTTATTCCTGCAACAGGTCTTGCAAAGCACTCTTTAATTCAGGAAACTGAAATGTAAAGCCTTCATCCTGAAGGTTTTTGGGGAGCACATGTTGTCCTTCCAGCAGGGCCACAGAACCTTCACCGAATAGCAGCCTGAGTGCAAAACCGGGAACCATAAAAAGATTGGGGCGGTTGAGGGTTTGGGCCAGCACAGAGGAAAACTCCGCATTGGAAACCGGAGCCGGAGCGGTAAAATTAAAAATGTTGATTTTGGGAAGTTTCTCTATCAGATATTCCACAGCTTTTACATAGTCTTGAATGTGCATCCACGAAGTCATCTGCCGGCCATTTCCCAGTTTGCCCCCTACGTAAAGTTTGAAAGGAAGGGCCATTTGAGGCAAAGCACCCCCGTCTTTCCCCAGTATAATACCCGTACGGATAATATAGACAGGGCAGTGAATCCTTGCACGCAGCGCCTCCTCTTCCCATCGTTGGCACAAGATTCCCAGGAAATCCTCATTATACTTGTTCTCTTTTTCGGTGTGAATTCCTTCATTGCCATAAATGCCCACTGCTGATGAAGAAAAAAAGGCTTTGGGGCGATCACGGGTTTCGGCAAGGGCATCGGCAAGCAATCGGGTGGTTACGATACGGCTGTCCCACAACTTCTTGCTGTAGCTTTTGGTCCATCGCTTAATGATGGGGGCACCGGCAAGGTTTATCAATATGTCTGTTCCCGAAATCAAGGCAGCCAGATGTCCTGTCCCTTTTTTGAAATCTTCCCTTCCGATACCAATGATCTCATGCCCCTGTGCTGTAAAGTATTCCTTGAGGCTGGTACCAATAAATCCCGTGTGCCCGCTGATTCCTATTTTCATTTTGTTTTATTTATATCGTGGTTATTTTTATGTCAGCCAAACAATCCGTTACCCCCTTTTGTTTGCACCTGATGAGCCCGAAAATCAGTCCTGTTGCAAAAACACCGCATGCCAGCTCAGTGAAGAGAAGCCTAGCGTATTTTTACCGGACACTATTGTTCCGGCAAATATATTATTGATAAATTATGTAACAATATGTGTGTTTTGGTCGTCCTATTGAGTTGATTCTTAAAAAAAGAAAGCCAACAACTCAACCCGTTCATTTAACCAAACCTAAGCGAAACGAAAATGCGAAAATTCATTCACCAGTCAGCAATTATTTCCCTGGCTATTTTCTTTTTCTCCTTTACCGCCC
Organism: Bacteroidota bacterium; assembly: GCA_007694165.1. Lineage (GTDB taxonomy): Bacteria > Bacteroidota > Bacteroidia > Bacteroidales > UBA7960 > SKVR01. Next base: position 23,997 of record RECE01000179.1, read on the forward strand.
ATAGTCAGGAAAACGGGGTTTTTTCCCTTGAGCAATGCATCGAAACAGCATGGGAAAACAATCTTCAGCTTCGGCAACAAAGTCTCTCTGTTGACCTTGCCCGGCAAAACCTGTTGCAAAGCCGTGCCTCTGTTTACCCCAATTTTAATGCAAGTGCCTCACATTCCTACAGCTTTGGCCGATCGTTGGATCCCCTGACCAATGATTTTATAACAAGGAACGTACAGTCTAATAATTTCAGTGTGGGTAGCGGTGTCAATCTGTTCAGCGGATTTCAGACTCAAAACACCATCCGGCAAAATCGCCTGGAGCTGGAAGCAGGCACATTTGACCTGGAAAGGAGCTATAACGATATCGCCCTGATGGTAGCATCAGCGTATTTGCAGATTCTTTTCAACCTGGAGCTGGTGGAAATTCTCTCCGGGCAACTGGAAGTAACCCGGCAACAGGTAGAACGAACCGGTAAACTTGTGGATGCAGGAACCCTGCCCCGCGGTTCTCTGCTCACCATCCAGGCGCAGCTTGCAACCGAAGAGCTGCAACTCATAAACGCGCAAAACCAGCTCGAGCTTTCTTTATTGAACCTGAGCCAAATCATGTTTTTGCCGGATGATACGGATTTATCCATTGTTGTACCCGATATTGAAATCGCACCCAATGACGAAACACCCTATACCCCCATGCAGGTTTACAGAGTAGCCGTACAGCAACAACCTGAAGTGAAATCGGCCGATTTGCGTATTCAAAGCGCTGAGCGCGGACTGGCAGTAGCCAAAGGAGGGCACAGCCCTCAGTTGTCAATGAGAGGTTCTTATGGTACCGGTTATTCTGAAGCCTTCATAGATTTTTCGGGAAATAGCATCCCTTTTGCAGACCAGCTAAGAGAAAACCTGAGTACAACCTTAGGATTAACGCTTTCCATTCCCGTTTTCAACAATCTTCAAACCCGCAGCTCGGTGAGTCGCTCCCAGATCAACATGGAAAACACCAGGCTGCAAAGCCAGATTGTGCGCGAACAGCTTTTTCAAACCATTCAGCAGGCCCATGCAGATGCTTCGGCAGCCCTTAAACGCTTTTATGCCACCGAAAAAAACCTGGCAGCTTTGCAGGAAGCTTTCCGCTATACCGAGCAACGCTTCAATGTAGGAATGGTAAATACCCTGGAATACAATGACGCCAAAAACAGACTTGCTGCAGCGGAGTCAGAATTGTTACAGTCGAAATATGAATATGTTTTCAGAATAAAAATTCTGGATTTTTACCTGGGTGAACCCCTGAGTTTCTGATGAACAAACAACCCGCTATTGATCTTGTGAACAGGCATCAAAGCAAAAGATGTTTATTGAATCCTAATCCAACTACCAAACTTTTAACCCATAGTTATGAAGCAAAATAAAATACTGAAAATCCTGGGCGTTCTTGTCGGCCTGTTGTTGTTGTTTATTATTATCGGGCGCAGTGCCGGCTGGATAGGAGCAACCCACGGGGTCAGGGTTACTGTGGAAGCTGCTGAAAAACGAACCATCGTAGAGATAGTAACGGCCAGTGGCAAAGTGCAGCCTGTTACAGAAGTGAAAATCAGCCCCGATGTCTCGGGTGAGATCGTGGAGATAACAGTAAAGGAAGGCGACTTTGTCAAGAGGGGGGATTTGCTGGTGCGGATCAATCCTGATATTTACATTTCTGCCCTTGACAGGGTAGAAGCTTCATTGAATACCAGTCGTGCCAACCTGGCCAATGCCCGTGCCCGCAAGTCTCAGGCCGAAGCCCAGTTTATCAATGCCAAAGCGGCTTTCGAAAGAAGCAACAAGCTCTTTGATCAGGATGCCATATCGGAATCTGAATTCGATACCGCCCGTTCCCAGTTTCTGGTGGCACAAGCCGAAGTGGAAGCGGGTAAACAAAGTGTGGTCGGAGCCGAGTTTCAGGTGAAAAGTGCTGAGGCAACCCTGCGCGAAGCACGCGAAAACCTTACCAAAACCAATATCTTCGCCCCCATGGACGGCACCATTTCAAGGCTTGACGCTGAACTGGGGGAAAGAGTTGTGGGCACATCACAATTTGCAGGTACCGAAATCCTGCGCATTGCCAATCTCAATGAAATGGAAGTGCAGGTAGAGGTAAATGAAAATGACATCATCCGCGTAAATGAAGGCGATATCGCCTTTATCGAAATTGATGCCTACCTCAATCAGCGATTCAGGGGTGAGGTTACTTCCATTGCCAATTCAGCCATTTCCAAAGCTGTGAGTGTTGACCAGGTGACCAACTTTGAGGTGAAAATCCGCATCCTCTCTGATTCGTACCAGCATTTGATCAGGGAGGATCGCCCCCATCTTTCCCCTTTCAGACCAGGCATGTCGGCATCGGCTGACATACAGACGCAAACCGCCTTTGATGCGCTCTCTGTTCCTATCCAGGCCGTAACGACCCGTACCGATGTCAAATCGGACAAAGAAAAAGATGAGATGGAGGAGGAAAAACAGGAAAGAGCAGACAAGGCTATGGATAGAAAAGTGCAGGAATATGTATTTGTGTACAGCGAGGATGGAACCGTTAAACTCATTGCCGTGGAGTCAGGCGTTCAGGACAGCAATTATATTCAGATTGTATCGGGGCTTAATGAAGGAGATCAGGTGGTCACCGGTCCGTTCAGGGCTGTATCGCGCGCCCTCAATGATGGTGATGAAGTGACGGTGGTGGACAGAACCGAGGTATTTGGGGATAGGTAACTTACTGTTGCTTGTCACCCCGAACGGAGTGAGAGGTCT
>RECE01000250.1 GCA_007694165.1 Bacteroidota bacterium
GGAAATCGGCATTGTGGAAAAACTCGATGAATATCTTCCCGATGACATTTACCTCATCAATACCGAAGGACAAAGGGTAAATATGATGTCATTGATTGACAAACCTACAGCTATTGCCATAGTTTATTACCGTTGTCCGGGCATTTGCAGCCCCTTTATGACTTCTGTGGCCGAGGTGGTTCAAACCAGCAGGATGGTCATTGGAGAAGAGTACCAGATTCTGAACATCAGTTTTGATCCTACCGAAGGGCCCACCCTTTCCAAAGGCAACCAGAGTAGCTACCACATGCTCGTTGACAAGGATTTTGATCCTGAGGGATGGCGCTTTTTTACCACTGACAGCCTGAACTCAAGAAAACTTACCAATGCAGTGGGATTTAAATACAGGAGACAGGGGCTTGATTTTGTGCATACTTCGGCATTGATTTTTGTAGCTGCTGATGGAAAAATTACCCGCTATCTTCATGGCACCTACTTTTTGCCCATGGATCTGAAACTGGCTGTGGTAGAAACCGCCGAAGGCAAATCGGGCCCATCCATGAGCCGATTGCTCTCCTTTTGTTATTCCTACGATTCGGCAGGCCAGGGATACGTTTTTAATGTAACCAAAGTGGCTGGTATCATAATCCTGTTTTTCGCCCTCTCGGGCTTTCTGATTCTCATTTTCAACAGCAAAAGAAAATCAACAAATTAATCTAACTTTACTATAATCAAACAATATGTCAGCATCAACAGCAACAGCATCCAATCATGTAAGCTTCCTTGAATACAAAGGAAAATATAAGGGTATTCTGGGATGGATCCTGTCAACAGACCACAAGCGCGTAGGGTTACTCTACCTTTACACAATGCTTGTATTCTTTTCTCTGGCAGCTATTCTGGGTCTCCTGATGAAAATCCAGCTTATTGCCCCGGGATACACTATAATGGGTCCGGCAACTTATAATGCAATGTTTACAGTGCATGGTATTATAATGATATTTGTAATTGTAGTGCCAGGGTTACCGGCTGTTTTCGGCAATTTCTTTCTGCCCCTTATGATTGGCGCCAAAGATGTGGCTTTTCCCAGGCTAAATCTGGCATCGTGGTGGCTATATATAATTGGTATCCTGGTAGTGCTTTCATCACAATTTATTGGAGGATGGCCTGATACTGGCTGGACCTTTTATGCTCCCTATAGCTTCCGCACACCCGCCAATGTGCTGCCTGCATTATTTGGAGCCTTTATCATGGGTTTCTCCTCTATCCTCACGGGTATCAACTTTATTGTTACCATACACCGGATGCGAGCTCCCGGTATGACCTGGTTTAAAATGCCTATTTTCCCCTGGACTCTATACGCTACAGCTTGGATCCAGGTGCTTGCCACTCCGGTAATTGGTATTACCCTTTTGCTCACAGTAATGGAAAGGGTGCTCGGAATAGGTATTTTTGACCCTAACCTGGGCGGTGACCCCATTTTATACCAGCACTTGTTCTGGATTTATTCCCACCCTGCAGTGTATATTATGATCTTGCCGGGTATGGGAGCCATCAGTGAAATCCTCCCTGTATTTTCCAAAAAACGGATATATGGTTACAAGGCTATTGTACTATCTTCTTTGGCCATTGCTTTTGTAGGTTACTTTGTCTGGGGTCACCACATGTTCACTTCCGGTATGAGCGGAAGAGCGCTTTACGCCTTTAGCTTTCTTACCTTTCTGGTGGCCATCCCTTCAGCCATCAAGGTGTTTAATTGGGTAGCTACCATGCATAAAGGTTCTTTGGTTTTACAAACTCCGTTCTTTTGGGCAGTTTCATTTATTTTTGTCTTTATGATAGGAGGTTTAACCGGACTGGTGTTGGGTTCACTGGCGACCAATGTGCATGTACATGATACCCATTTCGTGGTAGCTCACTTCCACTTTATCGTATTTGGGGGTACCGGCTTCTCCTTTATGGCAGCGTTGCATTACTGGTATCCCAAAATGTTTGGACGTATGTATGACAGAAACTGGGCGAATATAGGCTGGGTGGTATTTTTCGGCGGTTTTCTTACGCTTTACCTTCCCATGTTCTACCTGGGAATGCAGGGAATGCCCAGAAGATATTATGATTACCTGCCCGAATTTCATGGTGGAAACATCATTTCCTCCCTGGGGGCTATGTTGATGATCGCAGGAGCATTAATCATTATTACCAACCTGGTGCGTTCGGCACGCCATGGGGAAAAAACCTCAGAGAAAAACCCATGGGGTGGTAAAACCCTGGAATGGGAAACAGATACACCTCCCACCCTTGAAAACTGGGAAGAAATACCTTCTGTAGAAGAAAGACCTTACGAATATAAATAATGTACCCTTATGGAAAAACACACAGAACATACAACTCATGTGCATCGAGACGATGAAGGCGATAAAATGGGTATGTGGTTATTTATCTTTACCGAGTTACTTCTCTTTGGGATGCTATTCCTCATATATGCTGTATACCGGTACAAAAATCCGATTGCTTTTAAGTTGGGGGGTGAGGAACTGGATGTTTTCATGGGTACCCTCAACACAGTAATCCTGCTTATCAGCTCGGCAACTGTGGCCATGTCCATCACAGCCATACAGCGTGGCAAGAAAAAACAGGCTTTACTACTTCTGGGCACTACCTTGTTTATTGCAGTAGTATTCCTTATTAATAAATATTTTGAGTGGGGAGCCAAAATCGAATATGGCTTCTACCCTGGCGGTGAGGCCCTCCTGGAACTAGGCCACGGTACGATCCTGTTTTTTGGTTTGTACTATGTAATGTCCGGCATTCATGCCATACATATTTTAATCGGTATAGGATTATTCATTTATGTTATCCGCCAGATTCAAACAGAAAAAATTCACCAAACAGATTATGTATGGCTTGAAAATACCGGGCTTTACTGGCACCTTGTAGATCTAATCTGGATTTTCTTGTTTCCCTTGTTTTACTTAATTCATTAAATATCAACCCTATGAGCCAGGAAAAACACCATATCAGCAGCTTTAAATCTCATATCTTTGTTTTATTTGCTTTACTCATGTTAACAGCAGCCAGCGTAGCTGTAACACAACTGGAACTGGGCACTTTAAACGTCTTAGTAGCTATGATTCTTGCCGGAATTAAAGCAGCCATTGTACTGAGTTGGTTTATGCATCTTAAATTTGATAGCAGCATCTATGCAATTTTTACGGTTGCAGTATTCGTAATATTTTTATTGGTTTTATTCGTCACCTTTTTTGATTATTCATACAGATAATATATAAACATGATATTAGGAGCCTCAACATTTGTAGAAGGTGTAGACAATGCCTTTATTTTTATTCTGGGGATAAGTTTTTTCTTTTTGATAGGAATTTCTCTGGTCATTATTCTTTTCTTATTCCGGTATAATGAAAAACGAAATCCTAAAGCAACGCCTGTAAAAGACAGTATTGCCCTGGAACTTACCTGGACCATTATTCCCCTCATCCTTGTTATGGGAATGTTTTACTATGGCTACGTGGGCTGGATACCTATGAAGAGACCCCCGGCGGAAGGTATCAATGTAACCGCCAATGCACGTATGTGGAGTTTTAATTTCCGTTACGAAAACGGACGGGTAAGTGATAAACTTTACGTCCCTAAAGACACAGCCATACTTATAAACCTCAATGCACTGGATGTATTGCACTCTTTTTACATTCCGGCCTTCCGCCTCAAAGAAGATATGGTGCCCGGGCTGGCCAACAACCGCACATGGTTTGAAGCCACAAAAGTGGGCACCTATACCATTTTTTGTGCTGAATATTGCGGACTGCAGCATTCATACATGCTTAGCGAGGTGGTAGTTATGGAGCCCGAGGACTTCTGGGCATGGTATGATGACCCGGATGCCATGGTGGTTGAAGTAACCGAAGATGTAAACCTGGCCCTGCTGGGCAGACAGCTCGTGGAAAGAAACGGATGTGTGGCCTGCCATTCGCTGGATGGCCGTACCCTGGTGGGACCTACATTTAAAGGAAGATACGGTGAAACTATCACTGTAATTACAGGAGGGCAGGAACGGCAAATCATTTACGATGAAGAGTATGTGAGGAGGTCAATCTACGAACCCGATTACGACATAACTGTTGGTTTCCGCCCCGGGCAGATGCTATCCTATGAAGGAGAAATAACAGAACAGGAAGTTGAATTCATTACCGAATTCATCAAATCGTTGAATGAATAGTTGAATCAGGAAATCATCCTCACAATTCAGGATAATCAATTGCGCAGCCTTAGTCCCGAAAACACAATAATACGGGATTGAGGCTGCGCTGCTTGTCATATGTCTCCTGCTCTTTTGTTATAAGATTGATCTATTTATTGATAAGGGAAATTATTCCAATCATAAGGGCAAAAGCCGCCATAATCAAAACGACCCAAAGCATTGTTCCGCCCTGGCCTGGTCCTCCGGCCATATATTGCATGTTTCTGAGACCAAGCTCTTCACTTACAATAACCTTCCCTACCATATAGGGGTGGGGAGTGCAAATATAGGTATACTCGCCTGGTTCTTTCATCACCTGAGAAAAGCTTTCAGCATGAGCCAGCATTGGAGAATAAAACCTTTCGGGACCGCTCCTTACCAATACATTATGAATACCCGAAAACTCGCCTTCCATATAGGTAAATACATCTTCATTGATCCAGCGGATGGTAGTACCGGGTGCCACCTTTACCACTTTGGGGTAATAAGAATTTCCAATGATGCGCACAATGACTTCTTCGGTTTCCGGACCGTAAACCACCGGCACATCCACATCAGGAGAGCCAATTCCGAAAGGAGTTATTGTACGTACTGCCTTTTCACGAAATTCTTCCATTTCCTCATCCGTATAACTAATCCCATCGGACAGATAGGTCTTGTTGGGTTGAGCATCTCTGTCGCAAACCAACAGGCCAATGGCCCCTCTATCGGTTGAGCCAACGGCATGAGAAAGCATCAGATAGCTCCCTTCATCGGGGGGAATACGAAACTCAATCACCCATGAGTCGGAAGGCCCGGCTGTAACCGACTGCCCTCCGGTAAATCGATTAGCAGGATTCCCCTGCCAGTAAGCGAAATCCCAAATAATTCCTACGATATGGAAAGTTGCGAAAAGATTGGGCCCGGCATTAAGGTAATTGATCCTCACATAATCGCCGGGTTTTCCCACAATGGGTTCTTCCACATACCGGAACAACTTGCCGTTAAATGCAGTATACATGGGCTTACCTTGTCCTTCCACGGCATCTTTTCCGCTGGCATAATACTCATGTTGCACCAGGAAAATTTCTATATCGGGCTCTTTATTGAGAATTTTTTCCAACTCAAATTTCTCCTTGGGTCTAACCACCATCATACCGTACTGCCCGAAAATGATGTGCATAGGTATGGCGTGCCCCCCGGGAGCACAATGATACATGTATACTCCCGGCATGTTGGCCTGAAAAACAACCTGCGCACTGTCGCCGGGTTCAATTTTGCCCAGGTATTTTGAGGTTTGGCTGTTTACTGCATGTATGGATGCACCGTGAGGCAGATCTCCCTTGTTTACAATTTTAAACTCCACGATATCGCCCTCATCCACAATAATGGTAGTGCCCGGAATTTTCCCATCGATAGTAAATCCTTTATATATTACTCCATTTCCCAGGTAGGAGTCGCCCTCTTCCAGGGTGATTCGTACCCTTTTGTCGGGAGGAGTGTGCTGGGGAACAAAACTTGTGGCAGGCAGCGAAAGGGAATTATCCCTGCGAATGATATCAATGAAATCGGCATTGCCCCAGGCAACAGGAGCTGACCTTGTTGAGCTGCTTGCGGTGCGTTGAGTTGCACCCGACTGATCGTAGCCTGAGGGCACCTGTTCGTCGGCCGGTATTACTGTGTTGTTTGACCAACCCGCTTGGGTATGGGCAGGATTATTGCGCCCAATGTGCTCTTGTGCTGCTATGGTTGCCAGCAATTCTTTGGAAACCAGACTTCCGTCACGCTCTGCCCCTTTCAATTGGGCAAGAAACAAACGATTACAAGCTTCGCAGGCTTTTGATTCATTTGCTCCCACTGCTAACATCAAAAAGATAAGCAACAAAGAAGATCTGATTCCTGATAAAAAATCTGTCTTTTTCATGATGTGCATTTTTTAATTTCTACTTAAATGGCTTACTCCCTTAAAGTTAATCATTATTTCATTATTTCCCTATTTTTTTACCTAAATACCTTTTTATGCCATTGTGCGAGAAATTGCCTGGCACTTCATGCTGTGAGGTGATACGATTTGGTTGTTTTAGGTGAAAAACAAAACCGACTTTTTTTCAGAAGATGTGCCCTAAATAATTACCTCCGGATATGGATGTATTGTTTGAAATATTCTTTAATTTTGAATATAGCTTACCTTTATAAAATCAATCAGAAATTGTTTTCACTCTAAATGGCACATCTATACCGGTATTTCATAGCCTATCTCAGGCTTACCAAACCCATCATCACATTATCTGTATCCTTTTCGGCCTTTACGGGTTTTATCCTTTTTGCAGGTAGCTTTGCCAGTGGTTGGTTTCAGGCATATATGGGAGTAATGCTCATCGCTGCCGGCTCATCGGCTCTCAACCAGGTTCAGGAAGCAGACTTTGACAAACTTATGGATCGAACACGCCAGCGCCCGATTCCTTCAGGTGAAGTATCAAAAAGACAGGCACTGGCATGGGCTATACTGCTCTCAGTAGCTGGCGCAGGGCTTCTTTGGATTACCACAACTCCAATGGCAACGTTGCTTGCCATTTTAACCCTGCTATGGTACAACGGAGTTTATACCCCCCTGAAGCGAATTACTCCCTGGGCCATTTTACCGGGCGCTTTGGTAGGGGCCATCCCACCGGCTATTGGATGGACAGCCGCAGGGGGTGCTATCAGTCATCCTCATATTATCATTGTCGCATTCTTCTTTTTTATCGGGCAAATACCCCATTTCTGGCTGATCTTGCTCCGTCATGGGGGTGATTACGAAAAAGCAGGGTTTCCTTCAATCACCAAAAAGTTCAGCCACAATCAGATCTCACGACTCACTTTTACCTGGACCCTGGCCACGGCCATCACAGCCATTTTTCTCCCTTTCTTTGGAATCATAGAGTCTGCCGTCTTTTACACTGTCATTATCATTCTCTCTCTGGCCCTAACCCTCTCCTTTATACGATGGCCGGGAATACAAAAAACCAGACAGGTAAACCGCGCTTTCATGCTGATGAACTTGTATTTCCTGCTGATGATGATAATCATCATACTGGATTCACTCTTAACCTGAAAATTGATTGAAACAAAGTTAGGCCTATGCTATTCTCGTGGAGCCAAGTTCAGTCACGGGCACTTTTCTGTCATTAGAAACAAATCCATTTTTCTTTATTCGATCAGGTTTTATTCTTTTTTTATTTTACCGGCTTTTCTGTTAATGGTAATTTTCTAAAAAAAAACAATTCACATTCATTGATATTTTTTTTACTTTTACAGGTTAGTAAATAACCGCAATTAAAAACTTTTGCCATGATATTCTTTTTCTTCAGTTTCCTCGCTTCGCTGTTTGGCGGTATCCAAGCCAGCAGATACAACCATTACTCCTTCGGCATTCAATTGTCGGTTGACAATCCGTTTGCCGGAATTATTGCCTTCTGGCCCTTTATCGTTGCGCTTGTACTATTATTATTGGCAATTCTCTGGTATCAGGCCATAAAGGGTATGCAAAGGCGTAAATCACAGGCAGGAACAAGACAAAAATCAGGCACACAAAATACCGTTTTCCTTGGCATTGTAACTGTTTTTGTATTGATATTGCTTGCCGCTCCATGGTATCTTGGGACTTTTGAAGACAAACAAGCCGCAGAAACTGAAATTATATCTGCTGAAGACCGGGTTGAGATGGTTCTTACCGTTCATGGCATGGACTGCGGCGGTTGTGAAAGTCTGGTAAACAGAAGAGTAGGAAGTCTTGAAGGCGTTGAGAGCGTTTCTTCATCCCACATGAGAGAAGAGGTAGTTGTAGTTTATAACCAGAAAAAAGTTACCCTTGGCCTGATAACCCAAACCATTGAAGACTCGGGTTACACAGTAATACTTAATTAAACCTCGTTCCTCAGGTTTTCTAATCGCATAAAACATTTTACTTAAAACGTCTATTCAGTTGAAAGATGGGTTTGCAACCTTTATGCAGGGTTGTCAGCCATTTACATGTAAACAAGTCCTCAATACCAGCATCAGGAAAATGATGGATTTAATTGACAAAGATTCCGTACATTTGCAAGCCGGAATATTAAGATAACAATAAGCTTATCTTAAATCTAAGTTAAATCGATCAGCCAAAACCCGGATACTTGCGCTGAATAAAAACAATATTTATCCGTGAATCTTAACAGATTACTCCCCTGGTTACTGATTCTTGTATTGCTCATACCCGCATTATACGCATATAATCGTTTAGAGCTTACCTATACCATATCCTCCCGGGGAATACTCTACCCTGGCAAGGAGTGGGTATTGTCGCGTACAGCTGACGGTAACCTCATCAACAGTTTAAAAGATAACTTTCATAATTCCATCACTGAATATACCGTTACCGAATTTCAAAGGGGAGATCTTGCAAACTTTGTGGTACAACCCGGAGTGTTTCAAAAAAGTTTTGTACAGAAAGGCGATACCATAGCAACCATTAGTTCTCAAACTGAACGCCGGCGCAAAACTGAGCTGATGGGAGAATTGGAAAGACAGCAGAGATTGCTGTCGGTATATGCCTCAGGAGAAAGAATACAGGATATAAACATTGCATACCAGCGTAAAATACTTGCTTTGAATGAGTTTGAAACCCAGCAGCGAATTTCGGAGCGTAACAAGGTACTTTTCGGCAGAGGACATATCCCTGAAGAGGAGTATGAAATTTCTGTGAACGAATTGAATATCAAAGAGCAAAATTACCTGATAGCCCAAACCCAGTATGAAGCGCTAAAGAGTGGAGCAAAACCTGAGCAGCTCGACCTGGTAAAGGCAAATATAGAAAGCATAAAACAACAAATCAGTCAACTGGAGGAATTAATGGATGCCTTTACCATTACAAGCCCCATTAGTGGCAAGATAGTGAAGCAGCAGGGAGCAAACGGAACCTACGATGCCATTTTGCGTGTAGCCCAAACCGACAGCTATGTCCTGATGGTGCCTGTTGATGTGTATCATCTTCCCTATATCGAAGCTGGTCAGCAACTTCATTTCAGGACTCCCGGTAGCCGCGAAGTATTCAGTGCCCGGATTGCCGGATTTGATAATGCCGTGCAAATGCTCGATGGACGACAAAAGATTTTTATCACGGCATTTACAGACATGCCAACGGATGCACTGCGTTTTTACCCCAATATGTTGGTGGAAGTTACCATACCTTCTGAGCCCATTTCTGTCAAAGAATACCTCTTAAGGTTGGTTAATGAGGTTTACAATAATTAAGAGCAAATGCTAAGATACGAAAGGAAATACCTTGTACCCTACAGACTTCTTGAAAGTCTCCGCAAAAGGATTCTTCCCTTTGTAAGGCCCGATACATATGCCGATAACAATGACTGCGTGCTCCCTCAGTACACGGTAAGAAGCATTTATCTTGACACTACCCACATGGATTGCCATGAAGAAAAAACAGAGGGAGTAGAATTGCGAAAAAAATTCAGAATCAGAAGCTATAACAACTATAACCCTGATGGGGACACCGTGCTGGAAATCAAAAAAAAGATAGAAAACAGGATCAAGAAACACCGTGCTTTTACATCTTTTAAACATGTGATACCTTTGATGGAGACAGCCGACATCCATAAGTACATCAGGCAGGATGAATCAGGAAGCGACTTGGAAGACGCACACAGATTTTTTTTTCATGTTAAAAAAAGAAACCTCAAACCCAAAGTGTTGATTGTATATGAGCGCGAAGCCTATCATGGGCTAATGGATGAGGGAGTTAGAATCACATTTGACAAGAATATCCGCAGCAGTTTGCAACCTGAATGGAACGACATGTTTAACCAAAAGGGGCTAAAGCATCTTTTTCCCTCTCATTTTATCCTGGAAATAAAATATTTTACAGACAGAATGCCTCTTTGGGCAAAATCCATGGTTCAGGAATTTCACCTGAGAAATGATGCCCTTTCCAAATATACCATTGGTTACGACGTAAATACCAGACACCACTTTTTTACTTATTAGCCCAGTTATGATTGAAGATTTTCAAACCCTGTTTGTTTTTACAATTACCGCCAAAGATGTAATAGCCAACATTCTTGTTGCCATGACATGCGGCTTCCTTATCGCCTTTCTTTATAAGTATACCTATTCCGGTTTGAATTATTCAGCGGCCTTTACGGTATCTCTCATAATGCTTACCATGATAACCGCGGTGGTAATCATGGTAATAGGCAACAACCTTGCACGGGCTTTTGGTATGGTAGGTGCCATGTCCATAATCCGCTTCCGGACAGCGGTCAAGGATGCTTCGGATATCATGTTTATCTTTTTTGCCCTGACCATTGGGTTGGCTTCAGGTGTAAAACTCTACTCCATTGCTTTCCTTGGAACTTTTTTTATTGGGTTTGTTTATTTCGTAATAAGTAAGATGAACTTCGCTTTGCCTAAGAAAAGAGAATTCCTGATGCAGATTGTTGCCAGGGAAGAAGAACTGGAGGAAAATCCGTTTAATGAAGTTCTCAGGAAGTTCTGCAGCCGGCATAAGCTTGTTAATGTAAAATCCATGGGAGAGGAAAAGCAGCTGATGGAATTCTCCTATTATGTGCATCTAAAAGATGAAAACAAAGGAGGCAGTATGGTGAGCGAACTGAAATCGGTTGGTGGTGTGGAGCAAACCAATCTGTTTTTTGATGAGACCTCCTGATTAGCGCCGTGTTGCCCTGTTAAAGACTCGCTCATTGGCCTGAAAATCTCTTTAGCCTTTGATAAACCAGGTTTGGCAAAGCCGATCACGACTTACTTTTTAATTACCCCAATCCGGGATCACCAGAGCATAAAGTTTAGAAATTGCCCTGGAGTCTGGCCCTCAGTTCGTCGTAGGTTACAACCTGGTAGTCTCTTGTTACATAGAAATTTCGCCCCCCCACAAACAACCTACTCCTCACGGACTGAGCCTCATATCGCATATTAAGCTGCCCCACGCGCATTTCGTACAAAAGCATCAATCCTGGTATTTCATGGTAGGGAGTGTCAAAATTAAATGCTTCTCCGGGTATTTCAGGGGTGTAATAGATTTCAGATTCGTATTCGTTGCCAAAATCATCAGTTACCCTGGCAATAACCTTGCGACAGGTGTACCCAAGAATTTCCCTTGTTTCGTCGGTAAATTCAAGTTCGGGTTGCGGCATATTTCTGAGTGCATTCTGTATTTCCTGCGAATTCCGCCTGATAACGTATTTTTCCCTGAGGATTTCGAGCATAGTGGCTGTTTCCTTAGCATTACCATCAGAAATCTTTATTTGAAAAAGGCCGGCATTTTCACCACTTAACTCGGTCCTGACCAGGTTATTCTTGGTGAGGATAACCGCCCTTTCAGGCAATTCCTGCAACTCGGCAAGGTCAACGTTACTTCCGGGATAGGTAATGGAATAAACAATACGTCCCCTCAAAGGTCTTTGAGCAAGGGCAGCATCTGCCAAAAATACAAGAAGAAGAAAAGAAACAATTGTAAGACAGTGTTTGGAAGTGAACATCAATGACAAGTTTATATATTAATAGCTTTAACTGTGTTGACTTAATGGATATACGCAAAAAAAGCGGGTTTGTTTCAGTATCCCAGTGTCTTAAGCATGGATTTATAACTCTGTTCTTTGGCAAATAACTTGGTAGTATATTCGCCCTCCTCATCTCTGTCAATAATAACCATCTTGGGGGCCGGAATCAGGCAGTGCTGGATTCCACCAAATCCTCCCAGGCTTTCCTGGTAGGCCCCGGTATGAAACATCCCAATGAACTGTTGCTTATTTTCTTCTATTTTGGGCAAAAATACAGCATTGGCATGCGATTCTGCATTATAATAATCCTTGCTGTCGCAGGTAAGACCACCGATGTTTACACGCTGGTAATCCGAGTCCCAGTTATTGATGGCCAAAAGGATAAAGCGCTGCTTCATGGCCCATATATCTGGCAGGGTAGTCATAAAACTGCTGTCAATCATGTTCCATAACTCTCTGTCATTTTGTTGTTTCTGGTCAAGTATAGAATAGAGAACAGCGCCGCTCTCCCCTACTGTAAACCCACCAAACTCAGTAAATATATCAGGTTCGGGAACCTGGTTCTGTTTACATATATTTTTAATCTGGGCTACAATTTCCTCTGTCATGTATTCATAATCATACTCAAAACCCAGGGAGCTTTTCACAGGAAAACCACCACCAATATTGAGGGAATCCAGTTCCGGACAAATCTTCTTTAAATCGCAGTATACGTTTACACATTTGTGCAATTCATTCCAGTAATAGGCAGTATCGCGTATCCCCGTGTTGATAAAAAAATGAAGCATCTTCAGGTCAAAACGGGGATTGCCTTTGATTTTTTCAAGGTAAAAGGGCACTACATCGTTATACCGTATACCCAGCCTTGAAGTATAAAACTCAAACATAGGCTCTTCCTCTGAAGCTATGCGGATTCCTATCTTGCATTTTTTACCCTTGTCCAGCAATTCGTTGTAGGCATCAAACTCACTCTTGTTATCAATTACCGGTATAGTATTATCAAACCCATTGTTGATGAGTTCGGAAATTTTTTGTGTATACAACGACCTTTTAAAACCATTGCACACAATATACTTACTCTTGTCTATAAATCCTGTATTGTAAAGCTCTTCGATGATATAAATATCAAAAGCTGACGAGGTTTCCAGGTGTATGTCATTTTTCAATGCCTCCTCCAAAACAAACGAAAAGTGAGAACTTTTGGTGCAGTAACAATAATTGTAATTCCCCTTGTAATCCACCTTGGCCATGGCAACATGAAACAACCTTTTGGCTTTCTGGATCTGCTGGCTGATTTTGGGAAGGTAGCTAATCTTTACAGGGGTTCCGTATTGCTTGATGACATCCATCAGGCATATATCGTGAAAATACAGTTCGTTATCAATTACTTTAAACTCCTCCTGGGGAAATTCAAAGGTTTGCTCTATCAGATCAATATATTTATTCTTCACTATTTCAAACTATTATAGAATGACTAAAATATCCCAAACAAAAAACATCCGGGTCAATTGCAATTAGATCCACAACTGTCACTTTGTATTTTTTGTGTAAAAGTAATTAATTTAGATCACTTATAATAACCTATTTCGAAAGAAATCATTCCTGGTTAACAGGCAATAAAAAGCGTAAATTCAGCTTACAACCCGTTTCAGGCAGAAAACACAAAAAAAATTCTGACAAAAGAAAGAGAGGCAAGCTGGAATACTTTACAGGGATTTAAGTGACTTACTTTTCAGATTTTATTGAATACATTTCGCTGACAGGCTACCTGATCACCCTGAAAGTTTTGTTGAAACGAATCTTATTGAGGAAGCTCTTGTTTTTATCAAGGGATAACCATACAAACATTGCCCTTCCAACGATATGGTCTTCGGGAACAAAACCCCAGTATCTGGAGTCGGCTGAGTTATGCCTGTTGTCACCTACCAGCCAGAAATAATCCATTTGAAAGGTGTAGGTATTGGTCAATTCACCGTTGATAAAAATCTGATCTCCTGCGATCTCAAGATTATTATTTTCGTATACCTCAATAATCCTTTGCCACAGCATTATGTTTTCAGTACTGATATCAATAGTAGCTCCTTTATAGGGTATAAACAGGGGTCCAAAATTATCTTCGTTCCAGGGGAAGTTTCGGTGATAGGGGAAAATATGGCTCTCATGAAAATGAGAGGGTTTGATAATTCTTCTCACACTGGATACAATGTTTTCGTTGGAAAGCTTTTCAGCCACATCGGTGCTGAGAGGCATGATATACTCTGACTGGCTTACCATGCGTGCCTCGGTAATGTCCAACCTGTCGAGAATACGGGGATGCAGCCGTGAACCATCGGTTACAACATGATGATTGTGCTGTATGTTTTCCAAAAATGGTTGCAACCTTCCATTAATAAAGATTTCTCCGTCAATGAATTGAATTGTGTCTCCTGGTATAGCAACACATCTTTTGATAAAATTTTCTCTTTTATCCACGGGCCTTGCAATGATTTCACCATAACGGCCAGGGTTATTCCACACTTCATCTCTTCCGAATTGACGTTTCAGGTCGTAATAACTGGCATTGCTTTGTAGTTTTACGCTGAGGGTATCCCCGTCAGGATAATTAAAAACCACCACATCATTATTTTTTATGGTGCGCAAACCGGGAAAGCGATAATAGGGAAGCTTAATCCATTCCACATAGGACTTAACAGATTCTGTAAGTGGCATAGTATGATGGGCAAATGGGAAGGCTATAGGGGTCATGGGTACTCTTGGCCCATAACTCAGTTTACTCACAAAAAGATAATCACCTACAAGCAGCGATTTCTCCATGGATGAGGTGGGAATGGTATAGGCCTCAATAAAAAAGGCCCTGATAATGGTAGCTGCAATGACGGCGAAAATCATGGCATCTGCCCATTCTCTCATGCTGCTTTTTTTTACAATGGGCAGTTTGTCAGGACTTGTGTATTGTTCTTTGGGAGAAAAACCAAGATAAGGAAGAAAGAAAAACGGGAACAATACACCCAGTGCCTGTTCTCCCAATCCGTCTTTACGGAAACATTTCAGGGTTTCCACCACCATGAGCAATAAGGTAAAGACATTGATATAGGGAATGATGATGAAGATATACCACCAGTTGGGTTTTTTGATGATTTTTAACCAGATATAAAAATTATAAAAGGGCACGATGGCTTCCCAGCCTGGTCTTCCAGCCTTTTCAAATATCCGCCACAAACCGGCAAAACTTAATACAAAAAACAATATACTCAATAACATATAAACACTCATAATTGCGGCTTCTTAAAGTTTTAGTAAATCATTCATGGTAAAAATGCCCTTTTTATCCATCAGCCAGCGTGCAGCCAGTAATGCTCCTTTGGCAAAACCCTCGCGGTTGTGGGCCGTATGCTCAATAGAAAGGGTATCAATATCAGACTCATAAGTCAGCTTATGTGTACCCGTTACATTTTCAATGCGATGGGCTATGACAGAAACTTCTTCTTGCGAAGGATGTTCCTTCTCAAATTTCCAGCCTTTCAATGCCGGATTGATCTGCATGATATCTTCCAGCATGGTAACTGCTGTGCCACTGGGGGCGTCCAGTTTTTGGGTATGATGGGTTTCCTCAAGCAGCGGCCGGTAGGTCGGATAGTCTGCCATCAATGAAGCCAGGTAACGGTTCAGGGCAAAAAACAAATTGACACCGATACTAAAGTTCGACGCATAAAAAATGCTGCCATTACTTTCCATGCAGTATTTTTCAACAGCAGGTAAGTCTTTGCCCCAACCTGTGGTACCGGTTACAGCGGGAATTTTTAAATCCATCAATTTTTTCAGATTCTGCACCACCACCCCGGGTGAGGTAAACTCAATAGCTACATCCACCAGCTGGCTGAGCTGAGATCCGTATTTCTCCCAATCCTGCGGGTTGTCAATGATAGCCTCAACCTTGCAACCCGATTGAGGAGCATACTTTTCTATTTCCTTCCCCATTTTGCCATAACCTACTATGGCCAGCTTAATCAATTTTGTCATTATCTATGGATTAAAAACGGAAAGACAAACGAATACCGGGTGATACCGGATTCATTCTGTTTCCAAAGGTACTGTTTTGTGGCATTACCACAGGCATTACATTCAAAGTCAGGTCTTCTCCCACATCAAAATCGAGCAGGTGAGCGTCAACAGTAGCATCCAGGATATTTAAGATATAAATAGCGGCTCCCACGATATAGGAAACCTCCACATTTCGTCTCCATCGGTTCATTTCTCTCTGAAGCCTATCGGTAGCTACATTGGGATACTCATCCTGTGTATTGGGGTTACCGTCAATTCTGGCCACCCAGTTTCTTCGAAAATGCTGGTACTGTTTGTTATTAAAATCAACGGCATACACTGTACCGCCAATGAATGCATATAAAAAAGGAATTTTCCAGTATTTTCCGTTATAGGCCTGCCCCAATCCGGGTAAGGTAGCAGATAGCATGGTTGCTTTCAGTGGCGAATGCACTTTTATTTGCGGGTAATCCTCTTGCTGATCCTCAGGCTCCACTGTTGTTGCATCCTCCGTAGTAACCACAGGTTGCAAGGGAGGTGTATCAGGTGGCAAAACCGTTGTTGTGTCACCCCTGCTCCTTCTTTCATTTCTAAGCCGGGACGGGATGGTATCTGTCAGGGAAGAAGAAGATGATGTTTCGGGCAGTTCAAGAGTGTCGCTGTCAAAAGTTTCGGTGTTCATGGATGATACCGGAGAAACGGACATCGGATTTGCTTTGCCCAAAAGGGGAAACAACAAAAGCAACAGCAGTATTGTACCTGCAAAAAGTGCACTTTTTGTGTACTTAAAAAATGAAAAGTTTTGCCTTTGAGCAGGCAATGCCATTACAGGAATCATTGCATAGTGTTAGTCTTGTTTCTGAACCATTTTCAGTATCCGTTCAAGATCCTCACCTGAAGAGAAATTTATCACGATAGCACCTTTACCGCCACTACGGGTTTTGACCTGAACCTTGGAGCCATAGAAGGCAGAAAGAGATTTTTGCAAATCAACATACCTTGCATTAACGGGTTTTTCCTCTTTTTTATTGGATGTGTCGGTTTTTTCCTCCTCTTCTTCGACCCCTTCGTTGATATTTTTTACAATTTCTTCTACATCTCTTACGGAGAGCCCCTGGGCAATAATATCCTGATAAATCTCCAGCTGTGTCTGGATGACGGTAACGGATAGCAATGCGCGGGCATGACCCGTAGAGATGAATTCCTTGCGCAGGCCAATCTGAATTTCTGCCGGGAGCTTGAGCAAGCGTATCTGGTTGGTGATGGAAGAGCGGGATTTGCCCAATCTTTCGGCCAGCATTTCCTGGGTAAGCTTGCAGTCTTCAATAAGCTGCTGATATCCCAGGGCAATTTCCATGGGGTTGAGGTTTTCACGCTGAATATTTTCAACGATGGCCATCTCACGCATCTCCTGGTCATTGGCACTTCTGATATAAGCAGGAATATCATTAAGACCTGCCAATTGTGCAGCTTTGCAGCGCCTTTCGCCAGAAATGAGTTGAAATTTACCCTCATCGGCTTTCCTTACTGTTACCGGTTGTATTACTCCCTGTTCTCTTATGGAGTTGGCAAGGTCTTCGAGAGACTGTTGGTCAAAGTCGGTTCGAGGTTGGTAGGGGTTGCTCTGAATAAGGTCCAGGGGAACATGTGCTACAGTGCCCACTGCATGTAAATCTCTTTCTATTTCATACCTTGGCTGCATCTCTGATGCAGGCGAATCAAGCAGTGCGCCCAGTCCTTTACCTAGTGCTCTTTTTTTAGCGTTCATCTTCTATGTTGATATTTTTTTCAGATTCGGTGATTTTCGTTAAGTCATTATTTTGCAAAATTTCACGTGCCAGGTTAAGGTAGTTAATGGCTCCCCGGCTCTGAGCATCATGCATAATGATGGTTTCGCCAAAACTTGGCGCTTCTCCCAGTTTTGTATTTCTCTGTATGATGGTTTCGAATACCAGGTCCTGGAAGTGGGTTCTCACCTCCTCTACTACCTGGTTGGACAAACGCAGCCTGTTGTCGTACATGGTGAGAAGGATGCCTTCAATTTCAAGCCCCAGATTAAGACGGGATTGAACTATCTTAATGGTATTCAATAATTTGCCGAGACCCTCTAAAGCAAAATATTCACACTGTACAGGCACTATTACGGAATCGCTTGCCGTAAGGGCATTCACAGTTATTAAACCCAGCGAGGGCGAACAGTCTATCAATATAAACTCATAGTCATCTTTCACACTGTCGATAACCTTTTTCATCACCATTTCCCGGTTGGGCATATTGATCATTTCAATCTCAGCACCTACCAGGTCGATATGGGCAGGAATAAGGTCGAGGTTGGGAGTAGAGGTATTGAGCAGTATGTTGCGGGGGTTTACATCATCAATAATACACTCGTAAATACTGGTTTTTATGATCTTAGGATCAAAACCTACCCCTGAGGTTGCATTGGCCTGCGGATCAGCATCAATAAGAAGAGTTTTATGCTCCAGCACAGCAAGACTTGCTGCCAGGTTAATAGCTGTGGTGGTTTTTCCAACCCCCCCTTTTTGATTCGCAATGGAAATGACTTTACCCATAATTTTATATTTGTTAGTACGTGTAGATGGTTCTCAATGCAAGGAACTGTTGGTTAGTGTTTATTTAATGCAGGGCAATAAATTCCCTTATCCCAACGAGGTGCAAATTTACAACTTAAACAGGCTTGATTGAGGTTTTTTTTACAAAAAAACATCCTCACCGTCAATGGGCCTGCAAAACAGCACACTATGATAATTATGCGCAAAAAGAGCTGAAATACAATGATTTCAACTCTTTTCCTCGTAAAAGTTCCTAAGATTCAAACTTCAATTTTCTATTCTTCTGATTCGGAGTCTTCCTTTTTACCCAGATCGTCAAAACTCACATCGGTAAATTCGCTTTCTTTCTTTCTTCTCTCCTCTTCCTCCATTTCCTCTATGTATGACTGAGGAACCTCACCGGTTTTGATATACTCGAAAGATTGATTTATTGCGGTTAAAAACTTATCAAAATCTTCCTGATACAGAAACAATTTGTGCTTTTCATAAAAAAACTTACCAGTTTGCTGATCAAAACGTTTTTTACTCTCGGTAATGGTAAGATAATTTTCACCTGAACGCGTGGACTTTACATCGAAAAAATACGTCCTTTTTCCTGCTCTTACAGCTTTTGAAAACAACTCTTCATTGCTGTAGTTTTTATCTTTATTATCCATACTCATAATTCTATCTCCTATTTAATTTATGGCAAAAATATAAAAACTTTTTTCAAACCTCATACCAATAAATAAAACAATTCTTAAATTGATGCGGGTTTGGGTTTCAATCAAATATAATAAATTTACATTAAATATAAAAATTTACCCGGGTATTAATGTTACTATAAAGCCATTTTGCCCTTTCAGCAGTTTGGCGTGGGCTCTCATTTAAAAATAACTATTATATATCTAATTTATTTTGCAGGTTTAGAAAGTTTTTAAAAATGAATTACTTTTGCATAGCTTTTTCAGATGCAGAATCTGATACTTCGTTCCTTAAAAATTGATTGAACTTACCTTTATGTTAAACAGAAGGCACTTACGCGTTAAAGTTTTGCAAAGCCTGTATGCATTTTTCCAATCAGGCAACACCTCTTTGAATGCAGGAGAGAAAGAGTTATTATTCGGCATAGAAAGAATATATGACATGTACCTGTATCAGTTGGGCCTGTTAATTGAAATCAACCACCAGGTTCAACGAATCATTGATGAAAACAGGGTAAAAAGGATTCCTACACAGGAAGATCTTACTCCAAACAAACGGTTTCTTGACAACGAATGCCTGCAAGGGATAGTAAGCAATAAAACATTGCAGGCAAAACTAAATCAGCGAAAAATTTCCTGGAATGAAGATCTGGATATTCCACGTAAGATTTTTATTCAGTTTCGCGAATCCAATGCTTATAAAGAGCACATGGAAAAAGAAACCATCACTTTCGATAATCAGAAAGAGATCATATTGCGTTTGCTGAAAAATCATGTCTGCGAGTTTGAGCTCTTGCATCACTTTTACGAAGAGAAATCCATTTACTGGCTTGACGACTGGGAATTGATCAACAAAATGATAATAAAGAGTATCAAGGCAATGAACTCCGGAGCTGAAGATGCGTTTGAACTGATGAACCTTTACAAGGAGGCTGATGATAAAAAATTTGCCATTGAATTGTTTCATAAAACCATCCTCAACGACAAAGAATTTGCACCCATGATTGCTGCAAAAACCCAGAACTGGGACATCGATAGAATTGCCCTGATGGATATCATAATCATGAAAATGGCGCTCACAGAGATCATTAAATTTCCTGAAATTCCCGTTAAGGTATCACTAAATGAGTATATTGAACTATCAAAAATGTACAGCACGCCCAAGAGCAAAATTTTTGTCAATGGGATTCTGGATAAACTGGTAGAGGAATTAATCAGCAACAAAACAATAAGTAAGCACACCAACAATTAATGTTATATGACCAGGAATCTGTTAAAAATAGCTGCATTTGTACTATTACCCATTTTCATGGTTGCATGCCAGCAGTCATCCCACAGCAGTCATGGCAATGGTTCTTCTGAAAATACTGATGCTAGCCCAATTGCTGAGTTTCAGAAAACCACCCACGATTTCGGAAAAATCATAACCGGCGAAAGAGTGGCGTATGCTTTTCGTTTCAAAAATGCGGGCAACAGCCCTTTGGTGATTACCGGAATAAGAAGCGGTTGTGGGTGCACTGTGGGAGACTACCCCAAAGATCCCATCAGACCGGGCGAGGAAGGCAGGGTGAGTGTAGTATTCAATTCTGCCGGCAGAAGAGGTTTTCAGTCCGAATCTGTGAGGGTACTTACCAATGCTGAAGAATCTGTAATAACTTTGCGTATTACAGCAGAAGTGCTTGATCTTTAAATCATATAATTTAATTTAGTAATAACAATTTTAAACACCCGATTATTATGAATTTAGTAAACATTTTATTGGCTACACCTGGCGAGGGTGGTAGCGGATTTGCGACGTTTATTCCTCTTTTGCTCATCATTGTGGTATTTTATCTTTTCTTTATTCGTCCGCAATTGAAAAAACAAAAGGAAACCAGAAAGTTCAGGGAGGCACTGAAAAAAGGAGACAAAATTATTACCATCGGTGGTATCCATGGAAGAATTATTGAAGTACAGGAAAAAACATTTACCATTGAGGTAGCACCTGAAATCAAACTCAGGATTGAAAAGTCTGCAGTGGCAATGGACGGAGCCCAGGAGCAACAGCTTTCTGAAAAAAAATAACCCTCTTTTTTTGTACTCAAAGGACTGTTTTAATTTCAAAATTCGGCTATTGCTGCAGATTTTTTTCTCCGGGCAGGTTTACTTCAATAATCTCCCGGCTATGAAACCGGCAAAGCTGAATTCAGATTGAAACAGTCCTTTTATATTAATCCATTAAAAGCGTCTTTGCTACCATGAATATCAGGACATGGACAAATACCGGCAATACCCCTGAAAACAGAAGTAAGGCATTGACTTTCCTGGTTTGCTTCATTTTCAGCTTCACGGCATGGCTTTTTATCAAGCTGTCCGGTGGGGCCACTACGGTGGTTCCGGTAGAGCTTCATGTTACCAATATCCCCGGTAACCTTTTGTTTACCCATCAGTCGGACAGCATTTTTGCTCTTTCGGTTAAAACTACCGGAATAAAAATCCTCACGTCCAGAAACCTGCGCCGAACCCAAAGACTTGAAACCGACTTTTCCACACTGCAAAACCTGAGAAATGAAGCCGGTAACCAGTACTTTTTTACTGCTCCCCAGGCGGAAGTAAGGTTTTCTCTACTCAATGAAATATCCCGTCCAAATCTGAAAGCTTATCCTGACACCATTTTCTTCGCTGCCAGCGAGGCATTCCGAAAAAAAGTTCCAGTAATAGTACAAAAAGAACTGGACATGAGACCCGGCTTCCAGATTTATGATGCTCCTTCTGCAACTCCTGATTCTGTTTATGTTTCGGGTCCGGTTACCCTCCAGGACTCCATCATGTATATTACAACCCAGGAGCTCAATGTAAAACAGGTTGATAAAAACATCGAAACCTCCTTGCCTCTTATCCTCCCATATCCCAACCGGCAGGTTTCTTTATCAACCCAATCTGTAGATATAAAAATTCATATTGAAGAGTTTACCGAGGCAACAGTAGAACTACCTCTGAAAATTGATTGCCCCCGTATTGAGGCTTTAAATGAAACCAACCGCCTTTTGCTGTTCCCGGAAAAAGTTACCGTTTTTTACCTTGTGGCACTAAGGGATGTCAGGGCGATTACACCTGATATGTTTGAAGCAAAAGTAAACTGCCCTGACATTGATGCACAGGGAGCCACCCGGTTAAAAACACGAATCAGCGAATATCCCGGCCTGGTAGAAATTATCAGATTGAGGCCTCCGGAAGTAGAATATATTTGGATCAAAAACGAATAGAAACCATCTACAAATCATTTCATCATGCGAAAAGTTGCAGTAACAGGCAATATTGGAAGCGGTAAAACTGCCATATGCAGCGTGTTCGAAGTTCTGGGCATTCCGGTATTTTATGCCGATAAGGAAGCGAAAAAACTCTATGCTGACCCCGAAGTACTGAAAAAAATAACCGAAAAATTCGGAACCCATGTAGTAACCCCAAACAATACCCTTGACACCAGGGCTTTGGCTTCCATAATTTTTAACGACAAGAAATCCCTTGAATTTGTGAATCAGCTCATTCACCCCAGGGTATTTGAACTCTTTGACCAGTGGTGCTTATCCCAATCCGCTGCCCCTTACTGTATGCACGAAGCAGCACTGGTTTACGAATCAGGTAGTCAAAACTTGTTTGACCACATTATAGTAGTGCATGCTCCGGAAGAAATACTTCTGGACAGGGTAATAAAAAGAGACGGAATCTCCATGGACCAGGCGCGTGAGAGACTTAACAATCAAATGAGCCAGACAGAAAAGATTTCCCTTGCCCATTACACCCTCCTTAACGACAATTCAGACCTCATCATTCCCCAAATCCTCAAAATTGACAAAGAACTAAGATCTAAAATATAATAAGGATAAACAAGCAGTGATTAAAGAGAAAATAGTATTTTTGGGGCCAGAAAATTAACGCTGGTCCGAAGACGGCAACAAAAAGATACTAACGAAAAATTATTCAAACACATGAGCGTATTAGTTAACAAAGACTCCAGGGTTATTGTGCAGGGGTTTACCGGTTCAGAAGGCACATTTCATGCAGAGCAGATGATTGCATACGGCACCAATGTAGTGGGCGGAGTAACTCCGGGAAAGGGAGGAAGCAAACACCTTGATTTGCCCGTTTTTGACAGGGTTGACCAGGCTGTGAAACAGACAGGTGCCGATGTAAGTGTAATTTTTGTTCCCCCTCCATTTGCTGCTGATGCGATTATGGAAGCAGCTGATGCGGGTATAAAAGTGATTGTTTGTATCACTGAAGGAATCCCTGTTAACGACATGCTGACAGTGAAAGAATTCCTGCTTCACCGTGATGCCCGTCTTATCGGCCCCAATTGCCCCGGTGTAATTACCCCGGGACAATGCAAGGTAGGCATCATGCCCGGCTTCATCCATACTCCCGGCAGCATTGGGATTGTTTCCCGTTCCGGAACCCTAACTTACGAAGCTGTCGATCAGGTTACCAAAGCAGGTATGGGGCAATCAACCTGCATAGGAATTGGTGGTGACCCCATTGTTGGCACCACAACCAAAGATGCTGTAGAACTTCTGATGAATGATCCCCAGACAGAAGGCATTATCATGATTGGAGAAATCGGGGGTAACATGGAAGCTGAAGCAGCCTATTACATTCGCGATTTCGGCACCAAGCCGGTTGTAAGTTTTATTGCAGGGGCTACCGCACCCAAAGGGCGCACCATGGGTCATGCAGGAGCGATAATTGGCGGAAAAGATGATACTGCTGAAGCCAAAAAGGAGATACTTGTCGCCTGTGGTGTCACGTATGTTGACTCGCCAGCCGATATTGGTATTACCATGAAAAAAGTTCTTGGAAAATAAACCTGATGCTTGTTTTTCAGCATTAGTGAATCCATTCACCATACAATATGTACCCAAAAAGCCGGCTTTCTATTATGAAATCCGGCTTTTTCTTTATTCTTAGCTGTAACGGGTAAAGGGGGTTACTCCCTGGGCAGCATAATCACCCTTCAGGTATTTATAATAGCCGGTAATGGCAATCATGGCAGCATTATCGGTACTGTATTCGAATTTGGGGATGTACACCTGCCACCCGGAAACCTCACTCTCACGGAGCATTGCCTGTCTTAAACCTGAGTTGGCCGAAACACCTCCTGCAATGGCAACATGGCGTATACCTGTTTCCTTTGCAGCCTTGCGAAGTTTAGTCATCAGGATTTCTATGATGGTGTGCTGTACCGATGCACTCAAATCCAGTTTGTTTTTCTCAATATAATCAGGGTCTTCTTTGAGCCTGTCGCGCAAGAAATACAAAACTGAGGTTTTCAAACCACTGAAAGAAAAGTCAAGCCCTGCAATTTTGGGATGAGGAAACTTAATGGCATGAGGATTACCTTCGCGGGCCATTTTATCAATCAACGGTCCACCAGGATATGGCAAACCCATTATTTTTGCGACCTTGTCAAAGGTTTCACCCGATGCATCGTCAATGGTTTGCCCGATAACTTCCATATCAAAATAATCACGAATCAGCATTATCTGTGTATGTCCCCCGGAAACCGTAAGGCATAGAAAGGGAAATTCGGGATTTGCGGGCTGTTGTTCATCCTCGATAAAATGCGCCAGAATGTGGGCGTGCATATGATTTACCTCAACAAGAGGAATATTGAGTGCCAGCGAAAGAGATTTTGCAAAAGAAGCTCCTACGAGCAAAGACCCCAAAAGCCCCGGCCCATTTGTAAAAGCTATTGCGTTAAGTTGATTTTTGTTTATCTTTGCAACATCTAAAGCTCTGTGCACCACAGGAATGATGTTTTGCTGGTGCGCACGAGAGGCAAGCTCGGGCACCACTCCACCATAAAACTTGTGAACATCCTGATTTGCAATAATATTGGCAAGAATTTTGTTGTTCTTCAACACTGCAGCTGACGTATCATCGCAGGAGGACTCGATACCCAGAATATATGTATCCATGAAATAGTACGATAATTAACACAATAAAGATTATAGATTTCTAACAGGGAGGCAAAGTTATAAAAAAAACAATTGTTATAGTATTGATTACGGCGTTTGTGATGTTACTCATCCCTGCAATTGCCTATATTACGCTGCGCTCGCCCGCGGTGCAGACCTATCTGGCCGGAAAAGCAGCCGAATATCTCTCACGTGAGCTGGATGCGAAAATAACTGTTGGGGGCGTAAACATTACCTCTTCTCTTAATATTGTTCTGGAAAAAGTTGAAATACTGGACAAAGAAAACGCACATCTGCTTTCCACACAGCGAATCATTTTAGATATATACAGAATTTCAATACCCCACAGATTTTTGGCAATCAATAAAATCCTGTTCGATCAGGCATCCCTTTCCATGGTTATGTATGAAGGGAAAGACGAACATAATTTCCAGTTTCTTGTGGATTACTTTGCACGGGAAGAAACCAATGATACACTCAGATTACCGGCCTGGGATGTTATCGTAAGGTCTTTTGAATTCAGAGAGGCATCACTTTCCTACGCAAATCACAATCAAGAATCATTGGTTCAGGGCTTCGACAGAAACAACTTCTCCATTGGCAACCTCAACATTGACGTTGTAGACATATTCTTTGAAAAGGACACATTGCAGGCAGATTTGGTAAGTTTTTCCTTTGATGAGTCAAGAGGATTTCAACTTACAGCTGCCAGGGGAGAGTTGTTTTTAAGTCCCGGTAGCGCCCATTTGCAAAACTTTGAAGCAGTTACCAACCAAAGCCAGCTGCTATTAAACTTTGTAATGGAGTATGATGGCTACCATGCTTTTCAGAATTTTACCGAAGATGTCGGGTTTACTCTTGACGTAAAACCCTCATTCATTGAACTTTACGAGATTGGATATTTTATTGAAGATTATTACGGGCTGGAAGGAAAAGTTGACCTGGTCGGGAGTTTCTCCGGCAAAATCAACAACATGAGAGGAAATAACATCCGGATTACTTATGGCACGCTCACTGAATTTACCGGAAATTTCAACTTTGTAGGTCTTCCCGATATTGAAGAAACCTTTGTGAATTTTTCCGTTGAAAGGCTTGTAACCCATAAGGCAGACCTGGAAAGTTTCCGGTTGCCCAACTCTTTTTCTGCGCCCTATCTCAACCTTCCGGCTGAATTAAACAAATTGGGAATCACAACTTTTTCAGGAAATTTCACCGGATTTATGCATGACTTTGTAGCCTTTGGGCAATTCAACTCAAGGCTGGGACAAGTAAATACCGACATTGCCATTCTGGCAGAGGATAATTTTAAAGAAATTAGTTATAGCGGAAACATCGCTACAAAAAACTTTAATCTCAAACAAATACTGGATAACCATGAAGAGTTCGGCTCAGTATCTCTTTCTTCGTATATTGAGGGGAGCGGATATAATCTTGACAACCTTGATGTAGCAATAACCGGTGAAATTCAAAGTATTGACTTCAGAGGCTACGATTACCGGAAGTTGCAGGTAGACGGCAACTTTACCAACCGCAGATTTAATGGAAACATCCTAATTGACGATCCCAACCTTTTTCTTGATTTTGGAGGTATCGTGGATTTTGGAGAACAAACACCATTGCTCAACTTTACGGCACAGATTGAAAATGCTAACCTGAGCATACTCAATATTTACCAGCGAGACACGCTCTATCATAGCATTGTATCTACTACTATTCATGTAAACGGAAGCGGAAGCAATATAGGAAA
>RECE01000089.1 GCA_007694165.1 Bacteroidota bacterium
TGAATCCCTTGTCATTTCGATCCCGCTTTTTTGCGGGAAGACCACGAAGTAGCAGCGAAGCTAAATCCCGAAAGTTTTACCGGACACTAATGAAAAACAAAGAGAGAAAAAGTGAAAAATAAAAAGTGAAAAGAGGTAAGTGAACTCGTAAATATTGCTTAAAGGCTCAGACAATCTGATAATCTTACAATCCAATAATCTTAAAATCTGATGATCCAACAATCTTATAATCCAACAATCTTACAATCTAATAATCAATTAATTACTCAAATCTTAAAACAGAAAATTATGAAAACTATCGCAATCATCATCACATGTGTAATCTTTTCGGCTCAGGTATGGGCTGTAAACGAAGAGCTGAAAGAAGCTCTTGAGGGCTCACTACTGAAACTGCACACTGCCGAAACCCCCGACGAGGCAAGGGATGCAGTGAACATGCTGGAGAGAATTTCGCTGGCGGCCCCCGACACCTGGCAGACACACTACCATTATGCTTATGGAAATATAATGCTAAGTTTCCGGGAAAGTGATGCCGGAGTAAAGGACCAACTGCTGGACAAGGCCGAAGCTGCCATTGAGAAAGGACAGCAGGCCGGCGGAGATCCTTCCGAACTTCTTACATTGCAGGCCTTCGTTTACCAGGCAAGGATTTCGGTAGATGGTTCGCGGGCCATGCAATACTCGGGCAAAGCACGCAATACGCTTGGCAAAGCCCTTGCAATCAATCCAGAAAACCCAAGGGCATTGTTTCTCAACGGGCAGAACATCTTCCATACCCCCGCAGCCTTTGGAGGGGGAAGTAAAAATGCTCTACCTTATTTTGAAAAATCAGTGACTCATTTCCAGGCAAACCAGCCTTCAACGGCCATTGACCCTTCATGGGGCGAACAGGCAGCGCAGGCCATGTTGCAACAATGTAAAAATTTGGAGTAATTTTATTGTGCAATTGGAAGCGGCACCTGAAGTTGAAATCTTCCAGGAGAAGTTTAGATTTCAGGGCCCGCCTTCAGTTGCCAAAGCCCAAAAAAACCAACTCCAATCCCTATGAAAAAAGCAATCGCACTTCTCTCCTTTGCATTCCTGTTGATTTCGTGTCTTAAAGACGACAGTGAAAGCTTTAGCCCAAGCTATATTAACTTCGAATATGAGGGAGTTGAAATCCAGACTGACACCCTTGCATTGCCCCTGAACCAGGCTCATTACATTACCGTAACGGCACAATCCAGGATAAGCAGCAAACCCAAATATTTTAAAAAAATGGATGGGCAGGAATGGATTGACATCACTGACACCTCAGAAACGATGATAAAAAGCCAGGTATATGGAAGTGGCTACAGGGAAATCCGGGACATTGTAATCAATCTTACAGACAGCGCATACATTCATTTAGAATCCCTGCAATACTCTGTTACACTTATGGACAGGGAGCAGGGACAAATGAGAAGAACAATACACATACGTACAGAGGATTAAAAAAAAATGGATTCCGGCCCGGGCCGAACACATCATCCAAACAAAGAACATGCATTCTTCAATAAAAAATATTACCAGCTACCTGAAAAAGCTCCTGAGAGATTCGCTGATACTCTTGGTCATTGGCATGTCCATCACGCTAACTTTTAGTGGCAGCAGAATGCTTCAGGACTGGAATCTTTTTCTCAATTCGGCAATTTATAACCTGGTCATCGGACTTAGCCTTTGGCGTGGCATCGCCTTTGTCAGCACCTTGCTGGACAAATACCGGCCTCCCGGCCTAAGCCCGGAAAGAAACCTGGTAATGCACATGGCTGCAACGCTTATCTACTCATCCATAGCCATTCTCCTTTTGAATTTCCTGGTATACAGATGGCTGTTTGGTTATAATCTGCTTGAGAACCCACGCCTTTTTATCATTATTGGCACCATACAGCTTTTTATCGTTGTCATCATAACGGGAGTCCATTATGTATTGGATTTCCTTCGCAGCCTCAAACATGCCATCAAAGAGCAGGAAGCCCTGAAAAGAGAATCGCTGCACCATAAATACGAGGCACTGAAAAACCAGATGAGCCCCCATTTTTTATTCAACAGCCTCAGTGTACTAAGCGCCCTGGTGGAGCAGGACAAAGAAAAATCCCAGACCTTTATCAAGCAACTGGCGGAAGTGTACCGCTACGTACTGGAGCATAAAGGAGAAGAGCTGGTGCCGCTGGAAAAAGAAATGGAATTTGTACACGCCTACATTTATCTCAACCAAATCCGCCACGACAGCAGCCTGAAAGTAGAAATGGATATGGACAACCTCAATGGCTTTGTCATCCCCATGTCCATTCAACTACTGGTGGAAAATGCACTGAAGCACAATGAAGCATCGGAGAAAAACCCGCTTACCCTCACCATTGCAAGAACCGATGCTGATACCATAGAGGTTCGCAACTCCTACCAACCCAAAACTGGCATTGCAGGAAGCGGATTGGGGCTGAGCCTTTTGAAAAAACGATGTCTTTTCATGTTTGGCCGCGAGGTAAACATTCAGAACCTAAACGGAACCTATCGCGTAGCACTCCCCATGGCCGATAACCATGAGATATCCGACAAGATAAAAACAGCTGACCCAACAACAAAACATCCCCTGCTATGAATATTCTCATTGTAGAAGACGAAAAACTCAGTGCGCAAAAACTACAGGGGATGCTGCAAAAGCTTATTCCCGATGCACAAATCGTTAAGATAACAGATTCTGTGGGTGCAACCCTTGATTTTCTGAAAACCGACCCTTCCATCGACATCGGTTTTTTCGATATCCAGCTGGCAGACGGCATTAGTTTTGAAATATTCGAAAATTTCCGCGTCTCTTTTCCTGTCATTTTCACCACAGCTTTCAACGAATATGCCATACAGGCCTTTAAGGTCAACAGCATTGACTACCTGCTTAAGCCTATAGATGAAAAAGCCCTCCGGTATGCCTTGGAACAGTTTCACGCATCCCGGCCCAACACCCCGGCAGTGCTTCCCGATGAGATAGTGGCCAAAGCACTCAACATGCTCACGCGCAAGCATAAAAATCGTTTTCTGGTAAAAGTGGGTGAACATTTGCGGGTAATCCAGTCCGAAGAGATTGCCATGTTCTACAGCATGGAGAAAGCCATCTACCTGAAAACCCTTGAAGACAGGAACTACCCGGTCGATTTCACCCTCGATCAGCTGGTTGATTTGCTCGACCCCGAATCGTTTTTCCGGGTAAACCGCAAGCACATCGTTTCCATGGCAGCCATTACCGACATCATTGCTTATTCGGGCAGCCGGCTCAAAATCAAGCTTAAAGTAACCTCCGATGAAGACATCATCACCAGCCGCGACCGGGTTGCAGAATTTAAGGGGTGGCTGGGGCGATAGTTTTAAAAGATCATAGCTTACCTGATGCCATCCTGAAAGCTTAACCTACTTTCTAACTGCCAAAAGAATGATACTACTCCGCCTTCAACCCTTCCACCGGATTTCGCAATATCTCTCTGTAGCTTTGGGATACAACAACCAGCACAGTGGCAATCCCTGATACAAGGCCTGCTATTAAGAAGTAATGTGGAGTAATCGTTATGCGGTAAGCGAAGTTATCCAGCCAGATGCCTGCAGCATACCATGCCAGGGGCCATGCTATCAGGTTGGCCAGCAAAACCCATTTCAACATGCTGCTCAGCAACACGCCCGTGATTTGCGAATAACTTGCCCCCAGCACTTTTCGTACACAAATTTCATTCTTGCGGGCCAGCATCAGATAACTCGTAAGGCCTGTCAGACCTATCAAGCCGATAAGAATAGCCATTAAGGATGCCCAGCTAATAACTTTAAAGGTTTTCGCTTCCCTGATGTACATTTCTTTCATAAGCTGATCCATCCAAATGCCTTCATCAATAAAATTATCATCAGCATTCCTCAAAACGGATACAATGCTGCTTTGTATTTGCTTAGAATCATCTCCTTCCACTTTGATGGCGATACGCTGAAAGTCAGCTAAAAACCGGGTAAAGACCAATGGTTTGATGGGTGAATGCCTGGATTCAAAATGAAAATCCTGTACCACGCCAATAATTTTCCCCGGAAGGGTATGCAGAATGACTTCCTGCCCCACCGGATTTTCGAAACCCAGCCTTTTGGCGGCCGTTTCATTGATAACAAACTTGAAATCTGAGGTCTGCACTTTATCCTCCATCCACTGCCCCTGTATCAGTTCAATGCCAAACAAACCCAGGTAATCCCCGCTGGGCTCAAAGCACACTGCTGATATATCAGCATCAGGGCTGTGTTCTTTTCCGCGCAGTGCCAGCCCGAAGCTATAGTGACCGGGCATTCCGTTATTGGCTACCACATTGCTCACCTGGGGCAACATCAGCAGTTCTTCCTTTACGGAGGCAAAGGAATTTTTCAGCCCGGGAGTAATATTGCGAAACACCAGTATATTATCAGAATTGAATCCTTTTTTTTCGCTATTCATATAGTGGATTTGATCGTTTACAATCCATACGGCCACCATCAGAAAAACGGATATGGCAAATTGAAAAATGACCAGGGTAATGCGCAGCCAGGGCTTTTTGCCACCTGAAAAGAATTTTCCTTTCAGCACGGCATAAGGCTCATACCTGGAAAAATGATATGCCGGATAGAATCCCGCTGCCAGCCCAACGGCAACAGAAAAGAACAATAGAAAAACAACCAGGTTGACGGAGAACAAAGATGCCAGGGTCATTTTTTGCCCCAAAAGATTTGAAACAAATGGCAAGGTTGTCTCAATAGCAAACAAGGCAATCAGCACAGCCACAAAGGTTATCAAAACAGACTCTCCTATATAGTGACAGATAAGATGAAAGCGGTTGCTTCCCAGTACTTTTTTGATTCCTGCTTCTACCAGTCTTTTTTCTGAGCGTGCGGTGCTGAGATTGATAAAATTGGCAATGGCGATGACAAGAATAAACACAGCAAGAATAATAAATACCCAGATGGTTTGCTTGTTTCCTTGCGGGCTTATATCGGCAACCATGGCTGGCCCCAAATGGATATCTTTCAGGCTTTGCATTCCTATGCTGATTTTCGTTACTATGGAATGGGTCTTCAGGGCTTCGGCCACTATTTCACCTGCCCGGCCGGTAATTTTATCATGCAAATCCTTTGTTACAGGGCTACCCAGAAGCAAATAGGTGGCAAATATATGCGACTCCATGGTGAAATAAACCTTATCCATTGCATAAATTGGCGCCAGCAAATCAAACTGTAAATGCGTATTGGAGGGAGGGTCTTTGATGACAGCTCCCACATGAAAACGGGCAATGGTCTGGTTCATTTGGCCGGTTGACAGATTTACTTCCGAAAGATTTATATCCACAGGCTGATTGATTGCATCTCCCTCAGGGAAAAGCCTCTTCGCCAGGGACTCTGTTAATATAAGAGAAGTGGGATGCGTAAGTGCTGAGCCCGGATGTCCTGCCAGAACATCAAAATTGAAAAATTCGAAAAATGTGGAATCAACCATCAGCATATCCAAATCCCGAAAATGCTTATCTTCATGCCTGAGAGAAGTGTTCTGTTGTGCTACTCTGGTAAAAGCGGTTATTTCCGGCATTTCTTCTGTTAAGGCCGGGCCGATAGATGGTGAACTGAACGGAGCCTGCCCGCCATCCTGCCCATCTACTTTGGTATACAACCGATGAATATTTCTTCCTTTCGAATGCATGTCCTCATAACTGTATTCATGCATGATATACAAATACAGCAGGATCGCAGCAGCTATGCCCATCGACAAACCAAGCAAATTGATAAGGGTAATCTTTGATTCGCGCTTCCAGCTGCGAAAGGTGAGGATGAAGAAATATTTTAGCATGGTGTGGTTTTTTTAATTGCAGACTCCTAAAGTGTTTGTTCTTTGCAGGGAGCTCTTTACTACTCTGTTTTGATGAGTGTAAATTCTACTCCCTGACTCACAAGCTTCCAGCCTTCATTCATTTCCAATACCCAGCCTTCCCCTCTGACTATGTTATTCTCCTGAACTATACCCCTTGCTGAAACAACAGCCTTTTGCCAGTCAAACAAACAACCCCCTTCCGTTACTTCCAGGGTGCCCCATTCAGCCATAATGCTCATGGTTGGATACACTGTTCCGAGCTTGTCAAGGGGAACCAGGTTGTTGGTATTGAAAACAATTCTCGGGTTGGGTACCTCCAATGTCAGAATGGTATCCCGGGTAAATCTAATCCTGTATGTTTCCAGCATTTCCTGTCGCTTCTGCTCTCGTTGGTTTTCATACGCCCAAATTTGCGGGAAGTCAAAACGGTGTTTCGCCTCCTTATAAGCTTTTTCAAGGTCTTCCGGCAAACTAATGTTATAATGGGTTTGCACCATAAGTCCTAAATCTGTGTCGGGCCGGACTGCT
Source organism: Bacteroidota bacterium (assembly GCA_007694165.1). Lineage (GTDB taxonomy): Bacteria > Bacteroidota > Bacteroidia > Bacteroidales > UBA7960 > SKVR01. Next base: position 6,401 of record RECE01000089.1, read on the forward strand.
TTTCTCCAGTTTGACTGGC
>RECE01000219.1 GCA_007694165.1 Bacteroidota bacterium
TGGGATATTGTTTTAACTTCAAAATCAGCAATATACCTCTGCAACTCAACCTGCAATGGCCTGTGGGCACAACGCTTTACGAAAGCAACGAACCTGAAAGCTTTCGTGCAATCAGGAAACAAGACCCTGTGTTTTATTTGTTTTTTCCGAATTTATATCTGGGATATCGGTTTTGAGGGGGGGGCTGTTATTAAATCAGGTAACTGTCTTGGAAAATAATTCCTGATATCTTTGGGGCTTTGAGTCCTTTTTTTTATAAAATGGCATCACTAAAAATGCACCCGATACAACAACACCGGAAAAAAGGGGAACTGGTAGAGTGTTTGCGTTTCACCGGTAATGTTGTCGAAAACTTCCAGGAAAATATTTTTGCGGTTGGTCACATTATAAAAATCTACTGCCAGCTCGTGGGTGGCACTGAGCAGGTTAATACGGTATCCCACCCGCAAATTGATGCGGAAGAAATCTCTCAAACGATGTTCATAGGCCTTTTCCCAGTCATCAACCCTTACATGGAAATGTTCTGAAACCTGGTAGGAAGTAAAAGGTAGAGAACGTTTGCTGCCCGACCATACCATCTTGGCATCAAAGGTGAGTACATTGCGGCCGCCCAGGGTAAACTCTTTACCAAACAGGGTATTGAGGACGAAATTTCCATTGAAAACACTGTTTCTTTCTATCCCGTCAAACCCCTTGTAGGTGGCATTATACAACGATCCTGTTAGCAGGTAGTAATATCCTTGCGACAGGAATTTTTCAAGGGTGAGTTCAATCCCGTAATTTTGTCCGGTTCCTTTGTTTTCCATAAGTTCCATGGGAATAATAAAATCCACCCAGTCGGAACCATAATTGAGCAGCGACCAGCCAGGTGTAAGGCGGGTTACCGGTACATTGAAGTGGTATTGGTAATAGGTCTCGAGCTTAAGGCGGGTTTCGTTGAAAAGAAAAACGTCATATCCGCCTACAAGGTGTAAGCTGCGGGTAAACCTAAGGTTTTCATTCGCTTCAAATAAATTTTGCTCCCTTTCGTGGTTTTGATACACATAAAAAAGCCTGGGTGCCAGATGGGAATGCAGCCCGGTGGCAAAACTCAGTGCCTGATTGTTTCTGAAACCCCAACGGAAAGCAAACCTGGGGTCTATTGCCAGATCGTTGTTGGCAGTAAAATGCATAAGGTTAGCCCCGGCAACTAATGATGTATGGTCGGTAAAGTTGTATTTCCACTGGGCATAAGTTTTGGTGAGTGTGTATTCGCCTGAAAAATTGTTGAGCTTATGGAATGAACCTGCAGACGCCTGATAGACACTGTCGGTAAAAAGAAATTGCATTGTTTGTACGCTTAGCCCGGCAGAGAAAATATTCCTGGCACTCATTTTCCAGGTAATTTTTGATGCCAATGTAAGAGCGTTTTCAGAGTCATCGTGGCGATGCTGGGGGAAGGGTTCCGGGTTCTCCCTGGTAAGTGTGTCAGACCAAAAGCCATAGGAGGCGTGGGTGTATGCCAGGGTGGTTTCCAGCCTGGTATTTGAGCCGGGATTGATAGCATGGGTTATCCCCGCCACTCCGGATGCAGCGTCCATCCTCATGGTCTGCCCCACAACGCTATGAAGCCATTCATCAGGGTTTTTACCTCTTTCATTGAGACTGATATTATTCTTTCCACCCAGAGCAAACAGTGAAATTCGACCCAGCCCACCCCGGTACACCATCGCATTGAATGAAAAATCCTGATAATAAGGCACTGCAGACAGGGCAAGCTTTTCAAGGCCTATGAGTTTATCCATTACCGCCATGGTGGAATAGCGGTAACTGGCAATAAATGATGTATTATTTTGTCGTGAAACAGGACCTTCCACCCCGGCTTCGAATCCATTGAAGGCTACCTGCCCCAGAAACTCAGTTTTTTGGGTATTGCCCTGCCGCAAATTCAAGTCGAACACACCACTGAGGGCATTATTATACTGGGCAGGGAAGGCGCCGGTCAGGAAATCGCTATTGGCCAGGGTATTGTTGTTGAGCATGCTGATAGCACCACCGGTACCCCCCATGGCCCCGAAATGGCTTGGGTTAGGTAAATCAATCCCCTGGAGCATCCACAACATACCAAAGGGGGAGTTGCCCCTGATCACAATATCGTTGCTCTGATCGTTGGTAGTACTTACCCCCGCAAAATTAGAAGCCATTCGGGCAGGATCTCCCACACTGCCTGCGTAGCGTTCAGTCTCTTCCACGGTAAACATCCGGCTGCTTACCATTGCCATTTCATTGATAGGGCGCTCTTTGTTTACCTTGTGCCTGAATTCAAAGGTTTCCAGCTCCATTACCGACTCTTCAAGCTTTATATCAAGGAAAAGCTCTCTTCCGGTAGTAAGGCTTATGTTACTCACCTCATAGGGTTTGTATCCTATAAACGTAACTCTGAAGGAATGTCGCCCTACCGGTACCTGCTCGAACTCGAACCTGCCATTAACATCGGATGTGGTGCCTTTTAATCTTTCATGTGAAAGTAGCATTATCGTTGCTCCTGGAAGGGAAATACCTGTATGGGCATCAGTTACAATACCTCTGATTTGTTGCACATAAGATTGTGAAAAAAGAATGGATGACATGGAAAACATCCATGCACAGAAGATTAAGATGCGGAGATACATACGACAAAAATAGGATTAAATTTTTCAGACTCCAGTTTATCTAAATCTTTGAAAATATTGTTCCATTATAGTTTTGGCGAAGGAACTCTTTAAGTATAACTATAAAGAAATGACAAAAACTATTCAGGAAAAATTCACAGATAGTTTACATTTTTGGCGAAATTAACGATACAATCCCTTTACGATGTTAATATACAGTTAATTTTTTATATAAAAACAGTGGTTGTATACCCCTTTATTTGAGTTATCAGCTGAATAGGATCGATAGGATGAATTAGCTGAAAACCTTTTGTGTAATCCAGACCCATAGCGTTTAAACGTTCAATAAAAACTGATTAAAAAAAAGTAATTTTAGCCCCAAATTCGAACCCATGCCTTCAAAAAACAGTATTGCCGTACTACCCTTCTTCAACATGAGCTCTGATGCAGAGAACGAGTATTTCAGCGATGGGATAACCGACGAGATCATCAATGCGCTGTGTCGTTTTGAGGATTTGTTGGTTACTTCGCGCACATCTTCCTTCGCATTTAAAAAACAACATACCGACATCAGGGAAATTGGTCAAAAACTGGGGGTTTTTTATCTTCTGGAAGGGAGTATCCGCAGGTCAGGCGAGATGGTTCGCATTACGGCGCAGCTTATAAAAGCTGAGGATGGTTTTCACCTTTGGTCTGAATCGTGGGACAGGGAGTTGAAAGACATTTTTATTTTGCAGGATGAGATCGCAAAACTTATTGCCGGGCATATCAATAGCAAAATCAAGCCTTCGGGATTGATCAATGAACACGTTATTGAAAATACCCGGGCCCTTGATCACTATCTGAAAGGCCTGTATTTGCTGAATACATTTACAGTAAGCCAAAAAGATGAAATAATTGACCATTTTGAAAAAGCCATAGCACTCGATCCCAATTTTGAAAAGGCATATATCGGCTTATGCAATGCCTATACCTGGCTGAGTTCAGTTGGGGCCTATGACCCTTTGGATGGAAACAGTAAAGTAGAAGAAAACATCCGAACCCTGATGCGGCTCAATCCCAACACGCCGGAAGTTTACATGCTGATTGCCGGCAAGAATTTCTGGCTGGAATGGGATATTCCCCTTGCTTATACAAACATTAACCGGTCCATAGAGCTGAAACCCGGCAATGCCGAAGTTTATGTACAAAAGGGATTGATACACATGGCGGTGGGAAATATCGACGAAGCATTTGAGGCCATGTATCATTCCAAGCGACTTAATCCATATGATGAGGTAACCGAATATTGCATTGGGTTCTTTCATTCGCTTATCAACGAAAATGAAAAAGCCATGGAACTGGTCCATAAAAGCTTCAACACCCTTTCTTTATGGGATGCCCATTTCTTTTTAAGTGTTGAAACCCTTTGTAAACTCAACCGTTTTGACGAGTCATGGATGATAATTTGCGATAATGAGCAAAAGCCAAACTTTTCGTACCTGATCCCATATATCAAAGGCTTGTATTATTCGCTGAAAGGTGATGGCCCAATGGCGATAAGCCAAATAGAAGTACTGGAGAAAGAACTTGAAGATAACCAACAGGTGGGTATGCCTTTCTATTACTATCTGTGTAAAATTTATGTGAACCTGAACCAACCGGAAAAAGCACTTACCTATTTTGAAAAAGGGGTGCAACTCAGGTCATCGCCACTTCTGTTTGCAAGGATTGACTGCTCATTTGATATTTTGCACGATGAACCACGGTTTCAGGCGGCATTGAACAGCCTGAATCTGGAAATTCCTGCCCAGGCACCTTCCAAAGCCAGGTACCGGCGTAGTGAAATAAGCCCGCAACTGGTAGCAGAAATTGAGATCAGTCTCAAAGAACTGATGGAAAGAGATAAACCCTATCTTAACCCACGCCTTACCTCCCCCGACCTCGCCGAATTGATCGATATTACCACCAATCAACTTTCCCAATTTCTCAACGAGCATCAGAAGAAAAACTTTTACGACTTTATCAACGCTTACCGCCTACAGGAGTTTTTAAGATTGAGCAAAGAGCCATCTTTAAAACATCTATCCATTTTAGGACTGGCCTTCGAAAGCGGGTTTAACTCAAAAACAACCTTCAACACCTTTTTCAAAAAGCAGATGGGGATTACTCCTTCTGAGTATTTTCAAAAGAGATAAAGTTCAGGAGTTTTTTCCGTTCTATACCTTTTCCCTTATTTTCCCAAAACAACCTTTGCCGATTTCCAGCTGCATGATGCTAAACAACTCAGGGTTTGTATAATTAAAAGTCATGATAAAAGGGGGCATTTAATCTATAACTAAATCCGAACGAATCCAATGAATGACTAATTCGTCTTGTTAGAAGTTTAACCAAAAGAATCTCGCCCAATCCTTGCATAATTTCTTATATTTGCAATTATGAAAGGTTTGCCTTTCAAATTTTAATATTTTAAGCATTATGAAAGTGTATGACCGGCAAATTTATTTAAATAAAGTTAAGCCCTTTATAGGTAAGCAACTTATAAAAGTCCTTACTGGACAACGAAGAGTTGGTAAAAGTTTTTTGCTGCTGCAACTTATTAATGAAGTTAAATCGCAATACCCGGATCCCAACATTATACATATTGACAAAGAAAATAATGAATTTGGCTTTATTAAGAACCATATAGATTTGGATGGCTACATTAAGCAAAAAAGCAAGAAGGGGATAAATTTTGTTTTTATTGATGAAGTGCAGGAAATTGCAGGTTTTCAACTTACCTTGCGTAGTTTGCTATCTGCAGGGAACTATGACTTGTATTGCACCGGAAGCAATGCGTATACCCTATCGGGCGATTTGGCAACGCTACTGGCTGGTCGGTATATAGAAGTTCGTGTACACAGTCTTTCATTTACAGAGTATCAGGAATTCTATCAACTTGAAAACAACCAGGAAACTCTAAACCGCTATCTCAAATATGGTGGGCTGCCATTTCTAATTCACTTGCCCAACGAAGAAAAGGTAATTTTCGATTATTTGAAGAATGTATATAACACCATTTTCTTCAAAGATATTGTTAGTCGGTTTCAACTGAAAAATGCATCGTTTCTAACGGACCTTACCCTATTCATTGCCGAAACCTGCGGAAGCTTATTTTCCGCACGAAAAATAAGTCAATACTTAAAATCGCAACAAATTAAAACCACTCCTGAAGTAATCATTAATTATTTATGGTATCTTGAAAATGCCTTTTTCATTCACCGCGTAAAACGTTCTGATATTGAAGGCAAAAAACATTTTGATATTGGAGAGAAACTATATTTTGACGATTTGGGCTTACGACACAGTATAATCGGTTACCGACAAGCAGATATTGGAAAAATAATGGAAAATATCGTTTTTCTGCATCTAAAAATTCAGGAATGGGAGATAACAGTAGGAAACAGCGATAATAAGGAAGTGGACTTTGTTGCTCAAAAAAATGGGGAAAAGCTTTACGTTCAAGTAGCTTATATGGTGGATAACGAACACACCGCTGCCAGGGAATTTGGGAACCTGCTGGCTATTCCTGATAATTTCCCAAAGATTGTTGTAACCATGGAAAATCTTTTAGCCGGATCAAGTTACAAAGGTATTGAACATGTGCATTTGTTAGATTTCCTTAATCGCAAGCTTTAGCATTTGATTAAATCATACAGCCCGATTTTAGAATTTGAAGTCATTGCTTATAGGGAAGCGGTTCTACTTCGCCCATGTATTGCACGTCCGCCAATTTATCCGTACCCCTTCTGTTCCACTCTA
>RECE01000365.1 GCA_007694165.1 Bacteroidota bacterium
TTGCCCAAACAGCACCCCACTGGGAAGACCCGGAGGTGATCGAAATCAACAAAGAGCCCGGGCGTGCCATATTTCACTCCTGGGACAATGCTCAAAAAGCTGTAAAGGGTGATGTGGCGCAAGCATTCCATCAATCGCTGGATGGACACTGGTACTTCCATCTTTCCCATAATCCTGATGGAAGGCCGGAGGGTTTTTACCTGCCCGGTTTTGATTACAGCGGGTGGGATAAGATTGAAGTGCCCGGCAACTGGGAGGTGCAGGGCTATGACGTGCCTATCTACGTAAACCATCCCTATGAGTTTGCCGATCCACGCACGCCCATCACCGACCTGCAAAACGGGCCTGAGCCGCCGCGGGTGCCCCGCGATTATAACCCGGTGGGCTCCTTTCGTCATACATTTCATGTGTCTGAAGCATGGGATGGCCGCGAAATATTTATTCACTTCGGCTCAGTAAAATCGGCCTTTTATCTATGGATAAACGGTGAAAAGGTAGGCTACAGCCAGGGGAGTAAGCTTCCCACAGAGTTTAACATAACTCCCTGGATACAACCCGGTCAGGAAAACCAGATGGCCGTGCAGGTGTTTCGCTGGAGCGATGCCAGTTACCTGGAATGCCAGGATTTTTGGCGCATCAGCGGTATCAGCCGCAGGGTGTTTCTCTACAGCCAGCCCAAAGTAAGGATCAAGGATTTTGAGGTGGTTTCTGTTTTGGATGACAGGTATCGTGATGGCCGATTTTCGCTTTTTACCGAAATTGCAAACCACAACCCGGGCAATGAACGTCTGTGGCTGGAGTATCGGTTGCTGGACAAGGAAAACGAAATCGCCCGGGGAGAGCAAGCCGCAAAGGTAACAGCCGGAGAAAATATTCTGCTGGAGTTTCATAGAGAGCTGCCGGACATAACCCCCTGGAGTGCAGAAAATCCTTATCTGTTTACACTGCTTATAGCTTTGAAAGACAGGCGCGGCAGGGTGCTGGAAAGCACAAGCACACGCATCGGTTTTCGTAGTGTGGAAATCAAAAGGGGACAATTGCTGGTCAATGGTGTGCCCATTACCCTCAAAGGAGTAAATATTCATGAGCACCATCACGAAACCGGGCATGTGCTCATCGAAGAGATGATGCTGGAAGACATCCGGCTGATGAAACAGTTCAATATCAATGCCGTGAGGCTGAGTCACTATCCTTTTCCGGAACGCTGGTACGAGTTGTGCGATGAGCATGGCTTGTATGTGGTGGATGAGGCCAATATCGAGTCGCACGGTTTGTATTACGGCGAAAGGTCGCTGGCACACAATCCCGACTGGGAGCTGGCCCATGTAGACCGCATCGTGCGTATGATTGAGCGCACGCGCAATCATCCTTCGGTCATCACCTGGTCCATGGGCAATGAGGCTGGCAACGGAGTGAACTTTTATGCAGGCTACCATGCTGCCAAAGATGCCGACCGCACAAAGCGTCCCGTGCAGTACGAACGGGTGGAAATCGGCAGTCGCTTTCAGCTGATGTTCGATTGGAACTCCGACATTATCGTTCCGCAATATCCCGGTCCGTCCACCTTCGAATGGTTTGGCCAGCGGGTGCTCGACCGTCCTTTTATCCCCTCCGAGTATGCTCACTCCATGGGCAACAGCACCGGAAACTTCCAGGAATACTGGGATGAAATTAACAAGTATCCCCAATTGCAGGGTGGTTTTATCTGGGACTGGGTTGATCAGGGTATCAGGCATACGGATGATGAGGGACGGTCCTTCTTTGCCTATGGAGGACACTTTGGCGAAGGAATGCCCACCGATGGCAACTTCCTGCTCAATGGTATTGTATTTCCAGACAGAAGAATTCAACCTGCCATGCACGAAGTGAAAAAGGCACATGAGTCGGTGCGCTTCAGCCTGCTGTTCTCCAACGATAGCATGGCAAGGGTACTGGTGGAGAATCTTTATGATTTCACCCCTCTCGATAAATTTGATTACGTGGCTTACATCAAAGCCGACGGACAAAAGGTGAAAAGCATTGAAGTACCGCAACCTGCCGCCCAGCCCCATACCAGCGAAGTGCTGGTGCTGGATATTGGCGGAGTGGATGTGCAGCCTGCCACCGAATACTTCCTCCATCTCGAAGTCCGAACCCCGGAAGCCACTACCATGGTTCCTGCCGGGCATATTGTTGCCAACGAGCAGATTTTGCTACCCTGGGAAGCGGAGCATGTGATAGGAGAACGAATCCTTCCCGGTTTGACCTTATCGCGGAAGGAAGAGGTGGTGAGTTTTGAGAATGATGAGTTGAGGGTTGTTTTTGACACCCGTAGCGGACGCATGACACAATACCGCTGGCAGGGAACCGAATTTCTCAGCCAGGGTGAAGGTCCTGCTCCCGACATGTGGAGAGCAGTTACCGACAATGATTTTGGCAATGGGATGCACCGCAATAATATTGCATGGAAAAAAGCCACCATGGAGGCGGAAGTTGCCGGCTTTGCCGTTGGACCGAAAGGGGAGGGAGCGTATGAGGTACAGGTTGCCTGGAAGCTTCCCTATGTGTCGACCCGCTGGGAAACCCGCTATACTGTTATGGGGGACGGTCGTGTGCATGTATATAATAAGCTCCTGGCTTCAGAGGTGGAATCGTCTGATATTCCCAGGGTTGGGATGGTGATGAACATGAATACCGAATTTGAACACTTCACCTGGTATGGCCGTGGTCCATGGGAAAACTATTGCGACCGCAATATTTCTGCTTTTGTGGATGTGTATAAAAGTCATGTAAATGACCAGATGGTACCCTATATCCGCCCCCAGGAAAACGGCAATAAAACCGGTGTGCGCTGGGCATCCCTTGCCAATAATGAGGGAACAGGTCTGATGATGATCAGCGACAGGGACAATGAGCGTGAAGGGTTGGAAGTAACTGCCATGCCCTATGCGAGCGTTGATTTTGATGCACGTGAGCAATACGAATACGGGCCGGTCCATTTGGAGCTGGCCTATATTGAGCAGGTAGAGCCACGGGATTACATTCGCTGGAATATTGACTATGGACAGCGGGGCGTAGCAGGCATCAACAGCTGGGGTGCCGGCCCACTGGATAAATACCTGCTGAAAGTCGATCGTGATTATGAATATGGTTTTACGCTGGTGCCTTTTTCAGGAGAATCCCGGGAAGAAATTGTCAGAATCAGTAAGATGCGATAGCCTTTGAAAGCCCTTAAATAAGGAGTGATCCGTTTTCCTGGTTCAATTCAAAAACATTATGCACCACCATAGGCAGGGTTCCCATTAGCCCTGCCTTTTCTTTTAATTCAGAAAGTTTCAGAGAAGTGTCCTGTTTGAGGCGGAGCATGGTATATTTGTTGAGTTTCTGTTGTATAGGGTCTGTAATGAGATTACCGGCATCGGCCATTTCACCTCCTATGATAATGGTTTCTGGATTGAAGAGGTGTATCAGGATCGAAATGCCTTTGGCAAGGTACTCACCAGCCTCTTCCAGCAGCTCAATGGCAAACAGATCGCCGCTCTGGGCCGCATCGATAATGGTTTTGAGTTTAATCTTGTCAATATTGTTATTTACATTTCGGGTAATAATGGTGTTTTTTCCTTTGCTGATTCTTTCCTGCGATTTTTTTACCAGGGCAGTGCCGGAGGCAATGGTTTCCAGACAGCCAATTTTGCCACAATAACAAAGCTCGCCATCAGGGTTCATGGGTATATGACCAAATTCACCGCAAAATCCGGAGTTTCCGTGATAAAGCTCACCATTTATAATAATGCCTATACCAATCCCGGAGCCAATATTGATAAAAAGCACATTGGATTTGTTTTTGGCCAGACCAAACCAGGACTCACCCACGGCCATGGCTTTGGTGTCATGTTCGATGAAAACCGGTTTGTCGAAAATTTCGGCAAACTTTTCTTTGATGGGCTTGTCTTCAAACTGAGGGTAGCTGTAGCTTATCCCTTTCCTGATGTCAATCAGGCCGGGAATTGTGATGCCATAACCAAGTACTTTGCTTTCTTCAATGTGATTGTCTTTCAGCAGGGTATCGCATTGTTTTTTCAATCCCTGAAATATATTGTTGTTAGTGTTAAGCCCTTCCAGTGTTTCACTGATTGTTGCGATGGGTTCGTTGTGAAGGTTGAACAATCCTACACGGGTGTATTTTCTGCTCAACTCAATTCCCACGACATAACCCGCCTCAGGATTCAGTCCGTAAAGCGTGGGTTTTCTGCCCCCTTTGGAGGCTCCGATGCCAAAATTCTTAACCAGACCTTTTTCTGAAAGCTCAGCCATTATGCTGGTAAGGGAGGGTACGCTGTTATTGGTAATTTCGCATAGCTCTGCTATGGTTTTCAACCCTTCTTTGTAAAAAATACCTATTACCTGTTTGATTAATAGGGACTTTTTTGTGTATTGTGCATTCCCCTTTGTTTCCGTTATTTTCTTAGTTTCCTTTTTTCCCTGTGTCATAAAAATGATAATTTACATACCTTAAGTTGCAAAGTGCGTAAAGATAGTTAGAAAAATTAATAAGTAGGGGTTTGAATCAGAAGTTTAACTTTCCGGTCAAGGATAAGATTGTTTAAATATCTGAATAATAGCGGTATAGGTGGGTAAAAGTTTTAAAGAGTGTGATTCAGTATTTTTCCCGACTCAATGGCTTTGAGAAGGTAAGGCTCCCAACGTGTATTTTTAAGAATCTGCAGGTAATGAAAATTGTGCAGATCTGACCCCAGGAAATCTATCATTCCATCGTCAATCATTCGCTCTGCCATTTTCTTTACTTCAGGAGAGTAATGACCGGTGAGGGAAATCATGTTAAGCTGGAAAAAAATACCCCGGTTTTTTAATTCTTCAAACTTCTTAAGATCATTGTACCAATACAAATATCTTTCGGGATGGGCCAGCATAATCTTGTATCCTTTGATTTGCATTTCGAAGGTAAGTTCGTAAAGATTGGGTGGCACATGAAAGTAAGGAAGTTCTACCAATACATAATTATTGCCGAAAGTTTGTAGTTGATCATTCTTCAGCAGTTTTTCAAATCCATCGTCCATCAGGTATTCTGCAGTGGCTTCGATCTGCATGTCGACATTCTCTTCCCGGAGAGTCTTTTTGAGATTTTCCAACCCGTTTTGAATAATGTCCGGATTGTTTTTATATATGTCGGAGTTGATATGCGGGGTGGTAATGAGTTTTTTGTAGCCCAGGGCCTTCATCTCCTTTACCAGACTCACGGATGTCTTCATGTCGGGTGAGCCATCATCAATCCCAGGTATCAGGTGCGAGTGCATATCTGCCACCAATCCTTCAAGGTTGACCGGTTCATTGAGTTTTTTCTTTTTGAAAAGCTTACCAAACATAATATGGAAGGATAATTGATTTTTTAATTAGGGTAGTACTTGTTTTTAAACCACTCAAAGGTAATTTCCAGCCCTTTCTCTATAGTAATGGCCGGGCTGTAGCCCATGATTTTTTTTGCTTTTTGAATATCTGCCAGTGAATGTTTTACATCGCCGGGCCTTTCTTCCCTGTAAATGGGTTCAATGCTGCTGCCTGCTGCGTCTCTGATGATCCTGAAAAGCTGGTTGACGGTGGTACGATCCCCTACGGCAATATTGAATACTCCGCCGTTACACCTTTCTAAAGGACAAAACAGGGCTTTGATGTTGGCCTCCACCGCGTTTTCCACGAAAGTAAAATCGCGTGACTGCTCTCCGTCGCCGTTAATATAGGGGCTTTCATTATTCAAAACTGCCGACATGAACAAGGGGATGGCTGCAGCATACGGCCCATCAGGGCTTTGTCGGGGGCCGAAAATGTTGAAGTACCTCAACCCGAGGATTTCCATTCCATAAGTTTTGGCAAAAACGTCAGCATACAACTCATCTACCCTTTTGCTAACAGCGTAAGGAGAAAGAAGGTTGCCAATCTCATCTTCTGTTTTAGGCAAGTGGGGGCTGTCGCCATAAACGCTGGACGAACTTGCATACACCAGCCTTTTTATTTTGTTTTCCCTGGCGGCCACCAGCATGTTGATAAAACCCGTCACATTGGCCTCGTTGGTAGCCTGGGGATCGTTTACTGAGCGCGGCACAGAACCCAGTGCTGCCTGGTGCAATACGTAATCTGTTTCTCTGCAGGCTTTTTGGCAATCTTCGGGCCGGCTGATATCGCCTTCCATAAACTCAAAGGCAGGATTTTCGCGAAATGGTTCCATATTTTCCCTGAAACCCGTGGAGAGGTTATCCAGCACCCTAACTTTTCCCGCGCCATATTTCAACAGGTATTCCACCAGGTTCGACCCGATAAACCCCGCCCCTCCTGTAACCAGGAAGTTTTTCCTGCTAATGTCTTCTGAATGAAATGCCTTTTTGTACATTTTTCCTGTTTGTGTATTTTTTATT
>RECE01000168.1 GCA_007694165.1 Bacteroidota bacterium
CTAAAGTCCTGTTTGAAATTTCAGGATTATGTTCCGTCAGTTAAACTGAATAGATCACTTCACGCCATACCTGCCTCTTTCTTCACAACCTGCCCCCCAAACTCTTTCTCCAGAAACTTTTCGGTTTTGATGAAGTAGCTTTGGTCGAGGCTGAATATGGTAATGTTGAGAAGAATGTGCTCTGCTCCTTCGGCCTCAATGCTGATTTTGGGTTCCTTCTTTTGCGATGCCCAGGGCAAAGCCAGAATGGTGGTACGCAGGTTTTCGCTCAAATCAAAAACACCCCCCTCTATGTCGCTAAGCGGACATTGCAGCAAAAAGTTATGACTGAGCAAACTTTGGGATGGATAGTGTTTCAAAACAATATTTCCTACAATTTTACTGAAAGGGACATTGACGATGTGCCCTGAATAATCCTCAATTTCCATGCTTGCCTGTCTTATGGCTGTTACCTTTCCGGTAATGCCTGCAACAGTAACGTGATCATTGTCCTGTAAAGGGTTGGTCGTTTTAAAGATGACCCCGGCAATGATGTCTTTCAACCCGTACCATGCAAGGTAAAGGATGATGATAAGAAAAACCAGCATGGGTACAATAGTAACCAGGTAGCCCCGGTTGAACAGGTATTGGATGGCCCAGATGAAGAAGATGGTCCATATTGCCAATTCAGTTACCGGCAAATACCTGTTGACAAAAGCGGCATTTCGGGGGGTTAACCTGATGAATTGCACCAGGTATTTAAAGAGTCTGAAAAAAACGAAGTTGATCAGCGCCAGGATGACAAAAAGAAAGATAGAAAAGGAAAATATACCGGGATTTAAAGCTTCCATAGGACTCATTTATTGGTTACACTCCATTACAAAATTTTCTACAACAACTCTTTTTCAATGAACCTTGCACGAATAAAAGCATGCAGGTTGGGGTTGAGGGTGTAAACGCCCTGGTTGGGTTCAGTTATTATGGCGGCCCGTTTGAGCAACCTGATTCTTTCCTGTACTTCAGTGGCATTCATCATCATGATACGTTGAATTTTCTCTGCATTGAGCCTTTTATGAAGAATAAACTGCACAAGGAACACAAGGGTCTCCGAGTTTAATTTGTTGAGAACAGTTGTATCGGGTTTTACGGGAAGAGAAATGGTTAGTGTATTATCATTTACCTCTTTTATGCTCGACATCCATGTTTGCAGGGTAAGTCCTACATTTCCTTTGGTATAGTTGAAATAGGTATTGAAAAGACGTGCAAGGTCCCATGAGCGCATATCAGTTTCTTTCTTGTTGTCAAGAACAAACTGCATATTGCCCGATCGATGTCGCTGCATGATGATATGCCTTAGTTCTTCGGCATTGAAAGGGTGACAATCAATGGTGCTCAGCAGAAAGGAGTCAATTTTCAGAAATCGATTTACGCTGCGGTAGGCATGGCTGTTGACTGTGATGATGAACAGAATTCTGTCGCCATGTTTTTCTATAAGAGAGCAAATCAGTTTGATCACCTTCAACCCTTTTATGGTTTTTTCCCACCAGAGTTCAAGATCTTCAATGATAACCACAGATTTGTCGGGAAGGCTTCTGAGGATTTTGTCGGCACTGACAAAGTTCTCTGTGGCTTTCTGAAGTGCCCTCAGGAAATCTGCTTCACTTGCCGAACCTGCAAATGGTGGGTTAAGTGCGTATACGGGTCTTTTTTCCAGGAACTTATGGACTACGTAGTTCACAAAGAAAGTTTTTCCCGAATTGTGCTCACCCCTGAACATTAAGGCCCCGCTATAACCCTTTTCGTGCCGTGCAATGGTTTTACGGGCCTCTTCCAGTTCCCGCGGTTTGCCGTACCAGAAATCCATGAAGTAATTGTTTTTCCTGAGGAATAACTGTTGGTAATAGGGTGGAATGGCAGCCAGCACACTGTCTTTTACTGAGACCATTTCATTGAGTTCATGCATCCTGCTGATGGGGAAACTGGTTTCAGCTTCTGCACTTTTGGTCTGATGTGCATAAACAATCCGTTTGCTCCGATCGTACCAAAGTCGTATAAGATGTTTTCGGAAAAAGTCTTTGGTTGCAAAGTGTTTCTGTTTGAACCATGACACTTTTTCTTTGTCTGCATCATAGGTTTTCTCAAGAAGTCTAAGGTTGGCTGCTGTTTTGAGAAAAGCAGAAAGGCTGAGCTGTCGGGCAGTTTTGTTTAGGGAACTGTTGAGTTTATCTTCAGTACCGGCAAAAAGCGTATTGATCTGTTCCTGTACTTTTTCTGTCCTTACTCTTTGCTCCTCAAGGAAGCCGGAAACCGGCATCTGTAGTGGCTCTTCTTTATCAGGGGTTAAGGTTATCCTGATAAGCCTTACTATCTCCTGTATCTCCTGTTGGGTGAGGGTGATATTCTCGGTAAAGGTTTTCAGTTCTGCCTGGAGTGGCGAAATCAAATCGTTCTGAATGATAAAATGCACCAGGCGTGAAACTTCTACCGTTTGCTTTTCTGCAAAAGTCAGTCGGGTTTCGGTAAAATCTGCTTCCGATTCCGTTTTTAACAGTTCGATTTGTCCCGGAATCCTGCTGATAGCAGCAAAGATTTGCTCCTGTGTATAGTCTTCGATTTCTTTAATCTTTCTGCTGAGTTCACTGGTTTGTGAAGCCGGGAATTCGGGAACCTGGAGTTCCGTTATTTTCTCTGGTTTTTCAAGCCCTTGATTGATAAAGTCAATGATAAGGGGAGGCAGCTGCAGCACACTTATGGGGCCGGTGGCACTTTTAATACGGCGCAAATCAGCGAGAGTCATAACGATGTAATGCCAGAGTTTATATTCAATGGCAGAAAGAGTTATCTCCAGCAAGTGCTGGTTGATGTTAGAACGTTGATGATCAAGCCATTCTGCAGGAAACGAATCCATGGCACGCAATTCATGCTTACGCATTGGGCGCGTTAGCTTTTCTTTCTTACAGGCAGCATTGGGATTCGCCGTATCCAGAATGTCTGATATCTTTTGCAATACACGAAGGTTATCTTCAACAGCAATTCCCGAAAGGTTTTGCTGAACGGAAAAGAGGTACTCTTTGAGTGTGGAGAATTGCTTATGGACTTCTGCTCTTTCAATTTCAATCATTTCCCGGGTCAATACGCCTGTATTGGCAGCATTTTCAATTTTTTGAAGGCTGTCACGGAAATCTTTGAATACCGCCTGTTGTTCAAAAAGGTATTGCCGTGAAAGAGAGCTGAAGTTATTCCAGAGTTTTCGCTTTATCAGGTGACAGGTTCCGGGGTAAAAATGACGGATAATCTTTCTGAACCTAACGGAAGCTTTAACTTGTTTGCTCGCTGTGAGCCTCATTTTTAACCTCAGCAGTTTAAGACCTGCGCCTTTGCCGTTGAGATTTCTGAGTTCGTCTTGTGTAATCAACACCTCAATGATTTCCGGCTGTTTGTTAATGACCTGCAATATTTTTTCTTCCAGGGTCGTAAAAAATACTGACAGGTTTTTCTCCTGTTCTGCAAGCAGGTTGTTTTTCAGGTTGTTAAGGATCTGTTCGTAGCGGGAGTAGGTGTTGTTACTAAGCTTATAGAGCGTTTTGTTATTACTGTTGCTTTGTGTTTGTATCTCAGGAAGTTTTTTCTCAATCAGGAAAAAAGTAGAGTCAACCCTGCTCAATGCCTGGTCAATAACTTCAGCATACTGGCTGAGTACTTTTCCGAAGCTCTTTTGCACCATTTCCGTGCAAAGGTCATGGGTCTGGGATGAGAATTCCTGCACCGCAACTGCGAGGGGCTCCTTTTTGGGCCAGCTAATTTTTACTGATTCTTTTTTTTCCATGGATGAATGGGTTTCGATACTGTTTTGCATGGATGGGGCGGCAGAGGTTTTTAGTCCGATGTTGAGTCGCTTAAACTGGGTGGATGCTTTTATCAATACTACTGTTCCAAGGTCCTCACAAAGCTTGTGGGTGTTTTCAACAAAATGCTGTTCATTCCCGGGTTCAATATCGGGCATTCCCAGAAATATAATATCTGATTCACTGGACTCAATCCTGATGATGTCATAGAACGGCTTTTTTTCTATTTCGTTGTTGATGATTACAATCTCGGCATTTACCCTGAGGTTGTCCAGGACTTCCCTTGCGAAGATGAAAATGTTTTCCCTTTCCTCATTTACAGGGTTTTCAATCATCAGCCGCAGCCGGCTTTCTTTCCATCCTTCGCTCAGCCATAGAAACTTAACCAGGTTGATAGCCAGGTTTCCGTTATTTCCTGAACCTTTCCACCAGATATCAATGGTATTTCTCTTGCCAAAACCCCGCTCAATGTCGTAATCCATCAGCAGGATGTTCAGATCGAGATCGACAATATGATTGATCAGGCGGGCAAACTTAACCATATCTGTTCTTTTCCGCGACCAGCCCATTAGTACCGTATTGGGTTCAACACCTGCAAAACCATAGGTTCCTGCCAGGTTCCTGATCCCGTCGTAAATATCATGGCAGTAATACTCCTGGGTAAATACCCCTTTTGAAACAAGGCCATCCGGCGCAAGCTGCTTCTGATAGGAGCGTGGCCTGGTTTTTTCTCCTTCTTTGTATTGCTGCAGGTTGATGATGGTGAGTAGCCCGTGATTGGCAATGAGAGCTTTCCCTAATTCCTTAAGTTGTTCCCGTGTGTGGGGGTTGCCGGTAAACAGCATGATGTTGGGCTTCCAGTTTCTCTCCTCTATTCCTTTGGTGTACAGATTGTGAAGCGATTGTCTGACAACGCTCGTCCATACGCTTTGCCAAACATCGCCAGGCTCGAGTTTCTGGTCACGACTTTTCATGGCAAACCAAACCAGCCAGATGAGTATGGCGGCGATTACCATGGCAAAAAAGTCGATCTGCATCATTACGATGATGCTTGCGGCAAACCCCAGCCAGCCTACCCAGCGCGGTATTCTGAAGGAGGGTCTGAAGTCGGTACTGGCCCAGCTTTCCAGGGCAAAGGCAAGATTGATAAAACCATAGGCCGTAATAAAAAACATCGTAGCTATCCGTGCAATAGTGTTAAGATCTCCAATTAAAATGGCTAAAAAGGCT
Organism: Bacteroidota bacterium; assembly: GCA_007694165.1. Lineage (GTDB taxonomy): Bacteria > Bacteroidota > Bacteroidia > Bacteroidales > UBA7960 > SKVR01. The sequence goes on from RECE01000168.1 coordinate 5,055, forward strand.
ATGCTAAAGCTTATTACGATTGCTCTGTGAGGCTCATTGTTAATTCCATATCCCTTGCTTAGGAAATGTGGTGCCAGCCTGTCTTTAGCCATTGCTTGTATTACCCTTGGACCACCCAATATGCTGCTCAATGCTGTGGATAGGGTCGCACCCCAGATTCCTGCAATAACCAGAATAGGTGTTATGGCTACTTTGGAGAGGAATCCCGAATCTGTCAGGAGCATTTGTCTATCCACAAAAAAAGCAAAACCTGTGGCCATAAGTATATTAATAATCATACCTATAAAGATGGCCATCATGGTTCCTTTTGGGATTGAGGCTTTAGGATCTTTAAGGTCGCCTGACATAGATGCTCCCATCATAAATCCTGTGGCTGCCGGGAAAAAGACAGCAAAAATTACTGCTAGTGAAGGAGCATTTTCATTAGGAAACAATATAACACCTTCTGTCTGACTGGGTGTATTAAAAACCAGTCCAAATATAATGGCCAGCAATGATAAACCAATAGCTGTCAATACAAAATATTGAATTTTAATGGCCAGGGAAGTACTAATAAATGCAATGGTGGTTAGCACCATCAGAGTTGCTATACCAACTATTCTGTAAGCGTGTCTGCCAGGCTCTAATTCAAGAACATTTTTGACATAATCCAGAGAAAGAAAACTCTCCGAAAAACCAATTATGTTGAGTGCAATTGATAGGCTGAATGCTAAATATATAGTTGCACCAATAGCCCCACCAATAGGTAAACCCAAGCTACGTGATAACATATAATAAACCCCTCCGGCTTTGATCTTTTTATCGGTAGCGATGCTGGAAAGGCTTAAGCCAGTGGTAATAGCGATGATGTTAGCAACCAGAATGATTCCAATTGTATATAACAGTCCAACCTGACCTACAATCCATCCCAATCGCAGGTACATGATTACACTTATAATCGTGAGTAGGGCAGGGGTAAATACGCCTCCGAAAGTTCCGAACTTTTTGGCTCTCTCCATGTATGAGTGGATTCTTGTTAACTTGTTATCTGCCTTTTTTAGCAAATATAGCCAAAACAACTGATTGTTTTATGTGAAGACGGCCCGAGGATTATTTTATTTTTGATGTTCCGCAATCTTGTCAGGGTTAATAATGGGGCTAAAGCCCTTGTTCTTTTCAGCTTTCAGATCTGTCAGTTGAAACTGACGGCAATGGAAAAGAGCAATGTCCGGTATTCTATACTCAAATTAATATTGATTAGCTTATTGGTTAAAAAGAAACTA
>RECE01000387.1 GCA_007694165.1 Bacteroidota bacterium
ATGTTTTTAAAAATGTTGCCTGTAGGGGATCCAGGAGAAAACAGCCGTGATTTGAGTTTCAAAAAATATTGCATTACACTATTTAAAAGCATCAGTCATTATTAGATGATTAGCAAATAAACGATGAATTATATTTTAAAACCATCATACTTTATTTTGATGCAAAATATTGTGAAATACTGCTGGCTGTGATTGCGACCAAATTCATTTTTTAAGACCTACTGTAAGCATGGATTGACAGTAACACTAACGTTGACATTATTTTTTCAAATTCTCCCAATACCACCCCACCGCCTCTTTAAGCCCCGCCCTAATATTATATTTAGGCCGATAATCTAATAACTTTTGTGCTTTTTCAACGGAAGCCAAAGAATGGGGAATATCTCCTTTGCGCTCGGGGCCATGTTTTATGGGTATATCTCCAATTTGACCGTCAAATTCTGATAGATATTCTTTCAGGTAATCTGCCAATTTATTAAGAGTCGTTCTGTCACCGTAAGCTGTATTGTACACTGTATTGATTGCTGCCTGGTTTTGGGTTTTCATGGCCAGATAGTTCATTAAAATTACATTATCGATGTAGGTGAAATCCCTGGAGTAATTGCCATCCCCATTGATGACGGGAGATTCATGGTTCATCAGCTGCATTACAAATTTTGGAATAACCGCTGCATACGCGCCATTGGGATCTTGCTTCCTGCCGAAAACATTGAAATATCTTAACCCAATCGTTTCTATTCCATAGGTTTTAGAAAAAACGTCAGCATATAATTCATTTGCATACTTCGTGATAGCATATGGAGAAAGTGGTTTGCCTATTTTGTCTTCTACTTTTGGTAAATTCTCGGAGTCTCCATAAGTTGATGAACTTGCTGCATAGATAAATCTTTTTGCACCTGAATCTTTGGCAGCAATCAGCATGTTAAGAAACCCCCCGATGTTTACTTCGTTGGTTGTTGCCGGATCATTGATGGACCTGGGAACTGATCCCAAAGCTGCCTGATGAAAGACATAATCCATTCCATCTGCCGCTTTCTGGCATACTTCAGGGTTACGAATATCTCCCTCTATCAGAGAAAAGCGGCTGTGGTTAAGCAAAACCTTAATGTTTTCTCTTTTTCCGGTTGCAAAATTATCAAGACAGACCACTTTATAGCCTTCGTTGAGAAAACTTTCACAAAGGTTAGAGCCTATAAAGCCGGCTCCACCCGTAACCAATATCTTCATTTTATTATAAATTATACGTTTTTTTAAGGTTTGCATAGATTAAACTTCCAATAACCAGAGATACTCCGATAATACCTCCTATGAAAGTCATCACCACCATCACCACCCCCCTGTTCGGTTTACTCCTCTCCACAGGCACGCTCACCGGTTCCAGTACTTTAATTACCGGGGTTTCCTCCTGCACTTTGATGCGGGATTGTTCCAGTTGCTGGGCCAGGCCGTTGTAGACGTTGAAGGCCAGGTTGTACTGGTCTTGCAGGCGTTGTTCTTCGGTTTGGGCGGCGGCGGAGACGATGTTGCGATTGGCATCGCGGAAGCGGGCCAGGTTGATTTGCGACTGGTGGAATTCCTGCTTTTTCTCGTCGTGGCGTTCCTGTACAAATGCCAGGTCTTTCTGTGCTTTCTGGATGCGGTAGTCGGTGATATAGTCGGTGAGGTAATCCACAGAGTATTGTGCGATTTGTGCTGCCACGCGGCGGTCGGGGAATTCTGCAGAGATGCTGATGACTCCTGAACGCTGGTCGATGCCCGCGCTGATGCGATCGCGTAATGTTTTGGTGGCTTCAAACTGTGCCTGGCTCATGTGGGGGATTTGGCCGGCAACGGCAGGGGAGGAGGCCTCCTCTGTTTTGCTGCCACGAATCCCTTTCATGATGGTCCCCGGCAGGCCGATGGTGTATTTTTTCACAAAGCTGAGGAATCCTCCACCTCCCATGTGTTCATTCACATAAGTGAAAGTCTTCATTTCCAGGGTTTCTGATCCTTTTTGCAGGGTGAGGGGCTGCTCCATAAGGTGGATAAAGAATGGAGTGGACCTGAGCACATCGGGGTAGAGTTCAGGGCGGATGGCGTCGGCACCTTCTCCTCCCGGGATGTTGAGTCCGCCCAGTCCGCCAAACTGGCGCAGCAGGGCTGATGCTCCACCGCGGGTATCTCTGATTTCGGGCAGCAACCGTGCTTCCGACTTAAACTGCTCCGTAGTGGTAAAGGCAATGATAAGTCCCAGCACCATAAATGCCAGTGTAACCTTTACGATGAGCCAGCGCCCGTTCCAGATATGGCGAATGACTTCGATGAGGTCGATTTCGTCGTTGTTTGGTTGTTTGACGGGAGAGGGTTGTTCGGTCATTATTTATTAGGTTTATGTTGATTTCTTTGTTTTTGATTAGCTGGAAGCTCGAAGCTCGAAGCTGGAAGAATCTAAAGCTCGAAGCTTTTTGGGCTGGAAGCTGGAAGCTCGAAGGATTTTTAGCTGGAAGCTCGAAGGAAATAGGGTCCGAAGCCAGACTACTATTTCTTTTCTTTGTTTGAGATATCTTTATACAGTGAGTTGATTAGGCCTTTGAGCATTGATGCAATTTCGTATGCTTGATTTTCTAAAGAAAGTAAAGTTTCTTCTGTAATCCATTTTCTTCTGTAAAAAATATTCAGTAAAGTCACTGTTTCATAGAGTGAGCCCCTGGCAATGTATAGGAATTGAATGAATTCTTTTTGTGAGTTTCTCCCTTTTCCTTCTGCAATATTCTGAGGAACAGATGTTGAAGAAGACTCAATTTGTTCTATCAATCTAAAATGCTTTCGTTCAGAAGAGATATTTTCTGCAACTTCTAAAACTGCATCCGCAAAATCCATTGATTTTTGCCAAACCTTCAATTCCTTAAATCCAAACTCACTTTTCATCTTTTTAAAATTTAATTATATCTTTCTAGCAGCTTCGAGCTTCGAACTTCCAGCTTCAAGCTTCCAGCCCTTTGAGCTTCCATTTGCGCCGTCACAACCCTCTTTTCTTTTTTCAATAACCTTTTCCGGCGCTTGATATTTTAGAAACTCCCTTTTGCTATCGACATTTTGCCCCTCTGGGGCAGGAGCATTCTATAAAGCATGTTTGATTGCCTTCTGGTTCGCTTCCCCCTTCCAGCTTCCAGCTTCCAGCTTCCAGCTTCCAGCTTCCCCCTTCCAGCTTCCAGCTTCGATCTCCAATCAAAACTGATTGATCAAAGTCACAATCACCAGACCCAGCGATGTGATGGCGGAGCTGATGGCGATGGTTTCCTGAAGGGTGCGGGGTTGGCGTTCGGGTTTCTGGGGTACGATGATTTCGGAGCCGGGTTCAATGTTGGGGTAGGAGCGGACAAACAAAAAGTGGCGGGTGCGGTCAACCGAGCCGTTGGGATGGAGGACATATACCTTCCCTTTCTTGGCATTGTCGGCAAAACCACCGGCCCTTGACACGTAACCTCTTACTCCTCTGCCCGATTGATAAATGGCAGAGGTGGGATGCAATACGGCGCCGGTCATGCGCACGGTTTGCAGTTGTTGTGGTATTTCCAGGATATCGCCTTCCATGAGCAATAAATCCTGGGAAGAGTAGGGATTGCTGAGGATTCTTTCCAGGTTGATGCCAATGTATTGCTGGTTGTTATCCTCCAGGGTATCGGTAATGATTTCTACTTGTCCGCCCTCCAGGGCCTGGAGTCTTTGCAGGCGGTCAGTCATGTTTCTGTCGGCTCTCCTGATGAGGGTTGCCCCCGGGAGGTAAGCTTCGGTATTGATACCACCGGCCCGTTTCACCAGGTCAGAGATGCGTTCGTTTTTGCGGCTGATGGCATAGCTTCCGGGGAAGGCCACTTCACCTCTCACCTGCACCAGCTGCTGGGTTTGATAACCGGGCGAACGTCTCACGAAAATCATATCAAAGGGTTGCAGCAAAAAGGAAGCTGCTTCGTCGGTGAGTTCCAGGTATTGGTCCAGCGGGAAGGAGAACACTTCGGAAGTGCTGGTACCCGTTTGTATGGCCAGCCGGTCGCTTACCCTTCGGGCAACTTCCACCCGTGCCAGGGAGGCGGCATCTTTGAGTCCGCCTGCTTTGCGGATCACCTCGCCCAGGGTCAGGTTTTGCGCCCACAGGAAACTGCCGGCTTCCTGCACTTCGCCCATGATACGCACGGTGCGCTCCTCTTGCAATTCGAGTACCGAGCTGATCATCAGCAGGTCTTCGCGCTGAAGGGCGATATCGGGTGCGGTGCCATTGAGGATGGCGGTGAGGTTCAGGTTCATCATTTCCAGCTCCATATTGTCCTGCAGCCGGTAGAGGGCAGCCCGGTTCAGGAATGCATCTTCACGCAATCCTTCGGCGGTTTCCATCAGGCTTTTCACGGTCATCCCATCGGTAAGGGCAAAGTCTCCTTCACGGTACACGGCGCCACGGATGCTCACCCTGTTTTCATATTTTTCCAGTATCTCGCCCACCTTGAGCTGGTCGCCCGGGCGCATGAGAAAAGAAGAGTACAGTTCTTTTTCCACGTTGAGCATCTGGCGCTGACTGTCGGTTTTGCGGTCTATCTGCAGTCGGCGGGTATAGGCAGAAGCAGAGAAGCCACCGGCAAAGTCAATGAGTTCGGCCAGGGTTTCGGTGGGTTTGAGTTCGTAAATGGCAGGGCGGATTACTTCCCCCTCTATCGTTGCCCTGTTGTTGTATGGGCCTATAAAGATGAGGTCTTCATCGCGCAGGCGGATGTTGAGTTTTGTTTCTCCTTTGAGGAGGAAGTCGTATAGGTCAAGGTGAGCGATTTGTTCGTTTTCGCGTACAATTCTGATATCGCGGAAAGAACCGCGCGCTGACGGTCCGCCGGCCATATAGAGGGCATTGAAAGCGGTGGCAAAAGCCGGCAGGGTATATGTGCCTGGCATGTAAGCATCGCCGGAGATGGTGACTTTGATGCTGCGCACGTTGCCCAGGCTCACTTGTGCGAAGGTGTTAGGATTGGCACCCCGCAGTCCTGAGTAGATGCCCGACAGGCGACGGATAATAAGTTCGGAGGCCTCTTCAATGGTAAGGCCGCTCACCTGCACCGGTCCGATGTTGCTGATGCGCACCTGCCCTTCGGGAGAAACGGGAAGGGAATAGGATTGCTGCGATGCACCCCAAACTTCCACCTGGAGTTCATCGCCGGGTCCCAGGGTGTAGTTTCTGGGGGTGGGGATGTTGAGGCTGGGCTCGAAGCTGAGGTTGTCGCGGCGAAAGAGTTCGTAACCGAATACCTGTATCTGGTCTTCCGGTTTTTGGGGTTCTTGCATGGCCGGTCTTTCCGATGGTCTTTCATCACCCGTGACGATTCGTTGCTGGGTTGTCCGTTCGGGTTGTCCGGCAGTTCCTTCCTGTACAGACCGGATGCGGCTGCGCAGTTTCTGCACTTCGCTGTAGGGCATGCCTCTTCCCAGTGCTTGTGCCTCAAGTTCCTGCATGGTCATGCCGCGGCTCTCGGCCTGTTGTATAAACTGTCGTACCTGTGCATCGGTGAGTTCATCCACTTTGATGGTGGTGAAATCTACCTGTGAAGGGTCGGGCTGGGCCATAACATTCTGACTGCCCACCAGCATCATTGCCAGGGCGATAATGGTCAGTTGAAAGACGAAAAATTTTCTAAGCATTGTTTGTATAGAGTTGGTGAATTGTAATGGCAAACATAGCGGGCGGACACAGCTTCGCCCATTCAGTCACATGATGCTTTGCTCTCAGGCGACCGAAAATCCACATTGGAAGGGTATCCATAAGCAATGGCTTTCCCGCTCCCCCACCGGGAAATGTATCATTAAGCATACATCAGCAGATAGATTTCCCCGGTTGAATGGATGCTTGCAAAATTACTACTTTAAACCACACAACAACTCCATGATTTACGGAAAGTTTTTGGGGGAAATACGGAGGAGGGGGTTAAGCTGAAAGGTCAAAGGTGAAAGGTCAAAGGATGCTGGAAGTTGGAAGCTCGAAGCTGGAAGGAAGGGAAAAGACTATAGGTTGGTAGAGGCTAAGGCAAGAAGCCCCTTAACCGGAGGGGTGCGGGGATGAAAGGAGGTGGAAGTTCAAGCTGGAAGGAGAAAAGGGTTCGGTTGTCGAATTGCAGAGTCCGCAGGGAACTTCCAACTTCCAGAGGAATTGGAAGCTTCCGGGTCATAAAAAAAGCCCCAAACAAATTTGAGGCTTTAATTTTAATATTGCTACTGCAACACGTATTTACCCGCAATGCAAATACTTTCGTACCAGCTTCATGGTCTCTTCGCGGTTGGGG
>RECE01000088.1 GCA_007694165.1 Bacteroidota bacterium
GGGTTTTGCAGTGCTGCACGGGTTGTAAGACCCGAGATGGTAAAGATGGCAATGGTTGTTACCAGTAACAGGCTGGCTATAAAATGAATTCCTCCTATCTGAATCTGGTATGCATAGTTGTCGAGCCAGTTGTCCATAGAGTACCATGCCAGTGGCAAAGCAATCAAAGCAGCCACAAATACCCATCGGAGAAAACTAATTACAAGCAATTGGTTGATTTGCCATAACCCGGCACCCAGAACTTTTCTCACACTGATTTCCTTTCGCCTTTGGTTTACCATAAAGGAGGTTAACCCAAACAGACCCAGGCAGGAAATAACGATGCACAAAATGGCAAAGGCCATGAAGATTTTCAGTGAATTGGCTTCCTGCCTGTATTGGCCTTGTAAGATTTCATCCAGGAAGTATGCATGAAACAATTGTCCGGGGAAAAAATCATTGAACTCTCTTTCAATGCTTTTCATTACTTCTGAAGGATTGCTGTGGCTGAACCGGATGTTGGTAACACCCATGCCAGTGGGTCTCCAGATATATACAGCAGGTTCAATGGGAGTGCGCAATGAATAGTAATGATAATCATCGATTACACCAATCACCGTATAATAATCAACATCTTCATTGTCTTGATTTAACATCCTTTTACCTGTTGCTTCCTCCCAGCCCAATGCAATGGCAGCAGCCCGATTGAGGATAATGGTGTTTTCAGGGTCGGTGCCATATTCATGGCTGAAATTCCGTCCTTCCAGGAATTGCATTTCCATGGTAGTAAAAAAGTCCGGGTCAACATATCCGTAACGCACCATCAACTCGGCAGGGATGGGGTCGGATGTACGTATCGTGCTCTGCCTGCCTGCTACTCCGTTGTGGCCGCTGGCAATGCCGGCATCAATTACCTGGGGGATTTGCAAAATCCGGTGTCTGAAGTTTTTTAATTGCTCATAATCCCGGCTTTGACGATGGAATACACTCACCACATTTTCCACATTATAACCCAGACTTTTATGGTTCATATGGTGCACCTGATGCATGACCACGAAAGTGGCAAATATCATTGCTGTTGAAATGGTAAACTGAACAATGACCAGGACTTTTCTCAATGCTGCCTTTTTGGGCTTTCCGCTCTGATCATTGGATCTCAGGATGCTTGCCGCCTGAAACCTTGACAAATACATGGCCGGATAAAAACCCGATACCAGAGCCAGTCCCAACAATAGAGCAACCAGCCCAATGTTGAAAAGATAATTGTTGAGAAAGTCAACCTTTAGTTCTGTTCCCAGAATTCCGTTGTACCAAGGCAAAAGCACTTCTATCCAAACCAAAGATAAAAATATAGCCAAAAGGGTGATGATAAACGATTCTCCCAGAAACTGGTTGCTAAGCTTTGCTCTGCTTGCTCCCAGCACTTTTCGAAGTCCTACCTCTTTGACTCTTTTGGCCGAATTGGCAGTAGCAAGATTGATAAAGTTAATACAGGCCAATGCCAGAATGAGTATGGCTATTACCGAGAAAATATAAATGCTGTTTATGTTTCCCTCATGTGTACGCATGCTGAATTTGATATGACCGGATCTGAGGTATATGTCTTTCACGTTTTGCAGGTAAAACGTGTTTTTCATCATTTGCGCTCCATACTGTTCATCTTCATACAGACTTTCTTGTTTCTGGTTGACAGTATGGATGATATCTTCAGGGTTGGCATCTTCTCTTTTGACAATATAGGTCGCCAGGGTATTATTACCGAAATGTTGAAGCCAGGGGTCTGTGGGTTCTACCGTTGAAAAAGAAAGAAAGATATTGATTTGCAGGTGGGTTTTCAGGTTTTCATTGTCGAAAATTCCTGCTATGGTATAACTGGCATCAGCCATTCTGAAAGTTTTCCCAATAACATCGGTATGTCCATACAACCTGTTGGCAGTTGTTTTGCTGATTACTGCCTGGTTGGGATGTTGCAGCATTTGTCCGGGATCGCCTCCTTGTATTACCTGGTAGCCCAGGTAGTATATTGCGTCTCCTTCGCTGTAGTATGCTTTGGTTTCTTCAAAAACATCCTCTTCTGTCTCCAGGATTACGCCTCTGGCATTCATTACCCTGAAGGCCTCTTCTACCTGGGGTATGTTTTCGTTGATAAAAGGTGCCCAGGCTCCACTGGAAAAACTTACGTGCTGCTTGTCGAGTCCTTTGGGCTCCTGTATCCCCACAAGCCTGAAAGTTTTCTCAGGGTGAGGAATATGTGCGTCATACCCCGTTTGATCCTGTAAATACAGTGCAATAAGTAAAAAAGCCGCAATACCTGTGCTCAATCCAATAAGATTGATTACTGTAAAGGATAAGTTTCGCAGGATGAAGCGAAAAGCAATTTTAATGTGATGTGCAAACATAATAAGGATGATTTTTTATTTCTTTTATAAGAACAAAACACATGCCTGTGCATGTAAACATCATATTGTGAGGTTTTTGTGTGTTTTTGTGAATGACAACTCTGGTTTGTTTTGTCCACAAAAGAGCACATCTGTTCAAAATCGGCCACTTTAGTCGTGGGCATTGTCAATGAATAACAAAAAAAGTTATATGTAAGAAGTCTGATTGAAATTAAAGTGCTGCAGGTTTTGAGAAACATTGTCCAAAATCAAAATGTGCCAAAGTAGAAATACAAGCAAAAGTTTATAATGCTTAAAACTGCCGGGTAATACTTTTTACAATTGCATTGAATTTTTCCGGTTCTTCCATAACCGGGCTGTGGGCAGAGTTTTCGAATGTATAAAATTCTTTTTGGGGAGCTTTCAGCTGATGATAAAAGTCTTTGGCAACAGGGTAAGGGGTGGTGTAATCGTGTATTCCATGAAAAATGTATACCGGCAGGCTCATGCTGTCTATTTCATGAAAAAGGTTGGTCTGTATTACATCCAGCCACATGTGCTCAAGAGAAAACATGCTGGCTTTCATGAAATTCAGTTTTTCACGCAGTGTGTAAATCCCCGAATTCAATACAATCTTTACCAGTGGCCACATCCCTGTTACCTCTCTGAGGGTTCCGCCACCATAACGATTTACATATCGTCTTTCTTTCATTAAATAACTTATCCATTCATCTGCGGTTGCTTCCTTCCCCGGAAAATTCAGTGCATTTAGTTTTTTAACCGCCCGGTTGTCATTTCGCTCAGCAGCCCTGGCTTTGGCCCATTCGAAGGATATTCTCTCTCCTTCAAACTGGTCGCCTACCTGTCCGATTCCGAAGTAAGCATGATAGAGCTCAGGATGCTTATATGCCGTTAGTATGCCCAGCAGCGAGCCCCACGAATGGCCCATTAAAAAGATTTTCTCCCGATCAAACCGATGGGCAAGATACTCACTCAGCTCACGGGTGTCGGAAATCAATTGCTCCAGGCTCATGCTTTCCGGTGGGATGTTTTTGGACCAGGATTTGCCTGCCCCTCTTTGTTCCCAGTAAACCATTACATAATCCTTTTCAATATCGCGGTTATAATGCTTCATGAAGGCAACCTCGGGACTTCCCGGGCCGCCATGCAAAAATAACATGATGGGTTTGGAAGTGTCCACTCCGCGAATAATTATATACTGTTCCTGTCCGCCAAGAACCATTTTCTCAATGGATGCAATGCTTTCTTTCATGGGATTTCCTTCATTATCTGAAATGGGTTCTGTTATTCCGGGGCTTTTTACCCACAGAGTTATGGCGATAATAAATACTACAAGAATTACAACACTTGCAACATATAAGATGAATTTGAAAACTTTCTGTGTCATTCTTTATAACTTGTTTATACTATTCTGAGATAATTATTCTGTTATTTGTCCGGGGGCATTTATCTGTTGGGTTGACTCATTGAGGTCGTTTTTTGCTATTCCGCTCTCAAAAAATCAGAAGGATTCCTGCCTGAAACTCTGATGGCATGCCACGAAACGGTGGCCATGGCAATAAACAGGGTAAGCACAACCGCCAGGAAAAATGGTACAACACCCATCTGTATGCGATAGGGAAAGCCATCCAACCAGCTGCTCATAAAGTACCATCCCAGAGGAATGGCGATGAGCGATGCCACGGCAATGAGCGTAATAAATTCTTTCTGCAACAGTATATGAATGCGCAGAAGCGGAGAGCCAAGCACTTTGCGAAGGGCAATCTCTTTGCTTCGTTTCTCTATCAGAAAGGAGGAAAGACCAAACAATCCCAGACATGCGATAAAAATGGCAAAGAGGGAAAAGAACGTAAGAATGGTGCCGGTTTGTTCTTCTTTGGAGTATTGGGCCATTAAGGTCTCATCCAGATAGTGCCAGTTCAGAGGTTCGTCGGGATAAAACTGCAGCCAGGTTTTGCTGATGTGCTCCAGGGTTTGGGTCTGGTTGTGAGGATGCAGCTTGATGCTTACCATCCGGCAGGATTCTTCACGCCAAACGAAAGCCATAGGTGCAATGGCGCTGTGCAGCGAATTAAAATGAAAGTCGCTGACAATGCCGATAATGGTAATTCTTCCCGTTCCCCAGGGGATGCTCTGGTCGATGATATCTTCATGCTCCTGGTCGAGGCCCATGAGATGGAGCCATTGGCGGTTTACTACCATATTGTAATGCTGGTCGGTGGAAAGGGCTCTGTCGGGCCATCGCCCTGCCAGCAATTCTGCCCCCAGCATGGTGAAAAACTCAGGGGTTGCCGGCCAGTAGTAGAACTGTCGGATTTGTCCGCCAAGGTATACACTTTCCTGCCAGCCCACACTGCCGGGCATAGAATTGGTCAGAGCCACTTCCTCTATGCCGGGTGAACTTTGCAAGGTATTCCGGAATTCATCCCACCGCTGTAAGACGGGTTGGTTGGCCCTGAAAAACACAATATTTTCGGGGTTGAAGTTCAGATCCTTGGACTGCATGTAATGGATTTGCTGATACACGATAAAGGTACCGGCAATCAGGGTAATGGCAGTGGCAAACTGAAATGCCATAAGCCCTTTTCTGAAAAATGCAGCACTCTTTCCCTTGGTAAGCTCTCCCTTGAGCACCCTTGCCGGCTCAAACCCGCTCAGGTAAAAGGCGGGATATATTCCGTTAATAGTCCCCACGATGAGGGCCGCCACGATAAATGTAAGCAGGTGCCACCCCAGGGACCATTCGCGCAGGTTGATATTTACCCCCGCAAGGGTATTAAAGGAAGGCAGGAATATTTCCACCAGGGCCACAGCCAGGAGCATGCCGGCTGCCGTAATAATGATGGATTCCAGCAGAAACTGCACCATCAGGCTGTTGCGGGTGCCACCCAGCAGCTTCCGGATGCCCATTTCCCTGGCCCGCGATGTGGAGTGAGCCGTGGAAAGATTGATGAAGTTTACTACGGCAATAAAAAGCACAAATGCAGCAATCACCATAAAGGCGATGCTCAGCGACTTGTTGCCATGTACCACCCTTCCTTCTACCATACTTTCTGTTGTGTAGTATATATCGCTTACAGGCCTGAGTCGTGTTTTCCTGTCAAACGCAATGCCTGCAGTTTCATAAATGTAGTTATTGGTGCTTTCCTCCACCTGTTGGCGCACCTGGCCGGGGTCTGCTTCGGGGTGGAGCTTTACATAGGTGTTATGATTCCAGTTGCCGGGGAGTTCAAAGTAGTCGGTACCATAATATTGTCCGAAGATAAAAAAGGAAACCAGTGCATCCACTCTCACATGAAAATGGCTGATGTCTTCAATCACAGCCGAAACCACCAGGTTGTATTCGTCTCTGGGGCTGAGCACTTCGCCAATGGGGTTTTCTGTATTAAACAATCTGAGGGCCTCACTGCGTGTGAGTACGATTTTCCCTATATCGTCCAGCGCGGTTGCTGCATCTCCATGTATAAAAGTCAAATCAAAAAAGTCAAAAACTTCAGGGTCGGCAGCTACAAGGTTTCTTATGCGCACTATTTCATTCTCCCTGCGCACGGCAGTATTATGAAACACATTGGTGTTGAGTCGAAGGGACTGTTCAATAGCGGCGCTGGACTCTTCAATCACACGTTTGAATGCCGGTCCGGTAATGCCCCATTCACCGTATTCCACGCGATAAATCCGTTCATGGTCTGCATACCAGCGGTCGAACCGGTGCTGATCGTGCAGGTATAAGCCAATAAAAATAACCAGTGCCAGGCCTACGCCCAACCCAACTATATTGAGAATACTGTAAAAACGTTGATTGAGAATACTGCGCAGACCAATGAGGAAGTATTTTTTTAACATTGCGATGATTTAGGTTTTACTGGAATTTGGCTTCAAATATAGCTATACCTTTCAGCATAATAATTTTTAT
>RECE01000268.1 GCA_007694165.1 Bacteroidota bacterium
GGTTCCGTTATTGCCTGCCGTGGCGGTAATGGTGTAAGTTTGGATGGCAAAAGTGGCGTGCAGGGTATGGTTTTGGGTAATGTTTTCAAAGGTATAGCTTTCCGGTGCACCCATGCTTTCCCCGTCTGCCAGTACTTCCTCAATAAAATATCCCTCATCGGGTGTGATGGTGAACGTTTGTGTCGCACCATGCTCCACGGAGATTTCGCCTGATGGGGTGATGGTTCCGTTATCGCCTGCCGTGGCGGTGATGGTATGGGTAAGGCTGGCGAATATGATGTGTATGGTGTGAGGTTGTGTTACATTTTCAAAAGTGTAGGAATCAACAGCACCCACGCTTTCTCCGTCAACAATTACATCTTCAATGAAATATCCTGTTTCAGGGAGAATAGAAAAAGTATGGTTTTTATTTTCCATCACATGAAAAGAAGGGTCGACGGTACCCCCTCCGTTTTCTCCAACTGAAGATGTAACCAGGTAATACACCGGTTGATATCCGTTGATGGCCATTGGATTGGTATCCAGGGGGTCGAGCCACGTTTTAAGAGCGTTGGTGGTTGCGCCTCCTCCTGTCCATGATACGGACAATCTGCCGTACCAGTCAGGATCGGTGTTGCCGCAGGCAGCAAGTCCTCCATGCAATTGTCCGATGATGCGCCCCTGGTGGTCAAAGAGGGGAGAGCCCGATGAACCTCCTTCGGTAGTGGTGCCTGCATCCCATGATTTTACCCGCCAATGAGTTTCTAAGGTGTCATTAGCGTTTCCATATCCCCAAACCTGCAGACTGTCGGTAGACCATGAAAACTTTTTAATGTCGCCACGGGGATGGTGAATCCCCACCACGGAGTCAATGGAAAGAGGGTCTTCTGTCCTGTTCCATCCCGAGTAAAAGAGATTGTATTCGAAAGGGGGCAGGTGGTTCATCTCCATCAACCAGAAATCTGATCCGGTTTTATTGAAATGGCTATAGACAAATCTTGCCCTTTGCACAGCTCCCGAGAGGGCCTGGTGGGGTGGGGGGCTTTCGGGATTGTTGCAGGTTTCGCTTTCCCAGTTGAACCAGAAGACTACCGTAGAAGGATTGCGGTAGCAATGGTTGGCTGACAGGATATAAGGAGTGCCGTCATTGGTGTCATTATTGATCAACGCACCGGTACAAAAAGAGCTGCTTCCCACCAGCAGCAGCGCTACCGAGCGGATTTGGTCTCCCCAGGCATCGGCCACCTCGCATGCTACATTTACGTTGCAATTGCCAGAATCACCAAACGCTTTTTCGGCAAAAGCTCCAGGATCTCTGTATCCGTGTGTGAGTTGCTCTATTCTCAATTGTCCATTAAATGCTGCTCTTGCAGGTTCAAAGTATTCAACAATAATGGAGTCGGAAAAGATCAGGCTGGTAGCAAAATACCCGTCTTCCTGGTTGTTGCGGTGGTCGAAAGCACCCAGGATTTCCTTCCCATCGGGAGTGTAAATAAACAGTTTTGCGCCGGGAGGAAGCTGATAGGGCTGGAAGACAAGATTGATGCTGATGGCTCCCGGGCTGTGAATACCTTTTTGCCACAAACGTGCACCGTCGGGGAGTTTTTGCCAGGTACCGCTGTTATCCGGGGAGATATCCACTTCAATGTTTTCACCAAATCGCCATGGGATTTCAGGAATGGTATCCCAGGTCTGGTCTTCCTCTATAAGTTGTTGCACTTGTATGGCTGAGACCTTTGTATAGCTGACAGGGTATAAAAGCTCTGTGCGTTGCAATCCCGGGGGAGTTCCTCCTTGCATCAGCTGGGCAGAGGCAGGAAAAAAGACGAAAAACCACAGCAGAGAAAAAACAATTGGTTGAAGATGTTTCATGATTGGTCGAATATAAGGCAAAGATAGTGTGATTTTATAAATATTGCCATATCTATCGAAAAAATGAGACGTTAAGGGGAGGATTTGTGTCGAATGAGCACAATTTATGGGATATTCGCTTGGTTTTTATTGCTGTTTTTCCTGGGTTTTATCCTTGGTTTGGTTGTAAACCTGCAGATCACCGCGAAACTCTTTTGTCATGACAAGGGGCATGATCACTGCTATGAAGCAGTGAAAAATATAAGCAGAGTTTTACTTTCGGAAAAAAGGGAACTGTTCAGGTGCATTGAAACAATGGGAGAAAACCTACACTGGAGTCTCCTAATCCAGGAAAATCCGCGATGATGGGCAAGGCGAAAAGTATACGAAAGATTCAGTCAATATTTTACAATGCGACAGGAACGAGGAAACTCATCAAATCACCAGCTTTAAAAATCTCCTTTGCCCTTGTAACAGCCGGGTCATTCTGATTGATAACAGGATAGAACCCGTCGTTGCCAAAGATATTTCTACCTATATAGGCTTTTATCTGAGACTCAATAAGGCCCTTTGCAGCAATGAATTCACTCTCATTATATTCTACTCCGTTTTCCTTTCCAAATTCAATAAAAGCATTGATTATCGCATTGCTTACCCTGAAATTACTCACAAAATCGGGAGCATCGCTGAAGTTTTTCAGCTTGTCACGGTTGTTGTCTGCATAATCAAATGAAAAGCGGTATATCAATCCCCTGTTGGCCAGTTTGATAAAATAGGGTGTTCTTTCGTCTGTTTGCAATGGGATAAATATATCAGGGGTAATGCCACCGCCACCATAAACGGTACGTCCTGCGGTTGTTTGAAAGCGGAGTGAATCATTGTTTTTGATACTGTCGGGATGTTCAAGTTCTCCATCCATCATCCGCTGCATGAAGTCAGCAAAGTATTCTTCTGAGCCATTGTCATAAGGTTTCTGGATGCTTCGTCCTGATGGAGTATAGTAACGTGCCACTGTGAGCCTGAGGGCAGATCCATCGCCCAGCTGCACCTGCTCCTGCACAAGTCCTTTGCCGAAAGAACGACGGCCTAAAATAAGTCCACGGTCATGATCCTGCACAGCCCCTGCAATGATTTCACTGGCTGAGGCCGACCACTCATCGATCAAAACTATCAGGGGCTGGGTTTCAAAGCCTCCGTTGCGGCGGGCATAAGCATGGGTTTTGGGGCGGTTGAGCCCGTCGGTATAAACAATGAGCGATTCGGGTGCCAGCAATTCGTCTGCAAGCTGAATAGAGGCTTCCAGAAATCCTCCGCCATTGCCTCTGAGATCAAGAATCATCTGTTGCATTCCATTGCGCTTGAGCCTTTCCATGGCCAATTTGAACTCCTGATGTGTGGTGGCCGAGAATTGCCCCAATTTGATGTATCCCGTTTCGTCATCAATCATATATGCGATGTCAAGGCTGTAGGAAGGGATTTTGTCTCGTGTAATGGTAAACTCCATGAGATCCTCAAGTCCACGTCTCAGCACCGATACCGTAACTTTGGTCCCTTTTGGACCCTTAAGCTTTCTCACCACATCCTGGGTGTTCATTTTTACTCCGGCAATCGTATCCTCCTCTACTTTTACAATTCTGTCACCTGCTCTGAGACCTACACTTTCACTGGGCCCTCCGGGTATGGGGTTAATTACCACCACTGTATCGGTAATCATGTTGAACTCGATTCCGATACCTTCAAAACTGCCCATCAACGGGTCGTTCATTTCGCGAAAAGCGGATGCCGGGATATAAGAAGAGTGGGGATCAAGATTTTTTAACAGGCTGAAAATGGTTTCCTGTGTCAGCTCATTTCTGTCAAGACTGTCGACATAGGAATCCATGATGTAGTTGATAATATCTCCAAGTTTGTCATAACGGTCAAATCCAATGGAGAAGAATTTTTTTTCGGAAGGGGCCGGCGATTTCCCAAAATTGAGATTGAGTCCCAGCAAAATTCCGGATGCCAGAACAATGGCAAAAATAAAAGGGAGAAATATTTTCAGATTTCGATTGCTCATAATATAGATTGTTTTCTTGTTTTCACAGTGTTGTTTTGCATTAGTATGGGGTAAAGCCTGCCAATAGCAGGGGAGGAAAAGTTCCAGGTTACCACATTTCCATTGCCATTAATTAAAACGGTATATAAGTTAAGTTGTTCGGTGTTTTTCCTTTGCAATTGAGGATAAAATCAAATTATGTGCCTAAAAATCAGATGGGATATCGCAAAAATGCGAATTTAAGCAGAATAACACGGATTTGCTGTTATTTTTTATTAAATGAAGGCTATAGTTTTGTTCTCTACATGAAATCATGAAGAGTTTTTGTACTCATGTCAGGAAATGGCAGTTTACATGCAAGATAGACAAGTCTTTTGGTTGTGGTGTCAGCCTCACGGGCGTAGCCATCTGCAATTTTCGACAATGCAGCGTCCGTAATATTTACCTCCCAGGCTTTCAGACCATGTTCCCTGCGTTGCTTGGGAACATGGTATCTTTTGGCGATCTCCACCTTTTCCTCCAGGATGTATCCGGGCAATTTGATAATTTCAATTCTGTCGAGCAGGGGTCTGGGTATGGTATCCAGCTATTGGGGAAGCTTAAAAAGCGACGTTTTGACAGGAGAGGGCGTTTGTTCATGAGGTTTGGAAAACTGTTACCTTTGTGCAATACAATTCTCAAAAGAGCAGATATGCAAAAAATCAGGGTGGGTATGGTGGGTGGAGGCGAAGGTTCTTTCATCGGTCCCATACATTACAGGGCTGCTATGCTCGACGGTTATTATGAGTTGGTATGTGGAGCCTTTAGCAGTAACTATGAGAAGTCGCTGCAATCAGCAGACTTTTACCATGTTGAGAAAAGCAGGATTTACCGTTCCTGGGAGGATTTATTCCGTAAGGAAGCAGACCTTCCTGACGCAGAGCGCATGGAAGCAGTAATCATTGCTACACCCAACCATCTCCATTTTCCGCAGTCCATGATGGCGCTGGATAAAGGTTTTCATGTGATTTGTGATAAGCCTGCAACGATTTCTCTCGCCCAGGCCCTGGAACTTGAAAAGAAGGTTCAGGAAACCGGACTTGTGTATGCGATTACTCATACTTACACCGGTTATCCCATGGTAAAGGAAGCTGCTGAAATCGTAGAATCGGGTAGGCTGGGAAACATAAGAAGAGTGTTGGTGGAGTATCCGCAGGGTTGGTTGTCTTCTTCCCTCGAGTCAACAGGCAATAAGCAGGCTGTATGGCGCACCGATCCGGAGATGAGTGGACCGGCAGGATGCCTGGGTGATATTGGTACCCATGCTGCAAATCTTGCAGAATATGTTACAGGCCTTAAAATCAATGAACTGTGTGCGGATTTGACTTCCTTTGTCCCTGGCAGGAAGCTGGACGATGATATGGTGGTTTTGTGCAAAATGAATGGGGGTGCAAAGGGATTGTTTTTTGCCAGCCAGGTACTGACAGGAGAGGAGAATGAACTTAAAATACGTGTGTACGGCGAAAAAGGGGGTATCGAATGGTGCCACTCCCAACCCGATTCTCTTTTGCTTAAAATGGACAATCAACCAGCTGCTATCCTAAAAGCCGGAGTAAACTATGATTACCTCTCAGAAAAGACCCGTTGGAATTGTCGCACCCCTGGTGGTCATCCTGAAGGATACATCGAAGCCTTTGCCAATATTTATAAAAATGCAGCATATCATATACTCAGTTTAAAGGATGGCAGATTCAAAATGCCTGATTTTATAGAATATCCTACCATTGAGGATGGTGTCAGCGGAATGAAGTTTATTGAAAAGGTTCTTGAATCGGCCGCTGCCGGGAACAAATGGATTGCTTATTAATTCTACTTTGACATATTACGATTCGTTTAGTCTAAAAATGTTTCGGGGAATATTAAAGCCGGCAACCTATCTATTTCTGCAGTTGTAAAGCCTTTACAAGTTAGCGATTATTCGAAACAGTCTTTCAATTTAATAACCTTATTTGTCATCCGTCAACCTTAGTAGAAAGGAAGTTATAAGTAGTTAATTGAACCTTATTACCTTATTGGAAAAAGATTGATCTGAGGATGTGTAATAAGGTAATAAGGTTAAAAGTTGTTCTACCATGCATATTTCTACTAAGGTTAAATGAATTTTGAAAATAAGGTTTCTACCTGAATAATATAGGTTTAAGTATTATTCTAAATGTGTCAAAGTAGTATTAAATTTAGGATTCAAAATTTGAGTCCACTCCGAAAACTCGTTTTCGGAAAATTAGTGAAAATATTATGTTCTTAATTGGCTAAATAACAGACAATAAGATTAGTGTTAATTGGTGTAATTTGTGGACATTAGACTTTTTTGAGTGGACTCAAATTTATCTTACCAAACCTTTTTCAGCATGTTACCGGATTTGGAAAACCTTGCG
>RECE01000087.1 GCA_007694165.1 Bacteroidota bacterium
ATAAGAAACCAATTAAGGGGGTTCCCCTGATGATAATACTGAAATAATGAAGAAGTGTTGGCAAGCAGACCCGATTCGTGAAAAACATGATACCCCTGGCACCATAAAACAAGAAAAATCCCACCATTTGAACCTTTCAACAAGAGCATTTCTAAGAGCTGCATTAACTCGTTTTGTAATAACTGTTTTGTTACTGGCAGGAATATCGCCCTTTTCAGTTTCATCAGCTTACCTGCAACAAGGCCTTCAAAGCGCAATTGCACCATCCGGAAAGCATTTCTCAAACGTCAGTTTTAGCGGGCAATATCTTGAAATCACTTCTGATACAGACAATCCACTTGCCACATGCTGGAATCCAGATGGCACACTGTTTTTTATAACAGGCAGGTACAGCAACAATGTGGCTATGTATGCCCTCACCAAACCCTGGGAAATTAGCAGTGCGGTATTTGTTATGGCTGTGGAGATACCCGGCAAAAATCAGCATGGCCTGTATATCCGGGCTGACGGTCAAAAAATGTGGGTATTTGACCGTACCAGTATCTGGACATTCAAACTGGACAACCCGTGGGATTTAAGCACAATGTCAAAGGGTGTTAACACCGACTATAGTCATTTTGTTATCCGCGGTCATGACATTGACTTCAAGCCCGATGGTACGATTCTTTTTATTGATGACAGAGATGCAGAAGCCATATTTGAGGTTACACTTTCAACCCCATGGGAGGTGTCATCGGGGATACTCACCTACACCCTCGACATAAATGATCAGCAGGAAGAACTGAGGGGAATTGAATTTCTTAATGATGGCAAAGTAATGATGTTGCTGGATACAAAAAGAAATGAAGTGCTTCAGTATAATCTGCAAACTCCCTGGAAGATTTCAACTGCCACATTTTTCGGCACCTTTGACATTAGCAACGAAACACAACAAGGGCGTGGTTTAAGTTTTAGTGCAGATGAAAACAAAATGTATGTAACGGGCAGAGACGAGAAAAGAGTATTTCAGTATGAGCTGAAAACAGAATAAAGTCAGGGTCAGGCGAACTTTACAAATCTTAAAACTCCGGCTTGAAAGCAAACTATAAGAAACCTTATTTATAATCTATTGATATAACATAAGGAAAGAGGCTTTCTCCATAACAATGAAGAAAGCCTCTTTTTTAATCCGCAGTTTTATTTGTATGGTTAGGGAATAAAATTACTCTTCCCCTCCTCCAGAAACTCTATATACTTTTCGATGTTGAGATCGTAGCCTCTTGGAGGGGCAAGCATTTCCTCATCATGATTCAGGATAACATAGTAGGGCTGAGTATTCATATTGTATCTCTCAGCCTGAAACACACTCCATTTCTGGCCTATGGTGCGAATGGTTCTTTCACGTCCCAGCGCAGAAGAAACAAATTGTTGTTCTTCAGGTAATGCAGTTCTGTCGTCAACAAAGAGCGATATCTTCACAAAATCATTGGCCAGCATTTGCTGAACTCTTGAATCAGACCATACTCCAGCTTCCATTTTGCGGCAGTTGGCACATCCCAGTCCTGTAAAATCCAGGAATACGGGCATTCCGGCTTTGCGTGCTGCAGCCATTCCTTCTTCATATTCGGTAAAGGCAAGTAAACCGTGGGGACCTGCTTTTACACTTTCGCCAACGTAAATATCTGATGTATGGGAAGCAGCAGCCGTGGCAACACCTCTGCTAAGGTCAAAGTCTTGTGTAACCGGAGAAGGAAGAAATGAGCTTACAGCCTTCAAAGGTGCTCCCCACAATCCCGGTATTAAATAAAACACAAAAGCAAAAGATGCAATGGCAAGCATAAGACGAGGAACACTCATGTATTTTAAATCACTGTCATGGGCAAATTTAATTTTACCGATAAGATATAGGCCCATTAAGAGGAAAATCGCAATCCAGAGAACAATAAATACTTCCCGATCAAGGATTCCCCATTGAGCAACAGCATCGGCAGTAGCAAGAAATTTCAGTGAAAAAGCCAGCACAATGAAGCCCAGAACTACTTTCACCGCATTCATCCAGCCTCCGGATTTGGGAAGTGACTTCAGAGCGGTGGGGAAAACAGCAAACAAACTGAATGGGATAGCAAGTGCAAGGCTAAAACCAAGCATTCCCACTGCAGGGCCAAATACATTGCCTCCTGTGGCTGCATCAACCAATAGAGTTCCAACAATTGGTCCGGTGCATGAAAATGAAACCAGTACAAATGTAAAGCCCATCAGTACAACACCTATCAGTCCGCCTGTTTGGTCGGCCTTGCTATCCAAAGCGTTGGTCCAGCTTGCGGGCATGGTAAGCTCAAAAGCTCCAAAAAATGAAGCGGCAAAGAATATCAGCAATACAAAAAAGAAAATATTAAACCCGGGACTTGTTGCCAGCGCATTGAGAGTGTCAGCACCAAAAATCATACTGATGGCCAACCCCAATACCACATAACTGAAAACAATAGTAAAACCATAAAACAAAGCATCACGAATGGCACGAGCCCGGTTCTCAGAGTTTCTCAGAAAAAAACTAACGGTTAAGGGTATCATGGGAAATACACAAGGGGTAAGCAACGCAAGCAACCCTCCCAGAATTCCTGTAATGAACATTCCCCAGAAAGAACGTCCCGTTTCTGATTCCGCGTCCGGAGTGTAAATTACAACCTGCTCTTCAAGCGGCTCAACGGGTGCTTCATCGTCTATTTTTGAATCATCAGCTTCTGCTGTAACTTCAGCTTCACCGCCAGGGGCTACCTGAACCGCCTTAGCAACTTCTGTTCGTCCGGGCAGATTAAATGCAAACTCAATATAGTCAGGAGGCAAACAAGAGGTTGCATCACAGCACATAAACATAAGCTCTCCGGTAACCTTAACAGGCGATGAAGAAAGGACCTCCACCTTACGGTAGAAGGTAACCTCACGATCGGAATACATGGAGAGGTCCATGTCAAAGTTGGGATCGAATTTCACCTCTGCAGCTGGCGCCTGCATTTCATTTACGAACCGAAAGCCTTCAGCTTTATTAAATTCGAAAGCGGTAGGAATAGGTCCTCCGGGAGGCACATCAAGGCCATAAATAGACCAGCCTGCATCGATATGGGCTGTAAACTTGACATTATACGTGTTCTCAGAAACCTTTTCCTGAGAAAAGCTCCAGGTTACCGGTTCAAGAATCTGTGCTTTCAGTGGCAGTATCCCTGCCAGCATAATCAGCAGGCTTAACAATCCTGCCATTTTAGTTTTTTTACTCATAATGTATTTTTCTCTTATTGTAATTAGAAAGAATAAGAAGTCTGATTAAGACATGTATTGATTTATATATATGCATGAAATTTATTGGCAGTGCAAATTTAAGCGTTTCATTTCACATGAGGAATAAATTTTACCTCCAATACTTTACAAACAGGCAGAGAAATTCTGTATCTTTCATCCGTACGCATGCCAATTACCCATACAATATCTTCTCCGCTGCACAACAACCATTTATTTTGCTTATCTGTAAGAGCAACTTTCTCATCAACAAAATAGTCACTCAATTTCTTTTTTCCTGACATGCCAAATGGATAAAAATAATCTCCCTCTTTAAAGGCACGCAATGTAAGGGGAAACTGAAGCTTATCAGCATCCAGAAAGGCAACATTGTGTTCCTTTTTTATTTGATTCATGCGAAACGCTTCATGTAAAACCAATTGCAATTTCCCTTCAGCGAAACTCACCTCCCCGGCAAGCTCATCAATTGGTATTTGTTGGAAATCCGCCTTTGGTTCCAAAGGAGAAACCATCAGATATTCCCTGTCGCGCAAGCAAAGATGGCTGGCAGAAAAAAATTTCTTTCCCGGCTGCCCTGCAAGGGAACCAATAATTTCATCCACCACTGCCCCCTGAAATCCATACGGATTTAATAAATGGTACAAAACCAGTGAAACACAAGGTAAACGCTGCAGCCGATTGATTTCAATCCGCAATTTTTGATCGTTTTTCTCTACAAAGAGTTCAAATTCCTTTTCCAATAAGTAATGCAATAACTCACCGGTTTGTTCAGCGATGGACGAAAGTTTGACCATGCTATCATTAAAGGAAGGATTGATTTCCTTTAAATGGGGTATAACCTGGTGCCTGATTTTATTACGAACATACTTTGTTTGCTCATTGGTGGCATCTTCCCTGAAGTTAATATCGTGTTCATTGCAATATTGACCGATTTCTTTCCTTGTAAAATCCCACAGAGGCCTGATTACATGCCCCCATTTCTGTCTTATTCCCTGGAGTCCGGTCAGGCCACTGCCTCTAACCATATTGATCAAAATCGTTTCAGAATGATCATCTTTGTGATGCCCCGTAGATATATAAGAAAAACCATTCGTTTTTCTCAATTCTTCAAACCATCCATAGCGAAGTTCCCGGGCAGCCATCTGAGTGCTTATTCCCTGTTGATCTGAATAAACCAAAGTATCAAAGGATTTTGTAAAGCATTGAACATGAAAGTTCCGGGCAAGCTCTTCAACAAATCTTTCATCTTTATCTGACTCTTCTCCTCTTAACTGGAAATTGCAATGTGCAAGGGAAAAAAGAAATCCAGCCTGGTGAAACAAATGAGCCATCACTACAGAGTCCATCCCTCCACTTACAGCAAGAAGTATCTTTTCATTGGCATTGAAAAGTTTGTTTTTTTCTATATTCTCCAGAAACCTGTCTATCATAATTTTTACAAACAACAAAAGTATCAAAAAGGCGGGAAAGGATAGTTTTAATTCCGAAAAAGAATAAGTTACTTTCTTTTCTATTTCCACTATCTACTGTGTAACATTTGGGCAACCCACTTCGTCATAAACACAGAAAAGAATAACAACCCAAAAGATTACTGCCATGAAAACAAGTATCATAACTCTCTGCACTGCCCTGGCATTGCTATTGACACCCATATTGCTGACAGCGAATAGCTCCATACAGAAATTAACGCTCATTACAGGTAAAGGAATTTGCATTGAATATTTCTGTGCCATTGAAGAGGAAGTTGAGGAAAACCACTCATTCAACTATAAAGATGTTTTGAAAAAGGAAATGCATGCAAAGGAAGCCCTGACATCACCTTCAGAAATCAATATTTTACATTTGATAAAAGAAGAAGAGGAAGTCGCAGAGCCTCAACTTGACTCACTGATAATTAAAGAAAGATTGCAATCTGGCATTGGCAATGCCAAATAGATTGTAGATTCTGTTGTTTTTGTTTTTGTTTTAAAAAAAGTCCTGCGAAAGCAGGGCTTTTTTTTTGTTGGTCTGTTGACACAAGTCAACCACTATATGGTCACAGTAATTATTGTCAATCGACCAATAATTCTTTTATGGTTTTTTTCACTTTCTCTATTTCACTTCCAGACAAGTTGTCAAATGCTTTAATAATTCTTTGTTTATCAATGGTTCGAATCTGGTCAAGAACCACGTAACCTGCTTTATTGTCATGGTTTATTTTAACTCGGGTGGGATAATGTTTTGATTGGGTTGTCATGGGAGCAATTATCACCGTATTAAGATATTTATTCATCTCATGGGGTGAAATAATGACACAAGGGCGGGTCTTTTTAATCTCGCTACCTATTGTGGGGTCAAGATTTACCAAAACTATCTGATATTGTCTTAACTCCATTCTTCAAAGTTTTCGTCTTCAAAAACATCATCCATAAGAGCTTTATCATCGCCAGATTCATGCATCCTTTTGAAAGCATCTTCCCACCCTTTTCGGGGTTCCGATTTAGGTTTGATAATAATATGTCCTTTTTCAAATATCAATTCTACAGTATCCTTGATATTATATCTTTCCAAAATGGACTTGCTCAGTCGAATTCCTTTGGAATTACCTATTTGAATAACGGAAACATTCATAATTATCTTTTTTTTTGTAATCACAAAGTTATTACTTGTCTTTTAACTTTCAAAGTATTTCTGTGTGTTTATTTTTTATAGAGGGAATTTTGCTCAGCGTGGTGATGGAGTGACTGACTGCTTACCATTCATTGGCAATATTTGAGCTTAATCATTGCGAATGAAGTGGCCCCGTCACCTTGCAAAAGAAAGTTCAACAGAAACAGGAATTTTCTGAAAACCCCGAATGGGGTTAAACAACAATAGCCGCGGGTGAAACCCGTGGATTGGAAAGTGCGATTGTCCACAACCCTGGAAAGGGTTGAATGTATTACAACAAATATTTATTTTGGTGAAT
>RECE01000176.1 GCA_007694165.1 Bacteroidota bacterium
ATTATTTTAGTTTATAGCTGAAAATCTGTCGGTTATTGCTCCAATGAACGCCAACAATCGAATTCCCACATTGTGCCAATACTTTTTTATTGGGTATTGTCGAAAATATTTGCATTAGCACATTGTGCTTATTCCTATTATCTATTATCTCAAAACCTTTCCAACCCCCTATAACCTTACCTCCCATCAAAATAGTACACATATCCCCTTCTGTTTCCACCACCAAATATAAACATTTTTTAACACCGCACAGGGTTTTTATCCGACAAACGGAAATAATTAGTAAAGTGAAAAGTGAGAGAGTAGAATTTTCAGAATGTAGATTTCAGATTGCAGAATTTAGAATGCAGATTTTAGATTGTAGATTTCAGAATGCAGATTTCAGATTGCGGGATTGTTGGATTGTTGGATTGTAAGATTATCGGATTGAAGTTGGGGATGGGTAATGGGTAAAGAGAGAAGAGAGAAGAGAGAAGAGAGAAGAGAAAAGGGAAAGGGAGGTGAGAGAGTAGATTTTAGAATGTAGATTTTAGATTTCAGAATGCAGATTTTAGATTGTAGATTTTAGATTTTAGATTTCAGAATGCAGATTTCAGATTGCTGGATTGTTGGATTGTTGGATTGTAAGATTATCGGATTGAAGATTGGGGATGGGTAATGGGTAAAGAGAAAAGAGAAAAGTGAAAAGAGAGAAGTGAAAAGGGAAAAGTGAGAGTGGCTATTAGGGTTATGCCGGATGGGTGTGGAATTGCTGGGGGTGCGTTGGGTAATCATGGGCAAGAGGGTTATGCCTCTGCATCAATCGCTCCTCTTCTTTTGTGCTATGCCTGGTCTTTTGTAAGCAGTTCAACAGTCAGGTACCAATAATAAAAGGATGATTTATCGGGTTGCTTTTTCAATTTGTTCAGAAAGTTCCATTCAGGATCTTTTATGTGCCATTTTTTAATGTCCTGCCGATTATAATAGATAATGGGTGAAAAATCGTTTAGTAAGATTTTAGCAGCGAGGTAGACAATCCTTGCAGCTGCTGGCACAGCATCGTCTATGCGAAAATTTCCGGTCATCAGAAAACCAAAATCAAAAGCTTTTATCCCTCTTTGCAGTTCAACAAACTTTTTCTTTTCATCATCTGAACCGCTTGTTCTTTTTGCAAGAATAAGACAGGTGTCGATGATATCCTTCAGTACCTTATCGGGAGTTAATTCAGAATCAGGATTATCACTATTGCGGTAGTTGATTTCACGTTCGGCAAAAGCATAATAACTTTTTGCTACCATCTCAACACTCTCGATTCGTTCAAACAACTTGCTTAAATCGAAGATCTGCTTACATATCTCCATGGAGAAGGGTTGTTTATCTTTTCCCTTAAAGTAAGGAATGCCAATGGTATTTGGGGCAAATGCAGTTAACTTATCGCCTGTAATTGCATCAATTGATGGTACGGTGACCATGGTTTCTTCATCTGTTTCTATCCATTTGGTACTAATTGGCATTTGTTTTTGCTCAGGATAAATAGAGTCTTCAATCAATACATCAAGCAAAATTGTTCCTGAGCCTTGCTGATGGGTATCGAAGGAAAATTTATAGTGGGCTTTTGGTACTCCCGGCTGGTAACTGCGGTGCTCATCCAGTTTCCATTGTGTAAAACGGGATGTCTCGATTACCTTATTTAGGATTACTTCAAGGTCTTTTCTGTTGGTATTACAGATGATATCAATGTCTATTGAGAATCGATTTCCCTCATTGAGTAGGAGCGCCAGGCTTGTTCCTCCCTTGAATACAAAATTCAGTTCGTTGGTTTTAAGAAGTTCCAGCAAATGCAAGGCATAAATCATTTTCTCGAAAATGATCTTGTCGATTCGCTTGTGTACTTTTTGCCTTTTAAATGATTCAATCCACTCCTCTGTAAAGCATTTGTCCTTAATCATTAATGATATTCTTTACCAGGTGAAACATGTGGTTGGTCATAAACTGTTTTATGTCTTGTTCTCTTTCTCTTCTTCCTGCGTAACTGAACAACCGGGTAAAATTGATTGTGTATTTACTGAGGGCGTTTTCATAGATGTGGATCAATTCACCGCCTTGCAAATAATAGAAAAGTCGCTCATCAGCAAACAGGTCAACCAGAATCTTCTCAAGCGCAGGAGTAGTGAACTTGATTGTATTTTCCACTCTTTTTGTTATTGGAGCTCTTGTGAGCAATTTTCTGATGATTATCGGATGATTGCTTTCAGCTATGTAAAAGTCAATAGCTTTTTCATCAGGGTTTAAAAACACTTCTTTGTGCAAGTTGTCCTTTAATGCATAAAATACTGATTCTTCAAATCCTTTTTCGACCTCAATGTACAATATGGATTTTCCCATTTGATGCTTGACAAATTCGTTCAGCCAAACAGTTTCCCAAATACAGTATTGCACTTCATTGAACTTAACGGCCAGTAGCTTAGCAATCTTCAAAAGATTTGGCGAAATATCAGGCTTGTATTTCGGTTTACCGGAAATTGCATAAAGACCTCTTTTCAGAGACTTTATGATATTCCTGTTCTTTAGGTCATAGATTCTCCACCCAAAGGTTCCTTCTTTTAATTCCGGTTCGAAATAACGGAAGAACTGAAAGAGTTCATCACGACTAAAAAACTCTTTATCCTTGAATTCTTCGATCAATCTATGTTCCAGGACTTGAGACATATTTACACCTAATTTTTGCCAAAGATAGTAAATTCTGGCGTATTTTTGAAATTAAAATAACGCCAGTAAAACGAATTTCTGGCAAACTTTTGCTCTCTTGCTAAACTTACTACACCTCCAATGCCAGCAACTTCATCCCCTCTGCCTGCATGACTGCTTCAATGTCGGTGGTTTCCGGGGCAAATCCCAGCACGTAGCCTCCGCCTCCGCTGCCGCAGAGTTTGAGGGTCCATTGGCCGGTTTCGAGCCCTTTGCGCCAGATGGGGCTTACGGGTTCGGGGATCATGGGTTTCATGTTTTCCAGTTGAAACAGGGAGAGCTGGGCCAGAAAATCACTGAAATAAATAGGGTCTCTGTTCAAAAGGGCGTGTACCACCTCATTGTTGAGTCCTTTGAGCAGTTCGCCGTTGAGTTGTTGGGTTGCCAGCTGTTGCCGGAATCCTTCCACCAGGGGTTTGGTATTGCCGGTGATGCCGGTATCCAGCAGAAAAACCCTGGTGTGGGTTTGCTGGAAAAACCCGGAAAGATCAGGAAAGTTTATTTTGCCTGAGGCCTGGACATGCAGGGTTTTTCTCAGCAGGCTGGTGAGTGGGTCGAGGCCCGAGGAGCTGCCGTGGAAGAACGACTCCATGCGCGAAAGCTGTGTCCTGAGTGTGCGAAGGGTGTCGGGTTCGTGCAGGGAAGCGATGTCGGGCTTTGGATTGGCAAACCGCGAGAAGAGGGCTGCCACCAGGGCACCGCTGCTTCCGGCGCCATAGCCCTGGGGGATGGTGCTGCTGAAGAACAATCCGTTGGTGGTTTCTTTCTCCAGCAGATCCAGGTCAAGGGGATAGCTCATGACGTTGCGGATTTCGGGTGACTGCAAATACCCGAGAAACTCACGTATAGCCTGGTTGCTTTGCCGGGCAAAGTCAGGGGCATCGGTATTGTTTGCGGGATATTCAAAGGACCCTGAAAAGCGCTCCAGCGGCACGGTAATGGCTTCACCGCCCAGGATGATGCTGTATTCGCCCAGCAGCAGGATTTTACCCGGAAAGGATGCAGGTTCAGTACTGTTCATAGGTATCAGTGATTTTTTCCGGCCCCGTACCGGTTACATCCCGGATAAAGCCGTGATGAGATACGGGTGATTGTTGAAGGATGGTTTCTACCTGTTCGCTCGCCTGCGGGGGATACAACAGATGGATATTGGCTCCCGCATCAAGGGTAAAAGCCATCTCTACACCTGTTTTTTCTCTTTGCTGCCTCAGGTAGTGGATCCATTCCACGGTGTTGCCTTTCCAGAGCATCATCCCCCCCCGGGAGGCGAGCATGAGGGCATGGAGGCTGAGGGCTTCATTTTCGGTCACCTTTTCAAAAGTTTTCCAGTCTCCGTCTTTAAGGGCTTTCAGCAGCAAGGTCATATTTTCATTTGCCTGGTGGATTCGTCCTTCCCGCCAGGGGTGGCCATCCATAAGACTATGGCCGGCGCGGCTGCTGATGCTTTTGGGTTCTTTGTCGACGATGATAATGGTATCGTGCAGTTGGGTAAAATAGGGGTGGACATCTGTAACCTTTTCGGCATATTCATGGGAAGAGCCCCGCAAAAGCGGTGTTTCTCCCCACAACACCCAGGGGCCTGTAACAGAGCGGGA
Organism: Bacteroidota bacterium; assembly: GCA_007694165.1. Taxonomy (GTDB): domain Bacteria; phylum Bacteroidota; class Bacteroidia; order Bacteroidales; family UBA7960; genus SKVR01. Next base: position 4,323 of record RECE01000176.1, read on the forward strand.
AGCACTCCCCGAACCCAGCCGGGCAGTATTGCTTTGCAGGAATACATCGCCGGATTCTTTCTGCCGCACATGGTTGTCGATAGCAGACAAGCACATGGCCAGTGCACTCATACCGCTGGCCGAGGAGGCAATCCCTGCGGAATGCGGGAAATTGTTGCGCGTATCTACCCGCAAAGCAGCATGGGCCAGCCAGGGGTAGAAAGCATTGATTTTTTCCAGCCAGATCTCCATTTTGGTTTCTATCTCAGGGGCGCGTGCCCCTTCAAACCACACCTCAACCGAGGGTTGCAGCCCTTCTTTCAGCTCATATTCAATGGTGGTAAAACTGCGACATTGGTTCAGCGTCATGCTGAGGGATGGATTCATGGGTATCTGATCGCCGGGTTCTTTTCCCCAGTACTTTACAATGGCGATATTGGACGGACTGCTGTAACTTACTTTGCCTTTAAGGTTCATAGGGTGGTTATTTTCCTTTGGGTTTTGCTCTTTCCTTTTGATTCACTATGGGTTTCTGTTCTATCCCGGTTCTTTTGAAAAACGGAGATAAGCCTCCGGTTAAAAATATTTTGTTTCGGTCAATTCCTTCCAGCTCAAAACCGTGCCGTACCCTTTGTTATAGAAATACCCTCTCACAAAGCCGGGTTCCTGCAGGCTGAGTGCCATAAAAAAATCTCCTCCCCAGGCTCCCAGGGACTTCACCTTGCCGGGAAAATCCCTGAACCGGTTGGCAATGGATTCTTTCCCGATGGCTTCTCCAATGAGCAGTTCATGCTCATAAGTTATTTGCATGGCTTCGGGCAGGGTGGGTACTGAAATAAACCGATACACGAAGTCATTGGCCTGCATCCACGAAACCGCATAGCGTGATTCTGAAGAAAAAGATTTAAGGTGAGATGCCGTTTCCATCTTATTCCCTGAGTAAACAAACCAGGTGTTTTCGGAAAAATGGTAATTGAAAGGGATTTCCCAGGTTTGGGGGCCGTTGTCTCCATTGCGGTACAAAAACCAGTTTTGGGCGGTAGTGCATGCAATGTCAGCACCCGATCCTCCCATGAGTTGCCGGTTTACCACAAAAGGATCCACCCCTGCCAGCCGGCAGAGCGAAGAGATGGTAGCACTGCTGCTTCCCAGTCCCCATTGTGGCGGGAACAGGTTCACAAATTCGAGACTTTTACCCCCCTGGCGCAAAAAATCAGGATTTTGCTCTCTGATAAAATTCATAAGCAGGACGACCCAGTTTGCCGTACCATTGGATTCCTCCTCCAGGGAGGCTGCATCGAAGGAGAAGGAGGCCAGCATCTGATCTTTGTACTTCCACTTCCATTGTATCTTACCTTCAGGGCCATCGGTAACCGTAAGCTCCTGTCCTGTTTTGAGCGGCAGGCAAAGTGCATCTGCACCATGCAGCACTGCGTATTCTCCCATGAGGAGGATTTTGCCGAAAGAGAAAATCTTTTCCATGGTGTCAGGTCGGTTTCAGGGATGATAAAAACGATCTCACTGCAGCTACACTTACAGTTTTATCACCAAAATATTGCACGGCTTTTTCCCTTTCGGTGGGCCCGGCATCCAGTGTGTTGAGTATATTTTGCAGGTGCATCTTCATGTGGCCCTGCTGAATTCCTGTAGTAACCAATGATGCCATAGCAGCAAAATTATTGGCCATTCCCAGGGCGGCAGCAATTTTCATAAGGGTTTTGGCATCAGGCTGCCTGAGAATATCAAGCGATTTGGCAGCCAGCGGGTGCAGGCGCGTCAATCCGCCTACCGTGCCCAGTGCCAGGGGAATTTCCAATTGCATCACAAATGTATCATTTTCTATATCCACCCTGCTCAGCGATCGGTACATCCCATCCCTGGAGGCATGGGCGTGGCCGGCAGCCTCAACAGCACGAAAATCGTTGCCCGTAGCCAGTACCACGGCATCCACTCCATTAAAGATTCCTTTGTTGTGGGTAACGGCCCTACCCGTGTCGTACCATGCAATATCCGCGGCAAGCTTCATTTTTTCGGCAAACTTCTCAGGAGCCATCTCTTTGTTCCAATGCAAACTACTTATTGGGGCTTCCAGCTGCATGCGAACCATGCTATCAGGCGTATGGTTAGACAAAATGGCCATGACAATCTCTGTTTCCCCGGGTCCTGCCATTTCATTGATCAAATCAGGTAAGGCTTGTCCCATGGCCTCCAGCACGGTGTTGATAAAATTGGCTCCCATGCTGTCCATGGTTTCCGCTTCCAGATCCAGTTGAAAATAGTTGTCGGGTAAACCATCGATTTGCTTCAGCAAGGCAGAGGTGATGCCACCTCCACGCTTTTCCATGTTTTCAGTAAGAGGACCTACCGCTTTGAGCAATCTGGCGGATATCACTGTCCAATGAGAAGCAAGTGCAGCTTTATCTCCCTGGAAAACAAAATGGAGTTGACCTTTTTTGCGGGTAGAAATTTCCAGGGTTGTAAACCCTCCTCTCTGCGACCAGAAGGATGCCGCCTTTGAAGCAGCCGCTACAACTGAACTTTCTTCAATCACCACCGGAACGTGATACAATATCCCGTCAACGAGCACATTGGGGACAATCCCCCACGGCAAGTGATAATTGGAAAGGGTGTTTTCGGAAAAGCTCTCAAATTTGCCCTGGGTTGCCTCCTCCGGAATTCTGAATTGACCGAGAAAATCATCAAGCTTTTCGTCGGGCAGGTAATCAGAAAGCCAACGAATTTTTTCATCCCGGGTAAGCCGGGAAAAACCTTTTATGGGTTGCTGACTATGCATATTCAGGAAATATTATGTTTGAATCATTATGCTGTGATGTTTTTGTGCAGAGAGAAGTTTCAGCTGAGATGCAGAAAAAAGAGCCATCGTATTATCGATGGTTTTTGACCCTCAGGTAGGCATGGGCCATAATCAGCCCGTCGATATGCGATTTTGCCCAGTCTCTCAGGGAGGAATAGCTGTCGCGTGCATGTTTAAGAAACCCGGAAGCCATGCCATAGGCTGCAGGCAGGGGGCTTGTTTTGATGAAATAATACCCGTCGAGATAGTTTCTGATACCACCGCTGATGATAAGCATGGGGGTGTTGTTTTCTGTCCCTTCTTCCATGAGAGATTTGATATCTTCGAGCATGTCTTGGGCGGTTTGCCCCACATACACCATGGGTTCAAAAAGTTCGTGGTCGATGCTGGGTCTTCTCATCATCTCCACCCGGGCAAAATTGGTACCTCCAAAAGCGGCAAACTCGATGGCTGCCAGGGGCAGTTTCATGAGTTCACGAAGACTTTCGCGACCCATTCCCTGCCCTACTTCTTTTACAAGGACAGGCATTTTCAGCTGCGACACCACTTCTTTGATAACTTCCAGCGGCGCATGTTTTAGTCTGTCTCCTTCGGGCTGAAACCATTCCTGAAGGGGGTTTACATGGATGACAAGTCCGTCGCACCTCAACAGGTTGACCATGTCGGTAACTTCATTGAGGGTGTTTTTTTCCACCATCTGCTCCAGTTGTGCAATGCCCAGGTTGGCCCAAAAGGGCAATTCGTCACCAATGACTTTGCGCATATCAAAATCGGGAAGATGCTTCTCAGATTCGAGCAGGATACGGCAGGAACCCAGCCCCATACCCAGGCCAAATTCGTTGGCTGCCCGGGCAAGGTTGGTATTGATATGACGCGCTACGCCACTTCCCCCGGTCATGCTGGAAATCCATACAGGCACCTTCATGGTTTTACCTGCCAGTTCCACTCCCGGAATTCGGTCAACAGAATGACCTGAAAGCAGGGGCTCATAAACAAACCTTTCGTCTTTCTCTATGATTCCGGTCCTGTTTGCCAGGGCCAGGTTGATATGGTCCTTTTTGCGATCTTCCATAAGTGCTTTTTTTTATTTGTCGATATGTCTTGAGATTACCAGCCTTAATATTTCACTTGTACCTTCACCAATCTGAAGAATGCGCTGGTCGCGGTAAAATCTTTCAATATCGCTGTCTCTCACCAGCCCGTAAGCTCCGTGTATCTGGATGGCCTCGTCGGCCACTTCACGGGCAATCTCTGAAGTATACAGTTTTGCCATGGCAGCTTCTTTGCCAAAAGGCAACCCGTTGTCTTTTCGCCATACAGCATTGTAAAGGGTATTGGCTGCCAGTTCAATTTTCACTGCCATATCTGCCAGCTTGAAGGCTATGGCCTGGAAGTGTTTGATGGGTTTGCCAAATTGTTGTCGTTTGGTGGCATATTGATGGGCCATTTCAAAGGCCCCTCTGGCCAGACCCAAACCCATGGCACCAATGGTGAGTCTTCCGCTGTCAAGGGTTTCCAGCATCTGCCCTCCTCCCTTACCCAATTCACCCAGCAGGTTTTCTTCCGGCACTCTTACATTGTCGAATTTCAGTTTGCCGGTATCGGCAGAGCGCCACATCAATTTATTGGTGATGCGCTCGCTAAAATAGCCTGGGGTATCTCTTTCCAGGATGATGGTGGAAAGGAGTTTTTTTCCGTCATTTTCTCCGGTGATGGCCAGAATGGTAGAGCCCAGTGACATGGGAGAAGCGGCATTGGAGATAAAAATCTTTTCTCCGTTGATGACCCATTGTCCGTCCACAAGTTCGGCACGGGTATCGGCACCCATGGCATCGCTTCCCGCGTTGGGCTCGGTGAGGGCAAAAGCCCAGGTGTGATCACCTGAGGTGAGGCGGGGAATAAGACTCCTTTTCTGCGCCTCTGTGCCAAACATATATATAGGCCCAATTCCAAGGGAGTTGTGCGCCGCCAGGGTGGCAGCCTGACTGCCGTCAACCCGCGCTATCTCTTCCACGCCCAATACCAGCGAACGGTAGTCCATTCCGCGTCCACCATACTCCACAGGAATGTTTACACCAAACAGGCCCAGCTTTCCCATAGCTTTGGTCAACTCCACAGAAAACTGTTCTTTCTGGTCAAGTTCTGCGGCGACAGGGCGAACCTGTTCTTCGGCGAATTTCCTTACTTTCAGGCGGAAATCTTCATGTTCCTGAGAAAAAAAAGGACTTTTAGTCATACGTTGTGCTTTTCTTTAGTTTGTAATTCCGGTATTAATGGTTTTCAGGATTCAAAGCTTATCAACACCTGCCCGTCGCTCACCTGGTCACCCTCTTTTACATTGATTCTGGAGATGGTATTATCATCAGGAGCAAGGATGGTGTTCTCCATCTTCATGGATTCCAGCACCAATAATGGTTCTCCTGATTTTACCTTTTGCTTTTCGGCAACATTGACCCGCAAAACTTTTCCAAACAGCGATGCTTTTAAATCGAGCAATTTGCTCACGCTTCTTCCGTTGATGATTTTAGGGGTAACCACTGCCTCAGGCAAGATAACCTGGTAATGAACTCCGTTGATCAGGAACATTGCGTTACGTTCCGAATAGTTGAAAACAACAGAATGTAGCTTTTTGTTCCGGTGAAAGTGCAATTTATCGCCATCAATCAAAATATCTTCATAAGCGTCATTATGGCTGCCATAGCTGAGGTGCAAGCCGTTATCGCCCAAAGCATGGTAAAACAATTCTTTTTCCTGCTGATTTACTTTTACTTTCTCTGATGCGGCCAAACGCCATGCACCCGAACCCACGTTTTTCCCATACCTTTCCATCCACAGAAAAAGGGCTGCAGCCATCAGGGAAGATTTTTCATCTTCTTCTGCCCCGGACCATTTTTTCAGGTTGTCGGCGATGCTATGGGTGCTGATTTGATTTTCCCTGTAACTGTTATCTTTCATAATATTCAGCAACAGGCTGCTATTGGTGGTAATGCCATGAATAAGCAGTTGACCCAGTGCTTCCGTCATCATTTCGATGGCCTTTGCACGATCAGCAGCAGTGGTTACAATTTTGGCAATCATGGCATCAAAGCTGGAATGAACACTGCCCGTATTCAAAATTGCGCTGTCTACACGGATTCCTTTGCCTGAGGGAAGGAGCAGCTTTTTGATGGTTCCTGCCGAAGGTCTGAAGTTTTCAGCAGGCTCTTCAGCATACAAACGTACTTCTATGGAATGTCCTGAAGCTTTCACTTCAGACTGGCTCAAAGAAAGAGGTTTTCCTGCAGCAATTTCAACTTGCTCTCTTACAATATCCACTCCGGTTATCATCTCCGTTACAGGGTGCTCTACCTGAATGCGGGTATTCATTTCAAGGAAATAGAATTTGCCATCTTCGTCGAGGATAAACTCAACAGTACCGGCATTTCGATATCCCACTTCCCTGGCGAGATTTACCGCTGCCTGATGAAGTTCATGCCGGTTTTTAGCATTGAGTGAAACCGAGGGAGCCTCCTCAACCACCTTCTGATGGTTGCGCTGCATGGTACACTCTCTTTCGTGCAGGTGTATTACATTTCCGTGGTTATCGGCAAGAATTTGCACTTCAACATGCCTGGGATTCACCAGGTATTTTTCGATAAACACTTTGTCATCATCAAAATAGCGTCGGGCCTGCTCAGCAGCGGCGAAAACAGCCTGTTCCAACATGCCCGGTGTATCGACCCGAATCATTCCTTTGCCCCCACCCCCGGCAGCGGCCTTTACCAGCAGTGGGTAACCAAGTTTGTGCGCATGTTCAATCAATTCAGAAGGAGAACCTTCCATGCGAGGCAAAAGGGGTATATTGGATTTGCGGGCATATTGCGAGGCCATAATTTTGCTGCCCATCTTTTCAATGACATCACTTTGCGGACCAATAAAGATTATACCGGCCTCTTCGCATGCCCTGGCGAAACGGGCATTTTCTGATAAAAATCCATATCCGGGATGAATAGCATCCACCTCATTTTCCTGAGCAATATGGATAATGCGTGAAATATTCAACCAGGTTTCCGACAGGTTTCCGTTGCCCAGGCTAAAGGCCTGATCGGCAGTTTTTACGTGCAAATCGGCAGCTTCCATTTCCGTGTACAATGCAACACTGTGTATTTTCATCTGCCTTAAGGTTTTCATTATCCTCAGTGCAATTTCCCCACGGTTGGCTATGAGTACTTTTTTTATCATCATCCTTTTTTTTCTATGGATTGAAAAAAGCCTTCAATTCTTTGGGCTGCCGCCTCCGTTTTACGAACTTTGGCAAGCAAAGCGGTTGTATAAGTATCCAGCGGCTCATCAATCCTGTTAAATATGAGATCGTTGCATAATTTTTTGGTTTCTGAAACAGCCCCGGAGCTGGTTTTGTTCAAGGCCTCAAGGCAATCATCTATGATAGATTGTTCTTGTCCATAGTCAATTACCCTATCCACCAGGCCATGTTCAAGGGCTTTGTCAGTCCGAAAGGCCATGGCTGTCAGCATGGCGTTGCGCACAAAGCGACTTCGGGTTCTTTGCAAAACGAAAGGGGCAATGGTAGCAGGCACCAGCCCAAGGGTAACTTCGGAAAAACGAAACCGGGTTTCCGCACTTGCCACCACCATATCGGATGAAGCAATCAGGCCAATGGCACCACCCACCACATTGCCATGAATAATGGCAATGGTAAAAACAGGCAAATCAAACCACAATTCAAAAACCTTCTGCAGCTTCATGTTCTGGAGGCTCAGCTGCTGCTCATCCATACCCTGGGTGGTACGCATCCAGTCGAGGTCGGCCCCGGCACAAAAATCCTTGCCCTTGCCTCTTAAAACAGCCAGACGAGCCCCTTCATTTACAGGAAAATTCGTCAGCACATCCTGCAATTCGTCCATAGTTTGCTCATCAATGGCATTGCGTTTATGCTCACGATTCAGGGTAATGGTAAAAACCCCCTGTTCAAAATGGGTAAGAATGTTTTTGTATGGGCTCATCCTGTTCTGATTTTAATTTTTATCCCCGGGGTTTCAAGTTACGGTTAATTCTTTTCATTCCCGACGCATCCTTTTATTTAATTTTTCAGGGGAAGATACATCCTTTCCTGACACTCCCACCCAATAAAGAAACCTGTAATCCCTTCTCTGATTATCATACTACCCGTCTCATGCTGACATGTCTGTTCTTCAACCCCATGGTGTTTACATCCTGTATACCCCTGGTTTGAATTCAGGCCATTGTCTTTGTGTTACAATATCAAGCACCATTGACAGAACCGTTCTTGTATTGGCGGGATCAATAATACCATCATCCCAGATTCTGCTGGTAGAATACATGGCAGAACTTTCATAATCGTAGCGGGCTTTGATCTCTTTGTATAGTTGTTCTTCGGATTTCGCTTCGAGGTCAGCACCATTTTTGCCTTTTGCTTTTTTGAGCTGTGTAAGCACCCTTGCTGCCTGATCACCCCCCATCACACCAATACGTGCATTGGGCCACATAAAGAGAAAGCGCGGGTCAAAAGCCCGGCCTGCCATCGCATAATTGCCTGCCCCGTAAGAACCGCCTGTTACAACACTAATCAATGGCACTGCACTGGTAGAAACGGCATGAATCCACTTGGCTCCATCGCGGGCAATGCCATCGTGCTCATATTTTTTACCTACGATAAAACCAGTAACATCATGAAGAAAAATAATGGGTGTTTTGCGAAAATTACACAGTTGCACAAAGTGGGCCCCTTTGCGTGAGGTTTCTCCAAACACGACCCCATTGTTGGCCACTATGCCTACCTGGTAGCCATTGATACGGGCAAAACCAGTAATGAGCGTTTTCGCATACTCTTGCTTGAAGGGTTGGAACTCTCCACCATCAACAATATGTTCAATTACAGCAGCATGATCAATCAATGTACCTGACTCATTGACAGCAAGTTTGTGCAATCCACGGGAAGGCAGCAGGGGTTCCCTTCCTTCAATTCGGTTTATCATTTGTGGTTGAGAAGGATGAAACCCTGAAACAATGTTTCTGCAAATTTTTAAAGCATGAAGATCATCATCAGCAAGGTGGTCTACCACTCCCGAAATACGGGCATGAACATCGCCCCCTCCAAGTTCTTCGTCGGTAACCTCTTCGCCGGTAGCAGCTTTTACCAATGGGGGCCCGCCAATAAAGATGGTACCCTGGTTTTTTACAATGATACTCTCGTCGCTCATGGCAGGAATATATGCCCCGCCTGCAGTGCATGAGCCCATTACTACGGCAACCTGGGGGATGCCCATGGCAGATATGCGCGCCTGGTTGCTGAATATACGTCCAAAATCGTCCTTGTCAGGAAAAACCCGGGATTGCTCCGGAAGAAAAATACCGCCACTGTCTACCAGGTAAATGGCAGGCAAATGATTGTCTATGGCAATCTCCTGCGCACGTATGTGTTTGCGGATGGTTTCGCGGATGTAGGTACCTCCCTTAACGGTGGCATCGTTGGCCACAATTACCACGTACCTGCCCTGTACTTTGCCGATTCCCGATACAATGCCCGCGGAAGGAAACTGGTCGTTGTACTGCCCTGCAGCAGCAAGGGCCGACAATTCAAGAAAAGGAGAATCTTTGTCCAACAGAGCATCGATGCGCTCTCGGGCGGTAAGCTTACCACGGCTCCGGTGCAACGCTACAGCCGCCTCTGAGCCCCCGGCAATTACCCGTTTGTAGTTTTCGTAATAATCCTTCAGCAACTCTTCAATGGTTTGCTGAGCCCCGGAGGTAGTTTTTGTGTTATGTTGTTTCCCACTATTTGACATAAACTGTTAAGATTTGGATATACAGCAATTGTTAAACCAAGCCTTTTATCATTTTGTTTAACAGAAACCTCTGTTTTTTGAACAATTCCGGCAATACACTCCACAAATATATCAATATTTCAAATCAACACACCATCTTTTCAGCTTACAGCAAGATTCTTTGCATCAAACCAAATCCAGGAATAGCCAGAAAGAACTTCGGGATATCATGCGTGGCATTTCCCTAAAGGGGATTGAAGTGCATAGGGCACATGTTCGGTAATTGACAATGCCGGGATCTGCTTCTCTCCGCTTAATGGACAATAGATTTATTTTGTGGACTCAGAATTCAAAACAATGTTGAGGAGAACAATTTGAACTCCAGATTGATCAACTCGATATTATAACCATGTTCGTTCCATAGATATACATTCAACAATTTACCACCCGGGACAAAAAAATCGTGGTCGAGTTCGAGAAACCGGTTAAAGTACCTTACATTATTTGGAACACTTGATTTTGGGAAAGTCTGCAAACCCATAGGCTTCCATCTCAGAACTTTATTGTCTGCATCGCGCAATTCAAAAATGAGCGTAGGAAGATTTTCGGCGCATGCATCCGCCACATCTCCCCTGATAAAGCCAAAGGCCAATTGCAACAAATCGTCTTCCAAGGGTAATTGAAAAATGTCATAGTATTGCCTCTCACTATTAACCTTAAAACTGATTAGCGTATCTTTAATTATTTGAAGACCTGTATTTACAGCAAAAATTGAATCGGAAACAAGTTTTCCTGTTTCCACAACCTTATTATTCACAATATTGTAGGCATGCAACATATTGCTAAGCCTGGAAAAAACTTCCGGATCCACCAATGGGACTAACTCCATATTTTCTTTTATTGTAAAAAGCGTATTTCCGCTAAGAAAATAATCATCCACAACAATTTCATCCACCGTGCGATTGCCTCGCATCAGTGGTGCCACAGCACGTGAAGAAAAATGAGCTATGGTATCAATTGGGGTCCCAAACATATGCCCAAATTCCCCTGCGAAAACCCCAAAGTTTTGTTCAAGCAAATTCATTATTGCCGGCATTACATCAAATTGAGAAGAAATACTGCTGATAACCTGCGATTTTTGAAGCATTGGTGAATATAATATCAGAGGAACATGGTATCTTTTGAGCAAACTTTGAATGGGAACTTCTGTCATGGGATGATCTCCGGTTATGATAAAGATAGTATTGTCAAATCCTTCGAGCCTGCTATACTCATCGAAAAAATAACGCAAAGCATCATCAGTAAACAACAGCGTTTTCAGATACCTCTCATATTGGTTATAGTAACTTCGCTGGTCAGGGGTAAGATCAGATGCATTGATCAGTAACTGGTATTTTTCATCATAATACTCCTCCTGATCAATTATAAACGGTGAGTGCATAGTCCCCGTAAAAAAGATATCCAGCCTTAGATTATTTTTGTCTGTTTCCCTGGTTTTGAAATAGTTTCTGAACAACGCCTGATCGTGATATCCCCAGTGATATCCTGAATGTTCATCAACAATTATTTCAAAGTTTTTCCCATAATCAGATTTATCAACAAAAACATCGATATTGTTCCTTTTCAGAAAAGCATACTTTGCATGAAAATAGCCCCCCTGTCCATAATAGAACCCGGTTTTATATCCTGAAACCGACAATTGATTTACAAGTGTTAAATGCAAAGGCATATCACGCAAGAGAGAAAAACCAATCTCTCCATGAGGCAAAGATCCTATCATTGCGGGCAATACAGCATAAGATCTTTCACCAACTCCAAGAAAATGATCCCAATACAGACTCTCTTTTCTCAAGCTATCCAGAAACGGCATTAAGGCCATCGGGCTGTTGGAATCCAGAAAATCATTACCAAGGCCTTCAACAATAATCAAAACCACAGTGGGCGGATTCTCTGATTCCGGAAAGAAGCTACCCAATGGATTGCTTACATTGCGACGGATCATAAAAGGATATTCCGTGCAAAAATATTCATGGGCGGGGAAAAGCTGGTGGTATTTTTGGATCTGATATTCTTTTGGAAGATTCAGGTATGGATTGGATTCACTACTAAAAAAATGCCGGTACACCTCTGTATAAAAAAACGCAGACTTATGCAAATAAATCATTTGCCTTCTATAGTCAAAACTCCCGGGTTTACTTTGTCCGAAGACAGCTGCTAAAACGCTCAACACCAAAAGACTTGCAAACAAGCTTTTTGCGAATTTCACCCTCTCTTTCAGACTGGAAACGCTCCATACTACCCCTGCAAAAACCACTACAAAGAAAAGCAACCTGATAACAATAAGCTTATAATTTATCCCCGCTGTTTTAATTGTTGTAATGATTTCCTGCCAACTGTGAGCAAAAACCAAACGATCCAGCGGAGTAAATGTAAGTATGAAAAAGTACAGAATTGGCAGATGAAACAAATGAAAAATGAACACAAAGAATATCCCACAGTATAATGATACTTTTTTATCTATTGGGAAAACAACAAGCATAAGGGTTATCCCCAAAAGCGAAACTATTGCAAAAACAGGCAAATCATAAATTACGGCCAGAATAATGCTTCCCCATAAATTATCCAAATGGTGATAGCTTGACATCAGAAATCCCTCTGCACCTCTTCCTATTACAAAAAACAAAAGATTTGTAATAATGGGTGTCCGGGTCAATAAAAGAAATTCCCTGGTTTTTTTATCTCGCAAACTCATTGCTCAGCCTTTCTGTATTATTACACTACTGTCAGGTAACAATCATCAGTTCTCTCGTTATGGCATGAAACACAATATCATGAGAACACCTTCCGGCCACGTTACAAATTGTCATTTGAAACATTGGCAAGGACTTGTGACCACAATGCAGTAGCGAAGCCAAACTAGCAATCCCGATTTATTTGTTTTCCTGAACTTCAAAGCACAAAGATATTTTTTTTTGCATCATAAAATCATAAGGTGCATAAATTTGTAAATCCCGGAATAAAACAGAATTATTCCGGGACTTACAAATATGATTATCAATTATGCTTTCAACAGCATTGGCTATTTCAGCCCGCTTCTTTCCAGTAAGGCATCTATGGAAGGTTCATGTCCACGAAATTTTACATATAAATCCATGGGGTGCTCACTGCCTCCTTTGGCAAGGATATTCTCGCGGAAAGATTGGGCGGTCTTTTTGTCGAAAATGCCGTTTTCCTTAAACAATTTGTAGGCATCAGCATCTAAAACCTCAGCCCATTTGTAGCCATAATAACCGGCAGCATAGCCTCCGGAAAAGATGTGCGAAAAGGCAGTGCTCATCATAGTACCATCTATCCAGCCAAACAACTGAACCGGCTCCATGGCTTTGCGTTCAAATTTTTCTGCATCCATGGTAACAGGATCCGTGATGCTGTGCCATGCCATATCATTGAGCCCAAAGCTTAACTGTCGAACGGTAGCATAAGCAGCATGAAAGTTTTTGACCTCAATGATCTTTTTCACCATCTCCCCGGGCATAGGTTCTCCGGTTTGATAATGACGGGCAAAAAGGTCGAGAAACTCTTTCTCCACGGCCCAGTTTTCCAGGATTTGGGAGGGAAGTTCCACAAAATCGCGGTAAACGCTCGTACCCGACAAATCTCCATAGGTTACCTGCGACATCATGCCGTGCAGGGCATGGCCAAATTCATGCAAATAAGTAGAAAACTCGTTGAATGTCAGCAAAGAAGGGCTTGTGTCGGTGGGTTTGGAAAAGTTGCAAACAATGGAAACCTGGGGTCTGAAATCCTGGCCATCCTTGCGGTATTGTTCACGAAAACTTGTCATCCAGGCACCGCCACTTTTCCCTTCGCGGGGAAAGAAATCCATATACAACAGCGAAAGGAAACTACCATCTGCATCATACACCTCGTAAACCTCTACATCTTTATGGTAAACGGGTATTTCTGTGTTTTGTCTGTAGGTAAAACCCCACAGTTTATGGGTTAAATCAAAAATCCCCTCTGTTACTTTTTCCAGTTGGAAATAGGGCCTGGTAAGTTCTTCGTCAAAATCATACCTGGCCTGTCGCAGTTTTTCGGCATAATAGCTCCAGTCCCAGGGTTGTATTTCGTCCTTGCCTCCATTGGCTGAAGCAAACTGCTGCACCTCTTTCAATTCTTTGCGGGCCACAGGCAAAGATGCATCAGCCAGTTCTTTGAGGAAATCGTTCACCGTATTGGCACTTTGCGCCATGGTTTCTTCCAGCACAAAATCTGCATGCGATGGGTATCCCAGCAGCCGGGCCCTTTCCAGCCTGAGGTTGGCAATGCGGGTAAGTATCTCTGTATTGTTGTGTTCATTTTGCTGGTAGCCTCTTTTGGCGTAGGCCATATACACCTTCTCCCTGAGGTTTCTCTTATCAGCATACCTCATAAATGATACAAAGCTGGGGCCATGAAGGGTAATTACCCAACCCTCAAGATTTTTGGCCCGGGCTGCTTCTGCCGCAGCATCTTTAGTAGAAACGGGCAATCCGGAAAGGTCATTCTCATCGGTAACATGCAAAAACCATCCATTGGTTTCAGCAAGGACATTATCATTGAATTGAAGGGACAGCTCTGATAACTCTCTGGAAATCTTCCGCATTTGTTCCTTTTGTTCTCCGGAAAGATTCGCGCCATTGCGGGCAAAACTTTTCCAGGTTTTCTCCAGCAGCATATTTTGCTCCGGAGTCAGATTCAGGTTTTGCCGTTGGTTATAAACCTGGTTAACCCGCGCAAAAAGTTCTGCATTGAAAAGTATGTCGTTGGAATAATCTGTCATCAGGGGTGAAACATCCCGTGCAATCTGTTGCATTGTTTCATCCGTTTCGGCATGATTCACATTGTAGAAGATGCCACTGATCAAATCCAGCCGGTTCCCTGCCCGGGACAGAGCCTCAATGGTATTTTGAAAATCAGGAATTACCTCCTGTTGTGCAATACTGTCAATCTCCCTGCGGGCTTGCTCTATGGCAGCCTTAAATGCGGGAACATAATGCTCATGCCTGATGAGGTGAAATGGGGGCGTCTCAAAAGGTGTGTCAAAGGGTTGTAACAAAGGATTGGTTTGATCGGTGCTGCAGGCAGCAAGGGTTAGAATAATCATGAGAGTTAACAGGTTATTTTTAGTTTTCATTACCGTATTGTTATTGAGAACAAACTACCGGGGATTAGGTTTGAATTGGGTAATATTTTGATTTGCAGTTGCTTTTAAAACCTGGAAATCAGGTTGCAAATTTGGTCAATTTTTCGTTTCTGTTTTACTCACAGGAAAAAAATTTCCTTCAGAATTCCTCCCCGGGTTTCCAATTCGGCCATAAACAGGTAAAATCACCTATTACAATTGGTTATTTTATCCAAGAAACACCAATGATTTATTGGTTAAATTCGTAAAGAGTTAATTAGCTACTAATTACAACAAAAAAGAAGGCAGCAAAAATTTGGTTTAATACTTAGGATATGGGCTTTCATTTGACAAAAAACCATTTTCATTCATATCGCAACACATACTTCGGTATAGTGAATGTTTTTGTCATGTTGTATTTTTTCCTGAACTTTTCCCGCAAAAATGCTTCCGGCAGTTCTGCAAACAAAAATCCTGTTTCCTTGCTTGCCGTTTTCTGTATCCTTGCTTTTATGGTGACGACATTTTCAGTGCCGGCAGCATACGGCCAGGACTGCGCCCCCATAAATATCGATCTGAGCGCTTCTCCCGATGCCGAATGGCATACGGCCAATCCGGAAGAGCTAAACGGTCAGTGTTGTGGTGCTCCGGACAATGAAAACTGTATGGAGCTGAATGTCACCCTGCATGAAGATGCCAACAGCATCAGCATTGTCTTTACCTCAGATACAGGCCCGGGACTCTACTACAGGGTGAACTGTGGCCCACAACAATCAACAGGAAGTTCCAATATTGTCAATATATGTTTTGACAATGAAGATTCCGGTCCTCACTCCATTGTATTTTGCCGTCAGGGCCAACCCTCTTATGGATTCTCGGTTTTTTCAACTACCAACGACCTCAACGTTACTCTTCAGCCCTTTACCCCGGTATGCCTGAACACCCCTGTTTTTATGCTTACGGGGGGTGCTCCTTCCGGAGGGACCTATTTTATCAATGGCAACCCTATGCCCCTGTTCAACGCTTCGAGCCTGGGGCCTGGTGACCACGAAATTGTTTACCGCGTTACCCATGGTGGCTGCACCGGTTTTGCAACCCGCTACATTACGGTATCCGACCCGCAGATTACATGGACCATTGATGACTTTTGCTCCAACGAGGGAATGGTTTTGCTGGACATTGCACAGCCCGCCGGAGGAACCTATTCCGGTTCAGACAACCTTATTTCCGGCAATTATTTCAACACCGACGAGGCTTTGCCCGGGAATTACGGCATTACTTACAGCTATACCAACGAATATGGCTGCAGCGTAACTTCTTCCAACACACTAACCGTGCACGACACTCCACATGCCCAAACCGGACCTGATCTTTCTGTAGCTGCAGGAGGAGTGGTAAATCTAAGTGCAGAAGATGGCGGGGCGGGCGCCTTCAACTATACCTGGCAGCCTGTCGACAAACTCATCAATGCGGCGGTACAGAACCCACAAACCCTGCCCATGACAGAATCCACCCTGTTTACCCTGACGGTAAGCGATGTTTTTACCGGTTGTAAGGCCCGGGACAGGCAAATTGTAAATGTTACAGGTGGACCCCTTCACATATCATTCATACAGGCTGACCCGTCAACGGTTTGCCAGGGGAGCGAAGTTCAGCTTTCTGCGCTGGCCGGTGGTGGTTCGGGAAATTACTCGTGGTACTGGACTGCAGACACCGATGAGCCGGGATTTCCTTCCAACCTCCAGTCACCTGTTGCTTTCCCCATGGAAACTACCATCTACACGGTAAGGGTAGGAGACCTTAACAATCCCGGAACACCCACCATTACAAGGGATATTTTAGTTACCGTGAATGACCTGCCCCTGGTTACTTTGAGTATTCCCCCAACGGTTTGTGCCAATACCCCTGGTTATGCTCTCTCAGGTGGCTGGCCCGAAGGTGGGACTTACTATTTCCTGGATACAGACTCTCTGCTTATCAACCTTCCAGACCTAAACCTGGCCAATTTCCTCCCCAATGATGTGGGCCCGGGAGACTACCTAATCATGTACGAATATACCGATGCACAGGGATGCACCCACCATGATATAAAGCCGCTTACCATTTTGCCCTATCTTAAGGCTCAGTTTTATACCAGCCGCGACGACATTTGCTTGTCTAACGAAGTGAGATTTGCCAATCATTCGGTGGGGGCAACCCATTACCGTTGGGAATTCAGTCATGGCCCGGTTTATGAATATAATGATGAAGCGGATTTTCTGCTTTACTTCCCCGACAGCATTTACTCATTCCCCTATATCGACCATGTACAGGAATATACCATTACCCTGATTGTCACCAATGAAGAAGGGTGCCAGGATACAAGAGTAAGAAAGGTGAAAGTTTTTCCGGGTGTAGTGGCAAACTTAACCGCCACGCCCCTGCAGGGTTGCTCGCCACTGGAAGTGGAATTTACCAGCCAGTCGGAAGGGCCCATCCTGTTTCATTTGTGGGATTTTGGCGATGGAACTTTCTCCGTTCAGGATGATTACACCAAAACCTACATCAACAATTCGGGTGCCGACAGCATCTTTACTGTCTATCTTACCGCACTGTCAGAGAATTATTTTTGCTATGCCATGGACAGTATTGAGATTACAGTCCATCCTTACATTGAGGCAGGTTTTACCATGGCTCCTTCCTATGGGTGTGACTCTCTGGTGGTGGAATTTGGCAATCTGGCCAAAGATGCAACCACAATACACTGGGATTTCGGCAACGGAGTGACTTACACCGGTGACAACCCTCCGCAACAGGTCTATTTTAACAACACCAATGATACCATTATATATATCATCAGGCAGGAAGTTATCAATGAGCAGCTATGCAGTGGCCTTGCCATAGACTCCCTGGTGGTTTATCCAGCCGTAACAGCTGCTTTTTCAGCCTCTGAAACCGTAGGTTGCGGCCCCCTGGAGGTTGCCTTTGAGTTTCTCTTTCCTGAAACTACATCTTACAATGCAACCGAATTTATCTGGGATTTTGGTGATGGAGGATCCTCTTCAGAGCAAGACCCTGTGCATACTTTTATTAATGAAACCGATGCCAGCATTACCTATACGGTTTGGCTGAAAGTACGAACCGATTATTTCTGTAAAGACAGTGTCAGCATGTATATAACCGTACACCCCCTGCTGGAAGCCGGTTTCAGCTTCAACCCGGCACAAAGCTGCAACCAGTTTGACCTGAAAATTGTCAATGCCTCTTATGGCGCTGACGATTATTACTGGTATATTGATGATGTATTGATTGATCACTGGGATACTCACCAACCTGAATTTACCCATTTCCTGGAGCATAATTTAAATATTCCCGTTGAATATACCATAAAGCTTCTTGTCACCAATCAGGCAGGCTGCCAGGACAGCATTGTGAAACTTTTTACCATGTTCCCCAAAATAACTTCCTCTTTCACACCCTCGATTACAGAGGGTTGCTCTCCCCTGACTGTGGCCTTCGATAATGGAACCATCGGTGGACAAAACCATTTGTGGGAGTTTGGCGATGGAGGCTCAGCTACGCAGGAGAATATCTCACACATTTTTGAAAACGACTCCTTCACCGATGAGGCCGTTTTTGATGTCTGGCTCTACTCCTCCTCTGAATTTCTCTGTAAAGACAGTGTCAACCATCAGATAACGGTACATCCCAAAGTAAAAGCCGATTTCTCGGTAAATGAAAACCAGGGCTGCTCTCCATTTCTTGTTACCATTGAAAACCATTCACAGGGAGCACAAACGCTGAGCTGGGAGTTTAATGACGGTACTTTGCCCGTGGTGTCAACAGACTCTATCCTTATTTATGAATTTACCAATACTACTGACAGCATTGTTACTTACGAAATAGAGCTGAGTGCAACCAATGCGGCTGGGTGCACCGCTTTGAAAACACGCACCATCACTGTTTTTCCAGAAGTAAAAATTAACGACAACAACTTTTTGTCGGGATGTCACCCTTTCCAGACAGACCTTGGTTACGAGATTGATAATGCCAGTTATTATCACTGGGATTTCGGAGACGGCATCACCAACAACGAGGCTAAGCCTGAGCATGTTTTCATGAATTTCAGCCATACCGACCCTGTTACTTATGATGTAAGCGTATTTGCTTCTTCGGTTTATGGTTGTTTTGCAACTGCAGCCTCGCAGGTAGAGGTTTACCCCAAACCCGATGCTTCTTTCAACATAACCAACTCACCAGGTTGCTCGCCCCATGAAATTGTTATAGACCATCATTCCATTGGCGCAACAGCGTACACCTGGGATTTTGGTGATGGAAGTGGTGAGTTTACCTTTAGCACTGATACCATTACCCATCTTTACGACCATGATCCGGGAACAGGCCCGGGGTATTTCATGATCCATCTTCTTACAGGCAATGATTTTGGCTGTCTCGACACCCTTGAGCAGCAGGTGGTCATCTACCCCAACATCAGTGCGGAATTTACAACCAGCGTGGTGGAAGGATGCCATCCTCTCACGGTAGATTTCACCAATCAATCTTTTGGAGCCACCGCCGAAAGCGCCTACTTCTGGAGCTACGGCAATGGCCATACATCGCAAAACGCGCAGGAACTGCATTCGCACACTTTTCGTAATTTCAGCCACACCCGCGATACCGTCTATACTGTTTTCCTTACTGCATACAACGAAAACGGATGTCTGGATACCACTTCCATCGACATCAAAGTAAATCCAAAACCCAGGGCATTTTTCAGCATTCCCAACACCCCCGGATGTGCTCCTCACGAGGCCATTATCCACAACTTCTCCATGGGTGCAGAAAACCATCTGTGGGATATGGGTGATGGCACAACATTCACACATGGTCTGCAACATTTCACTCATGAATATACACAGCAGGCGGGGCATGAACCTGGATTGTTCATACTCAATCTTGAGGTTGACAATGAATACGGCTGTACCCATTCACACTCTCAGCAGATTGTTATTTACCCGCTTGTTTCGGCTGAATTTGTAGCAGATACCGAGGGATGCCACCCTCATACCACCTCCTTCCAGAACTTTAGCGAAGGGGCTAATATGTACCTCTGGACTTTCGGAAACGGCAATTCATCACAATCGACCCATCCGCAACAAACCTTTACCAATTACAGTCATACTGAAAGCCACACATATACTATTAACCTGCTGGCAGAATCTACTTTTGGGTGTTTGGCAACAACCTCACAGGAAATCATTGTAAGACCAGTTCCTGCACCCCTGTTCGAGCTTTCACCGGTTAGTGGATGCTCACCCTTCATTCCCCTGGTGACTAACCTTTCAGTGGGGGGAGATGCTTTTAAATGGGACATGGGCAACGACGTATTTGAATCTCAGGATAGCGCTTTCTACCATACCTGGCACAACACCGGCGAGGTAGCCGAACAGTTCGTGGTAAGCCTTTTGGTTTCGACACAATACGGCTGCGAAGCAAGCATTGAGCAAACCACCACGGTTTATCCCGAGGTCACTGCTGCTTTCACCACAGAAAATGAAATCTGGTCGGGATGTTCTCCTCTGCCTGTTAAGTTCATCAACAACTCCCTGCTGGCAGAATCCTACCATTGGGATTTCAAAGATGAAAGCACCTCCACCAGTGCCTCCCCCTTCCATGTTTTTGAAAACCCTGATATAGATGACAGGATTTTCCCTGTTGAATTGGTGGCCTATTCCATGTATGGATGCACTGACACCCTGGTGCGTGACATACTGGTATATCCTTCTCCGGTGGCATCCTTCAGCGCCAACCCAAGAGAACAGGCCTATCCTGATGCAACCATAACCCTGACCAATTACACCAACCCCGGTTACTGGACTTTTGACTGGGAATTCGGTGATGGAAATCATACCCAGACAACATCAGCGCTACCCATTACCCACACCTATGTCTGGGATGAGTTTGACATGAACACCAAAGACTATGTTGTGTCATTGTTCGTGCACAGCGAGCATTGCACTGACCATCTTACCCGGATTGTAACTATCACCTCGCCTTTGCCCAAAGCACACGTTTCCTCATTGAGTGCCGGATGCGAGCCGTTTACAGTTCAGTTCAGCAATGAAAGCATGTATGCCCACAGTTTCCGCTGGGAGTTTGGAGATGGCAGCTATTCCTCCGACCCTGCTCCGGCTCATACCTTTGTGGATCATGGAATATACGATGTTATGATGGTAGCCATTGGTGATGGAGGAAGAGACACCATTTATCACGAGGTAGAGGTATATGAAAACCCAACAGCACTTTTCGAGTTGGTGAGTCACCAAATCAACATCCCTGAAGAACCGCTTCAGATTATCAACCTGTCCACGCTTGCCGATTTCTACTTTTGGGACTTTGGCGATGGAAACGTAAGTTATGATTTTGAGCCTGAATATTATTATACCGAACCCGGCATCTATGATGTAACGCTGATAGTGACAAGGAACACCCAGCCTTTATGTCATGATACGCTTGTTTTGAAAAATGCGCCAAGGGTAGATGAAACCTGCAAAATTATTTTCCCTGATGCATTTATGCCTCCATTAACCGGCCCTGCCTCAGGAGAATATGATATGTACAATCCTTCCACCTCCGTGTTTCATCCGGTATATGAAGGGATTGACGATTATGTACTGGAGATCTACAACCGCTGGGGCGAGTTGATTTTCCGTACCAGCGACATCAATGTGGGCTGGAATGGCTACTACCGTGGAAAATTGTCCAAGATGGATGTTTACGTCTGGAAAGTTACCGGAAGGTGCACCAACGGAAGAAGCTTCATTCAATCGGGAGATGTAACTCTGTACCGCTGATCAATACCAGTTTGGATTAAACTTTGGTTTTGGGTTGAGCCATTTCAATTGCTTCCTTGAGAAACGCTGCT
>RECE01000334.1 GCA_007694165.1 Bacteroidota bacterium
CAGGCAGTGCTGCGCAATGATGCCGGAGAACCCATGGTTTCTCAGGATGTTACTATTGAAGTGGCTTTGTTGCAGGGAGGAGTGGATGGAACAGAAGTGTTTACAGAAAGCCACCCTGTTCAAACCAATGATTTTGGTTTGGTAAACCTGAAAATAGGTTCGGTCAATTCCCTGGAAGATATAGACTGGGAAGCGGGCGATTTGTATATTCAAATTTCGGTAGATGGTATTCTCATGGGGACTTCTCCTTTGCTCAGTGTGCCTTTTGCCTTACACGCTCATAGTTCTGCCGATAGCTTTTCCGGCGATTACAATGATTTGTCCAATATTCCGGATATAAGTGCATTTGTGAACATAGCTTCTCCCCAGGATGGTGACCTTGTGTTTTTTGATGGTGATGACTGGATGGTGATTTCTATTGGAAATGAAGGGCAGGTGCTTACCGTTGTGGAAGGAACTCCTCAATGGGCTGACTTGCCGGGTGAAGATGAGAATGGTGACGAGCCGGGAACTGTTTCTGATGTTGATGGCAATGTTTATCCAACCGTTATGATTGGTGCCCAGGAATGGATGGCCGAAAACCTTCGCACTACAAAGTATGCCAACGGCGATGAGATTGCCACAGGGCTTGATAATGCTCAATGGGTAGGAACAACAGGTGGAGCCTACGCTGTTTTTCCACATGCCAATGTGACGGGAATTGACAGTGATGAGCAGATGATAGACTATTACGGCCGGCTCTACAACTGGTATGCAGTGGATGATAGCCGCGGACTCTGTCCTGCCGGTTGGAAAGTGCCTGATTACAACGACTGGGATATTCTCAATGCATTCTTGTCTTCCGAAGGGCATACCAATCAGGAAGGAAACGTGTTGAAGGATTGCCGCCAGGTGAATTCTCCTCTTGGTGGTGACTGCAACACAACCGTGCATCCCCGCTGGAATGATGATACTTTTAATGATAACTACGGAACTGATCTTTATGGGTTTTCCGGTTTGCCGGCAGGCTACAGGGGAAACAACGGCTTTTATTTTGCCATGGGATTTCTGGGTTTGTACTGGACTTCCACCGAAAGCGGAGACAATACCGCATGGCACAGACACCTGAGTGTAAACGGATCTATCCTGAATATTGATAACATTCATCAGAAGATAACCGGTTTCAATATCCGGTGTGTCAGGGAATAGTTGCACATGATTGATAATAAAACTGAATTCATTTACTTTAACTTTTAATGCCATGATTGTGAGATATATCAGAAGTGTTCTTTTTATTCTTATTCTTGCGTTGATAACGGAGACTGTCAATTCACAAGTGCCCATGAGCTTCAACTATCAGGCAGTGCTGCGCAATGATGCCGGAGAACCCATGGTTTCTCAGGATGTTACTATTGAAGTGGCTTTGTTGCAGGGAGGAGTGGATGGAACAGAAGTGTTTACAGAAAGCCACCCTGTTCAAACCAATGATTTTGGTTTGGTAAACCTGAAAATAGGTTCGGTCAATTCCCTGGAAGATATAGACTGGGAAGCGGGCGATTTGTATATTCAAATTTCGGTAGATGGTATTCTCATGGGGACTTCTCCTTTGCTCAGTGTGCCTTTTGCCTTACACGCTCATAGTTCTGCCGATAGCTTTTCCGGCGATTACAATGATTTGTCCAATATTCCGGATATAAGTGCATTTGTGAACATAGCTTCTCCCCAGGATGGTGACCTTGTGTTTTTTGATGGTGATGACTGGATGGTGATTTCTATTGGAAATGAAGGGCAGGTGCTTACCGTTGTGGAAGGAACTCCTCAATGGGCTGACTTGCCGGGTGAAGATGAGAATGGTGACGAGCCGGGAACTGTTTCTGATGTTGATGGCAATGTTTATCCAACCGTTATGATTGGCAATCAGGAATGGATGGCTGTGAATCTGCGCACTACACGTTACGCTGATGGTTCGGATATTCCCACCAACCTGGATAATGCAACATGGGCATCCACGACCCAGGGAGCCCGCACTGTTTATCCTCATGCCAGTGTGGATGGAATTGGTTCGGATGAAGAGATGATAGCAGCCTATGGAAGGCTATACAATTGGTATACCACGGTGGATACAAGGGGTCTTTGCCCGACAGGGTGGAGGGTGCCCACCGGTTATGACTGGATTGATTTGACTTCTTTTCTCACCGGACAAAATCCCGATGATCTGGGCAACAGGCTAAAGTCGTGCCGGCAGGTCAATTCACCCTTGGGAGAAGATTGTGCAGTTGCTGATCATCCGCGCTGGAACTCCAGCAACAACCATCATGGTACCGACGAGTATGGCTTTAACGCATTGCCTGCCAGTGCCCGTACTTCTGACGGAAGCTTTATTCCCATCATCGGGCATATGACTACTTACTGGTCAACCTCTGAGTTTACCGGTATTTATGTGTATACCTGGGGGCTTTACGCCAGCAATGGCGATCTTTATCCCTATAATATGTTCAGTAAGAACTATGGTTTTTCGGTGCGTTGTATTAAAGAGTAAAGTTTTAGTGAGGGCATGAACTGTAGTCATACCCTCACTTCGCTGTAACCAAAATGAGAATATGAACCGTGGTCATAGCCTCACCCTCCAAAACAAAAAAGTCAGGGTATGACTCTAAGTCATGCCCTGACTAAATGTTTAATTAATCTATTGGTTTTTTAACCGTTTTAGTGAGGGCATGAACTGAAATCATACCCTCACGCGTAAAACCAAGAATCCTACCGTATCTGCAATTTCCTCACAAATACACCTTCATCGGTATAAATGTGCAGGAGGTAGATGCCTGATTCAAATGGCCTTTGAATTTTTACTTCCAGGTGGTTTGCGGATTCTTTGTAAACCACCTTTCCCGTAATATCTGAAATAATAATGTTGCGGATGTTGCTTCCTGCACGGATGATAAATTCATCCACGGCAGGGTTGGGGAATACTTCCGGCTGAAGTAAATCGGCGGTGTCAACATTACCTTCCAAATCAAAAACAGCAATTAAAATCATATCCATTGCCGGCATGGTAAATACCTGCGTGGGGCTGGTGCTGAATTCCACTTCATTCTCATTTTTCCATCTCAGGAAAATATATCCCTGGGAAGGTGTAGCAGTAATGGTGACTTCATCCCCTTCTTCATAAACGCCTTCTCCGGTAACGACTCCACCCGCGCCAGGTTCCACAAGCAGTGTAACAATGAACAATTCGGGTTCGTCGGCTTCAAAATGGGCTATGAGTAGTACATCCTCAGCAGGCATAGTATACGTGAAGTTTGCATCAGAGCTGATCTCTGTGCCGTTTTGTGTCCAGTTGATGAAGGTGAAACCCTCATTTGCTGTTGCAGTAACGGAAATGTCTGTGCCTTCTTCATATTCCCCTGCCCCTGAAATGGTGCCTCCTTCAGCAGGAGATGCTTCCAGGGTAAGGGTATAAACCGGGGGTTGTATCACAGCAAAGTGGGCAACCAGATTGGCATCCTGCCCTGGCATGAGGTAAACAAAACTTTCCTCAGTACTGATAATTGTGCCTTCTTCTGTCCAGCTTTCAAATACAAAACCTTCATGGGCGGTGGCGGTAATTACAACCGATTGATTCTCATAATAATCGCCTGCGCCCGAAACGGCACCGCCTTCGGTGGGACTGGCAGAGAGTGTAAGTGTTGAAAGGGGAGGAGTGTCCATGAAACCCCAGAAATCGGCGGTGGTCATATCATGGGTTACAAATATCTCACGGTTTGCACCGCCGTCCCATTCTCCCTGATCCCATCCGGCATTGAGGAAGTATTTGTACTGAACATTTCCTGCATCCACTTCCAGTGTTTTGGTCCAGATCATGGTGTCGTCAATACGGGTCATGGTCTGGTTTTCCGGATCTGATCCGGGTATGGCCCAATCCATCATGCCACCTGTCAGATACACAATATCGGATTCAGGATCAAAGCCTGGTGCAGTGCTCATATTCACGGTAAAAGTAACCTCATAGGTTCCGGTTGTCTCTCCCTCAAAGTTGGCTGTGAGGGTTAGACTTTGAGCAGGCATTATATAAGTAAAGTTTGCCGCTGTGCTGATAATATTGCCATTGCTGTCTGTCCAGTTCAAAAAAGTAAAGCCGGTATGGGCAGTAGCTGTGATATTCACCGGCTCTCCTTCCTGGTAGTTACCACTTCCGCTCACAAAACCTGAGTTGGCGGGATTTACTGCAAGGGTGAGATTGTACATGGGAATTTCTTCCTCGGTGAAATGAGCTGTAAGGATTGTATTATTGCCCGGCATTACAAAGTCAAATGTCGGGTTGTAATGAATGATGTTACCAATTTCAGTCCAGTAAAGGAAATTGTACCCCTGAGCCGGATTTGCTGTCAAAGCTACGGTTTGGCCTGGCAGGTAGCTTCCTGCTCCTTCGGCTGTACCTCCTTCAGAAGGTTCTGTATTCAAGGTAAGTGTTTGGTAAACGGGATCTCCTGGTATTCCCCAGAAATCTTCAGTTGACGTATCGCCTGATAGTATAATTGTACGGTTCCCGTAAAAAATCGGTTCACCGTTGTCCCAGCCTTCATTGAGGAAATATTTGTATTCATAATATCCCGCTTGCATTTGCAGTGTTTTGCTCCAGATCCAACTCTCTCCCTGTCGGGCCATGGTTTGATTATCAGGGTCGGTTGAAGGCTCTGCCCACCCAAGCATTGTTCCGGTAAGGTAAACGATATCATTGTCGGGGTCAAAGCCGGGAGCGGTAATCATGTTTACATTGAAAGTAACATCGAATAATATCGGCTGTACTTCATCCAGCGTTACTTCAATGAGCACAGGCTCATAGTCAAGGGTAAATTCACCCACATAACTGGCATAGCCGGTTCGCTGTACAATATAGGTGTAGGTGCCCGGAAAAATGGAAAAAGCAGTCTGACCTGCCGGATAGATTACATTGCCAATAATGATAACCTCATCACCGGTTGCATCTGTAATATCAAAAACTACATTTATAGGATCTATTATCCTGAAATCATCGAAGTACAAAGTACCCCCGGTAGTTGTTCCTTCAGGGTCACGGGTAATCTGGAAGCTGTCAAAGTAAAAGTTATTGCCTTCCATGATACCGTTGCCGTTTACCCATCCTACCACATTTGCTGAGTTATTATAGTCCCAGACAATCCGTTTCCATCCCGTCCAGTCTATGGTATACCACAGAGAGCCTTCCAACCTTGGTATTCCGTCGCGGGTCATTAAACGGAACCGGTTTCCTGAGTTGTCGCCATGTACCCATACTTCCAGGGCCTGTCCGGGCTGGAATTGTTTCTCCGGAATATTGGCATTGCCTGCGGGCATGTGTTGACGTATCATGTGGGAAGATGTACCTTCATAATCGGCTGTTGTATCCCACTGAAAAGCCAGCTTCATCGAACCGGTACTTTCGGTATTGGAGTTGACAATGGTCGTTTCATGAGCCCGATAGGTCACCAGGTTGTTGTCATCATCCTCAAGGATGATACCCGTAGTGCTGCCACTTCCCTCCGGAGTCCACCACAAATCTATACCCGCTTCAAAATCATCAATCCATGAATAAGTAAACTGGAAGGGCACGAAGTTGGCTGTTAAAGTAAGGTCTTCGGCGGGCATGGTAAAGGTGTATACAGGCACATCGGAAACCACAGAGCCATTTTGCGTCCAGTTTTCAAATAAATAATTCAGGGCAGGCTGTGCCTGCAGGTTTACGGTAGCCCCCTCAGGGTAATATGCCGCACCACTTGCCGAACCTGTACCTTCCGGATTTATCTGAAGATTCACAGCATAAAGAGCCGGGGGATCATCAAAATAGCCCCAGGTGTCTTCAGTGGTTGTGTTTTCTGTAACCGTTATCTCACGGTTGGGACTACCTTCCCATTCGCCACCAGGCCAGCCAGAATTTCGGAAATACTTGTACTGATAAGTTCCTGGTTCCAGTTGAAAGGTTTTGGAGTAAATCCATGAGTCACCCACGCGGGTCAGGGTTTGGTTGTCAGGGTCGGAGCCCGGCTGGGCCCACTCCAGGAAATTACCGGTAATGTATACCGCTTCAGTATCGTGATTGAAACTTACGGCTGTACTCATGTTTACGTTGAAGGTTACTGAGAATAAACCGGAAGTGTCCTCTGTAAGGTTTGCTGTCAGCACTACATTCTCAGCGGGCATGGTATAGTCAAAACCAGGCACGGAGCTGACTATATTGCCCAGACCATCCATCCAGTTCTCAAAAACAAAACCTTCTGCGGGTTCAACAGATACAGAAGCTATGGCCCCCTGTAAGTATTGCCCTGCTCCGGAAACTGTTCCGGCACCAAAAGGATTGGTGGCAAGTGTAAGTGAGTAGCTTTCGGCAACAGGATTAAGGGCGATAATGTATTCGTTGTCGCCATCTATATCATCAAAGGTGAGCACTTCAATGGGGTAGTTCGTTAAGGTTTCAAAGCCTTCTGCAGAGATGGTAAGTTGGTACTGGCCTTCGGGTAAGGTGAAATCAACCCAGCCATCATTGCCCGTAAAATAGTACTCTTCCGTCTCCTGCACATACACTTCAGCATTGGCAATATCCATGTTGTTTTCCTGGTTTACAACTCTTATGGCCACCCACCAGGTGGGATCGGTAAAGGTTACGGTAAAGTTTGCATCTTCGCCCTGGTTGAACACCACTCTGCCTTCAAGAGTAAAATCCCCGTTTTTCAGCGGGAGTCTTTTGTCATCATCTTGGGGCAGGGTAATGTGAAGGGTTGCCGTTTGGGCGTCAATACCGGTAACGGTAAAATCAAAGGACATTTCCTCTTCCATGACAGTAATAAATACATCTTCCACTGAAGAGGCATCGTTCCAGGTGATGGTAGTAAAAGCGCCTGTTTCATCAAAATCAGAGAAATCTCCGAAAGTAAAAGCTTCAGGGTCAATGTTGGCAGAAACAAAATCACGCAGGGTTAACACTCCGCTTACAAAACCGGCACCATCCCAGAAGTTGCCACCTCCATCGCTGAATCCGCCATATATTTTCGGATCGTTGCCCAATTGGAAACGCGGGACATAGTAATATGTTCCTGCCGGCAAATCCTGCAGCATAGTACCGTTGAGTTGAATAATATATTCGTGATTGTTTCCTGTCCTGGCGTTATAAACGGCTTGCTGCCACTGATCAGGATCATCCCAGGTGGCAGGATCGGTGTTTTCAGGGTTCAGACCAAACCCAACCGTAAGGTAGGGGCTTGGGTTATCATTTGAATCGGTTATCCCGGCGATATACACTTGAGCAAAAGCATTGGCAGTGCTGGATTCACTTCCACGGATAATCTCCATGGTTGGAGGCCATTGCAGGTTTGCCCAGCCAATGGCGGGGTTCGGGGCCAGCCAGGTGTACGCAAAGCTGTTCTCTCCCTCGGTTATAGTATATTCTGCATTGTCACCCCAGGGTTGAGAATTATCCCAGCTGGAGTTTATTCTGAATTTGAACAGGATAATTGAATCCAGGGCAAAATCTGGTCCGGTGGTTAATGTATAAACTCCGGTGTTTTCAACCTGGGTCAGAAGTAACTCCTGTGCTCCCCATTCATTGAAATCCCCGGCAACATCCACCCAGTCGGTTTCCGTTGAAAAAATTCCTTTGGCAATGGCATTGTTCATGTCCACGGTAAAGGTCATGGTATAGGTGTTTTCCCGGGCCATGGATGTGTAGCCCATCAAAAACAAACCCATAAGCAAAAGCAAGGGTAATTTAGCTTTCATAGTCAAAAGATTAAATTAAAATTATAGTTGAAAGAATATAGCCTGTTTGACGACTTTTCGGATGATTGGGATGGAATTGTCATTGTAGGTTTATAAATTTCAGATACATCAAAAAATCTTTACAAGAAAGGTGTAAAAATAACTGTTTTTTTATTTTAACAGTTGTTTTGAATTGAAAAATATTATTGAATGGTAAAAGCCCCCTTTGCTGAGTGGTATTTAACAATTTTTGCCAACCTTTAACTGGTTGTAGTTCAGCTTTGTGTATAATTAACTGATGCGACTATTTATTCTTTACTGAATGAATGTCTCAAACCCGCAAAGTCATTGCACAATGCACCTGTCCGGTCCGGACTGCAGCTCCGGTCCGGACTAAGTGGAATAGACACATTAATAGCTTTTGTTCAGAATCCAATATTCCGCTTCCCGCTCATAGCTGCTTGTGACGGGGCCACTTCCAGTGACCCCGCCACTATCCTGGCACTGTGGGCCAAAATACCGATTCTCTTAACGGCTTCCAACATTAAGCCAGTCTAAGCAACAGCAATTCGGGGGTCTACTTTTTCTTTTTTCTTGTAAAAAGGGCTTTGAACTTCTGAAAAGTGATGGAGTGTTTGGCGGTACCTTCCTGGCCCAGTAAATACGCAAATGGTCTCATAGAGTCAATATGAGAAAAAACAATACGTACAATAGCCAGGAAAGGGACAATAAGGAGCATGCCGGGAATTCCCCATACCATGCTGGCTCCTACCAGTCCTGTAATGATGAAGAAGGGATTGACTTTCACATTTCCCCCTACGATATTGGGGGTAAGGATATTGTTTTCAATAAACTGGATGACGATAAACAAAAAAATGACCCTGAGTCCCAGTCCCGGATCGTTCTCCACCAGAATGGCAAACAATAAAGGCACTGCTCCTCCCAGTAAAGTGCCAAAGTAGGGTATGAAGTTAAAAACTGCGGATATGATCCCCAGGGCAATAGCAAATTTCATCCCAATGATGTATAAACCGATGGAGTTGATTATGGCCAGAATGGAAACAACAATAATGACACCACCCATATACCGGGCTGCTACCGTAGAAATTTCCCGCAGGATTGCCACCATTTCCCGCTTGCGCGCTGGTGGAACAATTTTGAGCAGAAAATAGGCAAACTTGGTCCGGTAATACAGAAAGAGGAAAATATACACCGGAAGCAGGCCAATGGCAACAGCGGTACTTGCAGTCGAGCTGAATATATCCTGAAAATATTCCCCCCCCGACTCCAGGAAGGTCG
The DNA here is from genome assembly GCA_007694165.1 of Bacteroidota bacterium. GTDB lineage: Bacteria > Bacteroidota > Bacteroidia > Bacteroidales > UBA7960 > SKVR01. The sequence goes on from RECE01000334.1 coordinate 9,025, forward strand.
CTATTTGATCCTGGATTAGTTTTTTTGTCTCACTTTTTTCAAATCCGGCATACTCTCCGATATTCGCCAGCATGGCCGAGAGGTTTTTAACCGCCGTTTCAGCCAAGCCGGGTAGTTCGCTTGCCATGGGGGCAAGTTTGCTGTAGCCAAACAATGCAAGGCTTACCAGAATACCAAGCACCCCTATTATGGTGATAAAATTGGCGAGTATGCGAGGCACACTCTTTTTTTCAAGCCAATTGACTATGGGAAACAGCAAATAAGCAAGCAAAAATCCAAAGGCTATGGGATACAGGAAGTTTCGTATGGCTATCATTCCGTACAAAAAGAGTATGATCGCCAAAAGAATATACGTTGCTTTTTGAGCAAACAATATGCGATTTTGAGAATTAGTTCTGTGTGTCTCCTTGATCATCCCATTCAGGTTTAAAACTATAAATTTACAACAAACAAGTGATTTCATTGCAGGCATTAAATGCAGTGAGAATCAATTTATGTTTATTTCACAGCATCGGTATGCATAATTCTGAACGTTCGCGGATCTGCTGTTAATATGCTGCCAAAATACCGGCTATTTTCTCAGCAGCGTTTCCATCTCCATATAAACCTTCGGGAAAGGTTGTTGTATTTTCCTGGAAAGTTTTAAATGCACTCAGTATCTTTTCGTTGTTGCTGCCTGTCAGAATATTTACCCCTGCTGTTGTAAGTTCTGTCCACTCTGTTTCGTTGCGCAGAGTAATACAAGGTTTTTGGAAAAAGTACGCTTCCTTTTGCAATCCACCACTGTCGGTCATAACCATGCTGCAGTTTTTCAGCAGCCAGATCATGTTCAGATATCCTACTGGCTCTGTGACAATAATATTAGGAGAGATTTTGTCAAGACCTGATTTTTGCGCAATAATGCGGGTGCGAGGGTGCAAAGGGAGGACTATCTTCATGGTTTGTGCAAGCTGACCCAATGCCTTAAAGATTTCTGTCAGTCTTGCTGGGCTGTCTGTATTTTCGGCTCTGTGCAAGGTTGCAAGTGCATATGTGGAGGGTGTTTCAAAACCGGGTTTCTCCGCTTTTTCCGAATAAAACACCGCAGCATCATACATCACATCACCACAGTTATCTATTTTACAGTCAAATGAATCAAAGCCCTCTTTCTGAAGATTGAAAACAGCTGTTTGTGTAGGGCAGAACAAGATTCTGGCGATGCGATCGGTGAGGATACGATTTACCTCTTCGGGCATGAGCATATTAAAAGATCGCAAACCCGCTTCTACATGCGCTACCGGGATATGCAGTTTTGAGGCTGCCAGTGCCCCGGCAAGGGTGGAGTTGGTATCGCCGTATACCAGCACATAATCGGGTTTCTCCTTTATCATGAGCTCTTCCAGCTTTTCGAGCATGCGGCCTGTCATGGCACCATGACCAAGGCTGTGAATGTCGAGATTGTAGGCCGGGACGGGGATTTCCAGCTCCTGAAAAAAGATCCTGCTCATGTTGTCATCGAAATGTTGCCCCGTGTGAATAATCACCTCTTCAAGCCCGGGTTCTTTTGCAATGGCTCTGCTTACTGTGGCAGCTTTGATAAACTGGGGACGTGCTCCAATAACGGTAAATATTTTTTTGGTCATCAATCAGTTTTCTTGTTGATTAATACTTTTTTCATATTTGTGGCTCAGGTATAGGATAATAACCAGCAATGCACCATAAGCTATTACATCGATGATCAGAAAGGCATAAAGGAATGTCTGAATCTGCAAATGACTCATAAGAAACAAACCGCTGATCATCAGAAAATAAACAGCCTGCCATAAACTGTACACCTTTATTTTATTTAAAGGGATAAAAAGGTTGCTAACCGGTGCTACCACAAGTTTCAGGGCTGCTCCGGCCACAATAATTCGTGCATAAACTCCTGAAATGTAATACTCTTGTCCGGCATACAAAGCAAACAATTTGGGAGCCCATAATAAAATCAACAAAGTCATTACGACTGCCAGGATTCCCAGCAGAACAAGTATTCGGTTCAGATCGCTGATGAAACTTTCTTTGGCCCGGCACTTCTCACTGATGCTTTGCAGCAATACCTGTGAAATGCTGACCGTCAGAATGCTGGCCGGCAGCACCAATACATTCTTTGTCAGGCCGAAATGGGCGGTTGTTTCGGGGTCATAAAACTTGTTGATCAGCAAAAGCGGAAGGTGCATGCAAATGGCATTGAGCAGCGCCGGAAGCATATTGTAAATGGGAAATTCCTTGTATTTTCGTGCCAGATACCATTGCCTGCGGATGGAAAAACTCTTCACGCTAAATCCATTGCGCAGCATTTGTATACCTCCGGCAACAATGTTCACCACATGGCCAAGCATATTCCCCCAGATGAGCCCTGTATTTAACTTGTCTGCAAGGGCAAAAAACACCTGTCCGCCACCCTCTGATAAACGGCGGGAAATTTTATTGACCGAAATCTCTTTGTAGGCCTTGCGACGTACAAGATAGTAATTGAAAACCTGGTAGGTGCTGAACAAAAATATGGCAGCAGGCAAATAATACAACATAAACCCATGATGAGGTTCAAGATTGAGAAAGCTCAGAATAGAACCTTCGAAAAAGTATATGAGCAGCAAAAGCACAATATTAAAGCTAAAAGAAGAGAACACCCCGGTAAATACAAGATTTACAGCATCTTCTTTCTTCTCCGGAAGTACCACTGCCATTTCGTACCTGAGGCTGGCAACCACCAATAGTATACCGGTAATGCTGATAAAAACTTCATATACCCCGAAATCTTCTACCGGATACATTCTCCTCATGACCCCCTGCAGCAAAATCGCGATGAGTTGGGCTGCCAGGAAGCCTATAACCAGGGTGGATATATTTTTAAATAAATCTGAAGAAGGTAAAAGTCTTTTAATCATATGGTTACAATGGAATAGGCCTTTCTAATCCCTGCAAAATTAGTCTTATTATTTTATTTTGATGGATGGATAGGGCGATAGGGTAAGAAAATCTCTCATCCAATTGCACAAATCAATACAATTGTACTTAATTTTATGCTTCGAAAAGTGTCGCAGAGGTAGTAAGCAAATAACGTTAAAGCATGATAATATTTTTGATAGGGTTTATGGGCAGTGGAAAGACAACGCTTGGAAAACGTCTGGCCAAGAAAATTGATTACCGTTTTACGGATATGGATCATTTTCTGGAAGAAAAGGAGGGGATGAAAGTAAGCGAAATATTTGAGCAGAAAGGAGAAAAGTACTTTCGTGAAATGGAGAAGGCTTTTCTTGAATCGCTGGAAGTGGAAGAAAATGTCGTAATCGCCACCGGAGGAGGAGCTCCCTGCTGGGGGCAAAATATGGAAATAATGAACCAGAAGGGTGTAACAGTCTATTTGAAGATGAGTCCGGCCAGCCTGGCCAGCAGGCTGGAAAAAGCAAGAACTATCCGGCCGCTTATTGCCGGCCTGGAACCGGAGCATTTGCAACATTATATCGAAAAGAAACTTCAGGAGCGAGAACCCTGGTACAACAAAGCCCGATGTGTTGTCAGGGGCGAAAATGTGAAACCCTTTCATGTAAGTTCACTGGTTTTTGGCGATGCATAACAGCTTGCAGCGTGGATAGTAATGTTAATCCTGCGGGTTTTGGGGTGTTGTTGGTGTTGTTTTCTATCCTCATATCAGCCCTTCGCACGTGGCAGGGCTATAACTTTCAACAAATTAAATCAATCTTTATTCGAAAATAACTCTCGCTGCACCTTTGAAATAAGCTTTGTAATAATTTTCATTTAAATCATTGATGGTTACACCCGCAATAGAAGAGGTATGTACAAACTTCCCATTGTTTAAATAGATTCCGACATGATTGATTTGAGTCCCGCCAATGGTGAAAAACACCAGGTCTGATTCGTTGAGTTCTGCTAAAGAAATCGGGATGCCGGTGCGGTATATGTCCCTGGAACTGCCTTTGAGTTGCATTCCGAAAGCCTCGTTAAATACGATTTTGACAAAACCGGAACAATCCAGCCCCCGGCCCCCGGCTCTGCTCCGGTGCGGGATACCCATCAGTGGATAAACTGCATTGTACAAGGGAATGCAGGAGTTCTCATCAATATGTATTTCATGGTTTTTAAAGAAGGTATAACCTGCAACCGCCAGTGTATCAAAAGTCGCCACGGGAGTCTCATTGTCATTGTTATTTGCATAACGCCCCCAAAAAGAAACCAGCAATGGGAACGCAACCATCAGAAGGATGCTCCCGGTAACCGATATATTTATCTTTTCCTGATTCATTAATTCTGTAAATTGAATTGAAAGTGCCAAATCCGGTTGTTTGGCCGGGGTATGTATCTGTACTTTGTTAAAAACGTAAAAACAGTTGTAAAATTATGGAAATAATTGGGTGTTTTACTTACATCATAATTTCTTTGAATGCTTATTTTTACCATCATTTTACTTTTGATCTCAAATTCAAGTATAAACTGGGATAAGCACGTTGTCACGCTTAATCTTTTTAAAGCACAAATTGTTCCGGCTTTAGCTGAGACAACAATATTTTTCATGCAAACTCACCCAAAGGAAAGGTGAGTCAAGGTTACCGACTTTTTAAATCTAACAATTAATATATGAAGAAAAATCTCATTCTTTTGGTGCTGATACTATTTGTTTTTGAAGGTGTAGCACAGGTAAGGCCAGCCAGTCGCAGGCAATTGAACAAGTTTTACAACAGTACCACATTTGTGGTGGAGGATCGTGATCCTTTTTCGGAGTTTAACAAATATCTGAAGGACGCCATGGAAAAGCACTGGACCATTACCCCCTTCAAAGTTATCAGTTTTGAGGACTTTCATAGAATGCGCACCAATGAGGATGCCTCTTTCATGATATTCGCCGATATTAAACAGAGAAACCTTGACCAGGTATATGTTTTTATCAATTTTGTGATGGGAGATAAAAAACGTGATTTTGAAAGCATGCCCGATCTGGCGTCCGTTCCCCTGGCATACAGTGATGCCAACGACCTCAACTATCTTTATAAGATGGGCGCATTTGTAAAATTCATGCAAACCCATGTCAGTAAAACCGATGATACTCCAAGGATGCGGCTTGCCCGCATTATGAATGTGAATGATGATAAGCTGAAAAAAATGGAACTCTGGTTACTGGAAGATGAACTGGCACCCGAAATCAGGACTGTAGAATCTATCCAGAAGCATTATCCTTACCCGGTAAAGATTGCAACCAGAGAGCAGATTGAGAAGGCCATAGCTAATGACAGGAAAGATGTGGCATTTTTACATAAAATAGGACCCGAGGATGCAACACGGCAGGGCAGGGGCAAATGCTGGAAGTTCATTATTTCGGCCGGTGATGGAAGTGTACTTTATTCCTCCAGCCACGATGTTGACCGTCGCAATCCAGATGCCTTTTTGGTTGATGATTTAAAGGAAATAGCCAAATAGCACGCTTTAGTTTAATATGGGGTCGGAAGGAAAGTTTGCCCAGATGGCATAATCATTCCCCATTTTCTTAAGGGTCGAGCCCCAGAGGTTCTCCGGATTGTCTGCCAAAATGCAATTGAGGGTACCCTGGGTTACAATCCAGGAGTTTTCTCCCATTTCACGGTCAAGCTGGCCGGGTTCCCAGCCGGCATATCCAATGAAAAACTTAACCTGTGATGGACCTACAAGTTTTAAGTCAATAAGTTCCATGAGCTTTTTGATATCGCCTCCCCAGTAAAGATTATCAAAGACCTGTATACTGCCTGGAATCTGCTCTCCTAAAGTATGCAGGTAAAACAGGCGTTCGGGATGAACAGGGCCACCAAGATAAAGCGGAAAGTCAATGTTGGGAAAATCTTTAACTACTTCATTTAGTTTGAGGTGCACCGGCTTATTGATGATAAGTCCAAACGTACCATCCTCTTTACTATGCTCCACCAATAAAACCACACTCTTACCGAAATAAAAATCCCTGAGTGCTGGTTCGCTTATCAGAAGTCTCCCCTGGGAGGGTTGCAATTTATGGGTCATAACAATAGTAGGTTTTGATGGTAGTAAGTAAACGATATTTTTTTAATTATGATATCTGAAAATTTTTAAAGCTTTATCTTTGTCCGATATTGCTGTGATTTGGCAGTTCAACAACAAATAGAATACCATTGTTCACAAAATGCCCCTATGAGTAACAACAACCTGGAAAAATTTAAAATACTAAGAGAAAAGTACCCGCTCTTTACCTATGAGTCCTACTCTATGGACGTTCAAAAAAATGAACTTCACCTGAAGTACCATTTTAGCCTTGCGGGGAAATGCAATTTCTATCCCAATTATACCATACCCCTGGGGAAATTCTCCATTGACCATATCAATAGTGATTTGTTGCATAGCCTTGTGTTTCACATTGGTATGGCTGAGCTTGTGAGTTACTGGAAAGCAGCCTGCTCGCCTGAGGTGCTGATTAAACCCTTCAAAATGAATGCCGACCAGCAGAAATGGTGGAAACAGCTTTATATTCTTGGATTGGGTGAATTTTTCTATCTCAATGGTATTGAAGCTTCTTCTTTTGATTTCTTTTCTTTTTCTTTTGAAAAGTACACCCAACCCGTACCCCGCAAACAACTTATTGAAACCCATCATGATGGAGTAATCATTCCTGTTGGGGGAGGCAAAGACTCACTGGTTACCCTGAGTGTACTCTCACGCGAAGAAAATGCCAAAATGGCAATGGCCATCAATCCCGGCAAAGCTACCATCGAATCGGTAAATCTGGCAGGACTGAAGGACAACTTTTTCTCTATCCAGCGAACCATTGACCCCGCTCTTATTGAGTTGAACCGGCAGGGGTTTCTTAACGGGCATACCCCATTTTCCTCCGTGGTTGCATTTGTAAGTATTTTGGTTTCTTCAATTACCGGACACAAAAATATTGCACTGTCCAATGAATCCAGTGCCAATGAAGCTACCATACCCGGAACTACTATCAATCATCAGTATTCAAAATCTTATGGTTTTGAGAAAGATTTTCGCCGGTATGTAAGCCGGTTTATTTCTCCGGATTACAATTATTTCAGTTTACTAAGGCCTCTCAATGAATTGCAGATAGCAGCCATTTTCTCTCAAAATCCTAAGTTTTTCAGCATTTTCAGGTCATGCAATGTGGGTAGTAAAACCAACTCCTGGTGTTGCAATTGCCCCAAATGTTTGTTTACCTATATTATGCTGGCTCCTTTTCTTGAAAGCGAAAAACTGGTTGAGATTTTTGGTGAGAACCTGCTTGAAAAGGAATCTCTCATACCCCTGATGAAACAACTTAGTGGACTGGCTGCCGAAAAGCCATTTGAATGCGTTGGAACCATCGATGAAGTAAATTCTGCCTTGCGGGAGCTATGGCACGAAAAAAATGGAGAAGAACTTCCCGTGTTGTTGCGTCATCACAAAGAATGCACCGGAGAAATAAGGTTCAAGAGCGTTGCTGAACAAATGACTTACTGGAATGGGTTCAATAGCCTTTACCAGCATTATACAGACTTGCTCAGGGAAAGCCTTGAGCAATCCATAAACCCGCGCAAATGATGCCTGAGCAATACTTTTTGGATACCTTTGCTAACAAGCGGGTATGCCTGTTGGGCTTTGGCAGAGAAGGGAAATCCACTTATAAGGCCTTAAGAAAATATGTGCCCCGATGTGTGATAATCATTGCAGACAAAAATCCTGAGGTTTCCCTGCAGTTCAGAGAGGAGTTTGGCACAGACAGCCATGTTTCTTTCTTTGGTGGCGAGAACTATACCGAAGCTCTTAATCAATGCGATATCATTATAAAATCACCGGGAGTGTCTCACGGAAATATCCTGAAAGCAGGAGCCGACCCCAAAGTGGCATTTACCTCACAAACCACCATTTTTCTTGAATTGTTTCGCAACCAGGTAGTGGGTGTTACAGGTACCAAAGGAAAAAGTACTACCGTAAGCCTGTTGCATCGAATCTTTACATCCGCGGGTAAAGAGGTTCTGCTTGTGGGCAATATCGGAACCCCTCCTTTTGAAATCCTCGACAGGGTGACTTCTGATACGGTTGTAATTTATGAGATGAGCAGCCATCAGCTGGAGAATTCCACTGTTTCGCCCTCAACGGCTATTTTGCTTAACATTTTCCAGGAACATCTTGACCATTATGAATCCTACCGCGATTATCAGCTTGCCAAATTGAATATAGCACGGTGGCAGCGACCCGGAGATGCTTTTATCTGCAACACTTCTCTGGAGGTAATCAGCGGGCTGCTGGCAGAAATACACTGCCCGGGAACCCTTTATACGCTGAATGAGAAAGTAGCCCCAAAGCCCGGGGTATGGTGCGAGGGGCCGGACCTGAAAATTCTGGACGCCCATAGCAGGTTGTTTACCCTTGGGCATTTATGCACCCACCGGAAATTGCCGGGGCAACACAACCTTTACAATATTGCTGCTGCCGCACTTGCAGCCCACCTGCACGGGGTAGATCACCAATACATCATCCAGGCCGTTGCCTCTTTTGAAGGTCTGCCCCATCGACTTGAACCGGTTAGAATCTACAAAGGGGTCACCTATTACAACGACTCTATAAGTACCATCCCCGAATCTACCATTGAGGCGCTCAGAACCTTTTCCGGTATAGAGACGCTCTTGCTGGGTGGTTTCGACAGGGGCATTGATTACAGCAGACTGATAGAATATCTGCAACACAACCCGGTAAAAAACCTGTTGTTTATAGGCAAAGCCGGCAGGCGAATGTTTCAGGAGTTACAAAACAGCCCCCATAGTCAAAAAGAGGGTTGCCTTTTGTTTGATGATTTCGAACAAGCGGTTGTCAAGGCAATTGAGCTTGGCACCCCGGGAGGAGTTTGCCTGTTGTCGCCATCAGCGGCAAGTTACGATATGTTTAGGAATTTTGAGGAAAGGGGAGAAAAGTTCAGGCAGATTATCCTTGGTTTGAAGGAGTAAACTACCGAGAGTAATAACAGATGTTGTCAATATGTTACATTTTGTTTTGCCTTATTTGCAGCAGGTTTGTTACCAGGATTTTCGGATTCCTCACCGATTTGAGTGCATAATCCAGTAAAAGAATTTCTTTCTCCTCATCACTCAGTTGCCAGGGCCTGTTATCCTGGTGCAATTTTTCTCTTATTTCATAAAGGCAAAGGGCTGCCGATACCGAAACATTGTAACTTTCAGTAAATCCCACACTGGGAATTCTTACGTAGGCATCAGCATTGTTAAGCGCATCGGAGGAAAGTCCATGTCCTTCATTGCCAAAAACAAGGGCCGTTTTCTTGTCAAGGGGTAAATCTTTCAGCATGCAATCGTCTTTATGGGGGCTGGTGGCAACTATCCTGTAGCCTTTCTTACGAAGTTTTTTAAAGCAATCGATTGTGTTTTTCTCTGCTGAATTGTACCTGTATATGTCGATCCACTTATCGGAGCCTACTACGATATCTTTATTGATTTCGTAAGGGTTTCTGTTTTCAATCACATGCAAATCCTGTATACCCATAAGCTCACAGGTACGTATTATGGCACTTCCATTGTGAGGTTGGTAAAAATCCTCGATTACCATAGTAAGGTACCTTGTGCGCTGATTGACTACCTCCTGAAATTTTTCCCATCTTTCGTTGTAAATCATTTCCCTGATAGCGCTGAGCAGATAGCTCCTTGTTTCCGGGTCAAAACGTTTCATATCTTTTGATTGGATTTTAACATCAGGGCAATGGTTTTGTAAAGAATTCTGCAAGCGATGATGCCGTCGGTTTGTCCCGGCCCGGTTTCTACAAGATCAAACCCAATGATGGTCCGGCCTGAAGCTGCCAATTGTTCAAAAAGATAAAGCACTTTGCTGTAATCCAGTCCACCCGGCACCGGTGTTCCTGTGGTTGGGCATTGTGCCGGATCAAGACCATCGATATCAAAACTTACGTAAACCTTTTGGGGTAGCCGGCTAATAATGTCGTGGCATACAGCTTTCCATGGTTCGCCCTCAAAGCCTCTGGCATGCAGTTCACGTGCAAAAAACGCATGAAATTTTTCCGGGTTGCTCATGATAAGCCCGGCCTCGGTGGCACTGATATCGCGCAAGCCAGCCTGCACGATACATTTAACCTGTTTGATTTTTGATGCATTGAACATGATGGAAGCGTGAGAATGGGTAAAGCCCATGTATGCATCCCGCAGGTCGGCATGTGCATCTATCTGAAGTATTCCGAATTCGTCATGAGTGTCTGCCAGTGCATTGATAAGTCCAAGGGGAGTGCTGTGATCTCCACCCAGCAATACAACCAGTTTTCCCTGTGCCAAATAGTCGGAGGCTTTTTTGCGGATATTTTCCATTAACTCTTCACACGCCTGGTTGATGGAGTTCAGCATGGTTTTGCTTTCCTGACTGATCTCTTTTCCCGGATTTTCTTCCAATATGCTGATGTAGTCAGTAGCCTGTTTTCTCAGCTTTTGGTTGAGGGCTGTAATCTCTGCGGGAATTTCCTCCATGGCAATGCCTGCTTTCCAGGGATCGCTTACTGCTTCATCAAAAAGATCAATCTGGGGAGATTGTTCCAGTACATTCTGCGGGCCCGACGCTGTGCCATCGAGGTTGGATACCGTTACATCCCAGGGTACAGGGATAATCACCACATCAGCCTCCAATGGGGTAAAAGGGAGCCCGAAAATGTTGGCGTTGGTATCTCCAACGGCATCGGGGTTAAAGGATGCTATTTTGCGCGCTTTGGCATTGGCGGATTGAATCATAAAAAGATTTTTTGAGGGTAAATATGCTGGGGCAAAAATAATGGCTTTTCCTTCACTGGCAAAGTACTTTCGATGGTGCCCTCCGCAGAAGAGCTAAAAAAAAACCCCGGAGGTTAATTCCGGGGTTTTTTTATCTTGATAGATGCTGTTTATTTTACTACGTCAGCAAGTTCAGCACCGGCTTTGAATTTCACCACCTTTTTGGCAGGAATTGTAATTTCTTTACCTGTTTGAGGATTTCTTCCTTTGCGCTCTTCTCTCATAGAGACAGAGAATGAACCAAATCCAACCAGTGCTACGCGGTCACCGCTTTTGAGAGCTTCGGTAGTTGCACCAATAAAAGAATCAAGAGCTTTTTTTGCGTCAGCTTTTGTTAAGCCTGAGTGAGATGCCATGGCATCAATTAATTCTGCTTTGTTCATTTTTTTCGATTTTAGTTAGTTTAGCTTTTATGAATTAAAAATGTCCTTTAACCTTTGCAAATATAGGTTATTTCTAAAAAAAACCAAGCTATTTGTACGAAAACTACTGATTTTGTTGATAAAAACACCCTTTTTGTTAATAACTGAGGCTGAAATGCCCGTTTTCATTGGGTTTTTCAAAGCTATCTTTCTGCTTTTAATATAATTCGGCAGGGGCAGAAAAGCTGTATCCACGAAGGAAATCCTGCGTTTTCATCCTTTTTTTACCAGCTGCCTGCATGGTAATAACGTCAACAAACCCATCTTTACAACTAATTTTGATGTATGTTTTATTGTCAGAGAAGAGTTTTCCCACTCCCAGGTCATGCTCCTGCGCGATGGGCAGCGCTTCAAATATTTTCATCATAAATTTATTTTCTTCTCCTGTATCCAATTCGCAAAAAGCTCCCGGAACCGGATTCAATCCCCTGATAAGGTTGCAGATGTTTTTTGCATTTTCATTCCAGTGGATCCGACAGTCGTCCTTGAATATTTTGGGTGCTTTTTTAAGCTCAGCCGGGTTGTCGGCAAATTGCGCCTGGTCTGTAGTTTTTACCTTTCCTTTGAGAATTTGCTCTAATGTATGCACTACAAGTTCAGCACCCAGCAATTTTAACTTGTCATGAAGGGTTCCGGCGGTATCATTGGGGTTTATGTCGGTTTTCACTGAGGCAATAATGTTTCCGGTATCGATTTCTTTATCCAGAAAAAATGTAGTAACTCCTGTTTGGGTTTCACCGTTGATAATTGCCCAGTTGATGGGGGCGGCTCCACGGTATTGGGGCAAGAGTGAGGCGTGCATATTAAAGGTGCCCAAAGCGGGGAGGGCCCAAACGCTTTCGGGTAGCATACGAAATGCCACAACCACCTGTATATGGGGATTGAGTGACTTCAATTGCTCTTGAAATTCCGGGTTCTTAAGGTTTTCAGGCTGCATGAGAAAAAGCCCTCTTTCGAGCGCAAATTCTTTCACCGGGCTGTGTTGAATTTTCCGGCCTCTTCCTGCCGGTTTGTCGGGTGCTGTGATTACTCCTACCACCTTAAAACCACTTTTCAGTATAGCGTCCAATGAAGCCACGGCAATTTCCGGGGTACCCATAAACACTATGCGCATTTCGTTTTTATCCATATATAGAAAGTGTGAAATAAAAAATCAGGGTTTAAGATTACGCAGGGATAAATTCCCGGATTGCATTATCTTAAACCCTGATATATAGAGATAGTATCAATTCAGTTTCGAAAAATCTCCCTTGTTGTCATCGTCATCAAAGGGAAGATCATCATCGTCATCATCACCATAAAACTCGTCGTCATCATCATAAAATTCCTCATCCAGCTCATCCCACCCTTGGTCATCATTGTAAGTAAGATCGTCACTAAGATCTGCCATTTTGATTGCCGAAATGGCAGCTTCATCCCCTTTGTTTCCATGTTTTCCGCCTGCTCTGTCTTTGGCTTGCTCCATGGTGTCGGGAGTAAGCACTCCGAAGATAACCGGGATTTCGGATTCTATGGCTACCTTTGTGATTCCATTGGCTACGGCATTATTGATAAACTCAAAGTGCCTGGTTTCACCCTGGATTACACACCCGATACAAATGATGGCATCCACAAATAGATTTTGGGCAACAATTTTGGCTGCTGAAGGCAGCTCAAAACTTCCGGGTACATATTTTACGATAATATTTTCTTCAGCTGCACCATGCTTCTTAAGCGTATCAACAGCTCCATCGCGCAAAGCGAAGGTTATTTCATGGTTCCATTCTGATACCAGGATGGCAAAAGACATATTCGTTGCATCCGGGACCGAGTGGATATCGTAATCAGAAAGATTTTTTTTCTTTTCAGACATGGGGTGCGGGATTTTTAGTTTTGAGCCATTTTAACTCTGGCAATATACTTTTCTATGTTGCGTCCTTCGTTGGTTGCAGGAAAGTCAGTTTTGATGGTTTGATAAGCCTCCAGTGCACTTTTGTGCTCTCCTTTCAATTCATATACCATTCCCATTTTCATGAGAAAAGCAGGCGAGGTTAATGGGTTAGGCTGGTGATTGGCTGCACGTCTGTATTGTTTCACTGCTTCGCTTTTGTTGTCCAGCTGAAGATAGGCATCACCCATGGCACCATAGGCCATAGCTCCCAGCAACTGGTCTCTTTTCCTGAATTTCCTAAGGTGTTCTATGGCTTTTTCATATTCACCCAGGTTTAGAAAAGAAATTCCTGCATAATACCTGGCAAGATTGGCGGTTTTGGTCATGCCAAAATCAGATATGATATCCAGAAAACCCAGGTTTGCACCATCGCCCTCCAAAGCAAGGCGAAGACTGTCTTGCTCGAAGTATTTTTCTGCCATAAAAATCTCTGAACGTGCCTGTTGTTCTCTTGGCTCAAGGATAAATCTTGTGTAACCTATATAACCGGCAATAATTAGCACAATGGCTACTACTACACCAATGAGAATATTCTGGTTGCGCTCGATAAACTGTTCACTTTTGCTAAGTGCTTCTTCTACTGCAACAATGTTTTTTTCGCTTTGATCGTTTTTTTTATCTTTCTTCATCTGTTTATAATTGAAATGTTTGTTGAATGCTGTTTTTTTTATGAGGTATATTTCCGGTTAATAGGATTCAAACTGACAGTTGATATTTTTTTGATTTTTTTATGCGGTTGAAAATTAGCAAAGTAATTATGATGTTACCTTTTACAGCTGTTTACAGCCTGCAAAATTAAGCTAATTTTACGTGCTACAAATAAATTCTTGTTTTTTTTTCTAAAGAGGTAATTCAGGCAGTAAACACTATTGTTATCTTTGCAGGCAATAATGTTGGATGTAGTAAGTTAATATGAGAGAAAACAATTTTTTAAATATCCCTTCTATGAATTTTAAGAGACTGGCTTTCTGGGGCGTGGTAATTACAGGCTTCTTTTTCGTTTTGCAGATGCAGTCGTGCCGGCAGGATGATATAGACACGTCTCCATCCCTCAAGCTGGAATTCAGTGCTGACTCGCTTTTGTTTGATACTGTATTTACCACGGTAGGATCTTCTACCCGGTTTTTTAAAGTATACAACCGCCATAATTCAAGAATAAAAATTTCAAATCTTGAGCTTGCCGGTGGTTCGCAATCCTACTTTCGTATCAATGCCGATGGTCGGTCGGGTACGCGCATCAGGGACCTGGAGATTGGTCCGCGCGATAGTCTGTTCGTTTTTGTGGAGGTAACCGTAGACCCTGCCGGACAGGATTTGCCACTGATTATTACCGACAGTATCGTATTTGAAGTGAACAACAATATCCAGGATGTAAAACTGGTGGCATGGGGGCAGGATGCCCATTTTATACGACCCAATTTTTACGATTCCATCAATGATATCGATTATTATGTAATGGCGGAAAATACAGTCTGGTCTGGACTGAAGCCTTATGTTATTTACGGGATAATGTTTGTAGCGCCCGATGTAACCCTTACCATTGAAGAGGGTACCAACGTACATCTGCACCACAGGTCGGCCATAATTTTTACCTCGGGGGCTTCTTTCAGGGTTAACGGCTCAATGGAACATCCTGTTACCTTTCAGGGAGATCGCCTTGAACCCGCTTACAGCAACATACCCGGTCAGTGGGGGTATATCTGGCTTTCTGCCACCTCAAAAGACCATGATATCAACCACGCGGTAATCAAGAATGGCACCTATGGTATCATTATGGACTCCATCGGCAGCTTTACCGAACCCACCTTACGCATCAGAAATACCATAATCTCCGGAATGGATCAATCCGGGCTGGAACTCAGAGGCGCATGGGTGGAGGCCAGTAACCTGGTTATAACCGATTGTGGTGTAAATGCCATAAAAATTCAATATGGCGGAAATTACGATTTTCGTCATCTTACCGTAGGCAATTATTACAGCTGGCAAGGTGCCATAAGACAAACGCCCTCCATTGTGTTCAATAACTATTTCGTGGACACTACCGGAACAGTAAATGTAAGGAATATTGAAAAAGCCTATTTTGGCAACTCCATAATTTACGGTAGTTTGCAGGAGGAAATTTTGCTCGATATCTATCCGGATAATTCCCATGCAAATTTTATGTTCGATCATAGCCTTGTGCGAACATCGCATCATCAGCAACTGGGTTCTTTTTTTGAAAACAGCCTGTTTAATCAACAACCCCGATTTGTAAGCCTATCTAATAACGACCTGAGGTTGCAGGAACAGAGTCCGGCTATCGGTGCCGGTAATCCCTCCATTGCTGTGGATATACCCTTTGATATTCTTGGAAACAGCAGGGCTGAGAGGGTGGACATGGGTGCTTACCAATATTATGATATTGAGGAGGAGGAGAAGTAATAAAGCGATTTACTGAAATAATTTTTTTTATTACTCCCTGAACCGGGCCCAACTATTAATCGCTGTAGAACTTAATACTTCCTGCCGGCAAGGAATCCTCTCAATGATGCGGGGGTCAGGGTTGCATAATGATAAACTGCTGGTCATCGCGACTCCTTGTCAGTTTATCCTGACTGGGAATGTACCGGAGATTAACAGGTTGCGACAGAAAGGGTCGGGCGTTTTGCTCAATGTACCTGTTGAGCAGGAAATCAAAAATGTAGCGTGCATTTCTCGTACCAGCAAAGTGATTAAGACTATATATGTCTTCTTTGCTAATGAGGTAGGAGCTGTATTCATATAAAACTTCACCTGTTAATCCCCTGTACCTGAACCGTCCGTCTACATTGTCGGTGGTAAAAAAGGTACTGTACAGCACTTTCATTCCTGCTTCACCTTCCTCTTTGTCAACTTCTGTAAATTCAAACCATGTATTACGTTCTACGGTGCGCAGCATAAAATCCTGCCTGTAAAGGATGGTGTCAATGAGGGCCCTGTCCGTATGTTGCCTGTCAGATTCAACCATTTCGGTCTGGGCTACGGTAAAAATATATCTTTGGCCATCGTGTGAGAGGAACTGGTCAAACTGTTCAGGTGAAAACACTTTGATATCATATTTTCTAAGGTTCTCCAGCAGTGCATCTGTGAAAATTCGTGTGGCACGTTCAACATCTATTTCTTTGAGAAAGTGGCTGTTTTCTATCTCTTCTCCCTCAGAGGGTTTCTCCGAATCCATTGTATAGCTGTAGGGGTAGTAATAAAGAAAAGTGTAAGTTGGCGGTACTATCATAACGGCAACCTGGTTCTTTTTTTCAATGAAAGTGCGGGCTGTTCGCTTGCCTGGCATGCAGGAACCCAACAACAGGAGGAGTACTGCAATAAGTAACATTCCCGAAGCCTGTCTGCGAATGAATTCTTTTTTTGTGTTTCTCAGGTTGATGTTTTTCAAAACAGCTGCTTTAGTTTTACTTCAGATAAACTCTGTGGGCAAATGTAATGTTTATTCCTGCCCTGCGAAATTAAGGGTTTATAACGTCTGTAAAACGTTGTTTTAACTCATTTATTTTTTATGCATGCTATGAAGCCCGTGACGGGGCCACTTCAAGTGACCCCGCCACTATTTAA
>RECE01000086.1 GCA_007694165.1 Bacteroidota bacterium
AATACTTTTAAGATTAAAAACAACTCCCTTACTGCTTTTAAACCTTGGAGGTTTTTGGAAATCTCTTTCTTTTAATAAACCTTGGAGGTTTTGAAAACCTCCAAGGTTTTGTTTTGAAAACCTCCAAGGTTTTGTTTTGAAAACCTCCAGGGTTTTGTTTTGAAAACCTCCAGGGTTTTGTTTTGAAAACCTCCAGGGTTTTGTTTTGAAAACCTCCAGGGTTTTGTTTTGAAAACCTCCAGGGTTTTGTTTGGGAAACCTCCAGGGTTTTTGTTTTGGGACCTTACATGCAACTTCGTTAATTAATCTTAATCACCACATTCCCTTTTTTGTGGCCTGCATCAACATACCGATGGGCTTCAACGATTTCTTCCAATGGGTATACCCTGTCAATTAAGGGTTTGATGGCTCCAGACGCTAAAAGATCAAGAAATATGATCATATCTGATGCTGTGGTTTTATGCGAACCCATTAATACCTTTGCCTTACCCGACATCGAGATCCATGCACCCTGCAACATTCCTTTCAGCATTGCCGAGCCAAGAATCAGTGTACCTCCTTTTTTTACAATACGAGCCAGTTGGAAGGTAGAAATCTTGTCTACCGTTTCGAAAATCACATCCCAGGTTTCGGGGAGCCTGGAAACATCTTCCTTTGTGTAGTCAATAACCCGATCGGCACCCAGTGATTTTACCAGTTTGAGGTTGGTGGTACTGCACACCCCTGTAACATGAGCCCCAAAATGTTTGGCAAGTTGCACTGCTGCTGTCCCAACAGCACCTGATGCACCATAAATCATCACCTTTTGGCCGGGTTGTATCTTTGCCTTTTGCAGAAAGTTAAGCGCTGTATGCGCACCAAAAGGAATGGAGGCAGCTTCTTCGAAGGTTATGGTATCCGGTTTTAAGGCCAGAGCATCAGTTTCTTTCATGCAGGCATATTCTGCATTGGCTCCAAACTGCAACTCTGTTGCCCCAAAAATCTTGTCTCCTGTTTTGTATCGGCTTACCTTTTTCCCTACGTCCTCAATTTCTCCGGCAAGTACCAGGCCCAGGATTTTTTTCCGGGGTCTGAACAATCCAAAAACCAGTCGTACCAGAAACGGATCGGCTCTCCGTATCCTGCAATCGGCTGAATTTACAGCGGTGGCTTTTACTTTTATCAAAACCTCATGGTCCTTAGGAACGGGTTTTTCTACTTCGGCCATTACCAACACCTCGGGTGGGCCGTACTTGTTAAAAATTATTGCTTTCATAGGATTGTTTTATCGTTATTGCTACATTTCCTTTTCTTTCTGCACTTTCATAGTATTGGTGTGCCATGGCCATTTCTTCCAAAGTAAACCGCCGGTCGATCAATGATTTGAATTTTCCTGCTTCAATTAGTTCTTTGACAGCAATAAGGTCTTCTACACTTCCGGGTGCCAGAGAGCATATCACTTTTTTCCCTCCCGACAATTTGGTCCATAGCATCTGAAAAAGTTGTTTCATTTTAAAACTGGCCAGGAAATATACTCCGTTGGGAGTGAGGGAATTTTTGCAGCGGGCAAAAGAACTACGCCCCAACACATCAAAAATCAGATCGTAGGTTTCGCCTGATTGGGTGAAATCATTGTGTTTGTAATCAATAACCTTGTCAGCGCCAAGAGATTTTACAAAATCAATCCTATGGGTTCCGCAAACTCCTGTAACCGTTGCCCCATAATGCCTGGCAATCTGAACTGCCGCCGCCCCGATTCCGCCACTGGCACCAACGATTAGCACCTTATGTCCGGGCTTTATATTGGCTTTCTTCATCAATGGCAACGCCATGATGGGCCCGTACACGGCCAGGGCAGCTTCTTCATGGCTCATATTTTCGGGTTTGGGTGCTACACACCCACTTTCTGACAGACAAATAAATTCAGCATATGTTCCCATATTCTGCCCAATGTATCCGAAAACCTGATTGCCGGGTTTAAACTTTTCAACACTTTTACCCATAGATTCTACTTCGCCAGAGAACACACTTCCAAGAATTTTCACCCTGGGTTTTCTCCATCCAAAAAAGAATTTGGCACCCAGCCAGAAAACAAATGGCATGCTAAACTGTCCTGGGCCAACAGCCATGAAATTCCGGGCAAATACTTCTCCGAATCCCACAGAAGTAGCTTTTACCCTTAAGCATATTTCAGGGTCTTTGGGGATGGGTTTTTCTATTTCGGTTACCTGAAGAACTTCAGGTGGACCAAAAGCGTGGTAAGTGATTGCTTTCATGGTTTTAATTTTTTTGGTTATATGTGGGCTTTATCATTTTTCTTTTTCATCATCCGGCTCGAAGGAGAAAACCTCATCCAATGGCACCCTAAAAACCCGGGCAATGCGAAAGGCCAACTCAAGGGTGGGAGAGTATTTGCCGTTTTCAATGGCCACGATGGTTTGGCGGGTAACGCCGGTTTTGTCGGCCAGCTCCTGCTGGGTCATTTCGTCGTGATGAAACCGAAACTTGCGTATGTTGTTGCTGATATTGCATTTCGCCATGTTTACACCCCTTTCCTGTAAAACCAGATTTTTGCGATATCGGATATCATACCCGAAACAAAACCTGAAACAATAAATGCCAGAAACATTACATAGGGTTCCATGCCCATAGCCTGTGAGGCCATGGCAAGAAAAAACCCGAGAATGAATACCCAATGCGATGCCCGAAGCGATTTCAGCTCTATTAGCTTGTCCATCTCATCTTCCCGTTTTGGTGGGTCTTCTTTGGTTACAATCTTGTTGACAATAACGAACAGAATATGCATCACGATCTGCACCACAATGGTAAAAGGAATCAGAATCACGAAAGCTTTTCCCAGAAATCTCATATCGTAAATGATTTCGGGATTACCGGCTATGTATTTCGAGTATATGTAAAACGAATAGAAGCCGAGAATGAGAATTGTGTTGACCAAAGACAGAATGCTTTGTTTTTCCTGGTATGACATGGGTTCTTTCATCTGTATGTATATTTTTACATTATGTATTATTTTTCATACACAAAGATAATTATTTTTTACATAGTGTATGATATTTTTTACATTAGAAGACAAAAAAACTCCAGATGCAGGAGTTACAACCTTTAATTTTGTATAATTCAGACTTTTACGGGGAGCCGGATTCAAACTTGAGATAACTTTCCGGCTTCCCTTTTCACAAATTCTTCCAGGGTGGTGGACTTTTTTCCGGTTACCTTTTCCACAACGTCTGTAAGTCTGGGCTGATTTTTCCCCAGCCTTGGCAAAAAGTGCAGCATGATCATCACGAAAATCATGGCCGGGGCAATGCCCTGCTTTCGTTTGGCAAAGTAAAAGCGTAACAGGTTGGGACTGACATAGGTGATGGGGGTTTGCAAATGTTGGTTTATCAGGCGGGCAACTTCACCAAAACCTGCAAAATCGGAACCGGTGATCTCCAGGGCCTGGTTGGTATATGCTTCAAAATCATTGAGCACATGAGCTCCCACCAGCCCGATATCCCGGGCATCGACCCAGTTGAACCTGAGCTTGCCCGATGGCATGAAAATACGCTTGTTCTTCTGAATATCATACAATAAGGTTGTGGTAAGATTTTGCATGAAATAAGAAGGCCTCAGGAAAACATACTCCATTTGATAAGCCAGGATAAGTTTTTCCAGTTTGTGATGGGGAATGAAAGACTGACTCTCGGCACCTTGCACCGACAAGAACACCACTTTCGAAATGTTATGCTTTTTCATGGCTGCCACAAACGGGTAAAAGTATTTCTTTATGTCGGCCAGATGGGGTGGGCGAAGCAGGAATACTATGTCGATTCCCTCCAGAGCCAGGTCGAACCCTTCCGGTTTGGCAAAATCGAGCCTTCGGTAAGGCATTGTATCGAAAAGTTGCTGAGTACTGGAATCATTTTCGGGCATATAATCTGCAGCAACAATATTGTGTTTGCAACCGATTTCTTTCAGGCCTCGCAGAAGTTCAGTTCCGATGTTTCCCGATGCACCGGTAATAAGGATGTTTTTATTTTCCATTGGTGATAAATGGCATTTGATGAATATAACTATCGTTTTTAATCACTTCAAGTATAAATGCAGCCAGGTCTTCCCGGGTAAGCTTAAACCCTTTTACCTGCCCCACGTTACCTACCTCTGTTTTGTTTTTCGCAGGTTCTTCGGTCAACATGGGGCCTCTTACGACGGTCCACCGGGTGATGGAATTCTTAATAATTTGAGCATGAGATATCCCATCAAGCAATGCATTGCGTGCACCTTTGCCAGCAAGATTTTTCATGGCGAATACTACCAGTTTGTCCATCAATTTCGGGGTATCGACCTTGGGCTCTCTTACTCCCCCTCCGGTGAGTGACACCAGGCGCTCTACATCATGCTTATCCATGGCGGCAATGATGAGTTGTGTTGCCTTGCTTTGCAGGTTCGCTGGCGAATCTTTCACATGTCCTATGAGGCTTACAACGGCATGGGCTGAAATAATGGTTTTTTCCACATCAGCGGCATTGAGAATATCACCCTGAATAAGCTCCAGGTTGGGATGGTTGAAAATCATTTTGGATGGGTTGCGTACCAAAGCTTTTACCCTATATTCCTCCAGGGCAAGTTTCAGAAAGGGGATGCCGGTGCGACCAGTGGCACCAAAAACGGCAATGATTGGTTTTTCCATGATAATAATATTTATAGATTTGTTATTAATTCTACATTGACATATTACGATTCGGTTAGTCTAAAAAAGTTTAGAGCCATATAAAACCGACAACCTATCTTTTTCTGCAGTACTTAAGCCTTTCCAAGCCAGCGATGATTAGAATAATCATTCGATTTTAAAACCTTATTTGTATTCCTTCAACCTTAGTAGAAAGGAAATTATAAGCAATTAATTGAACCTTATTACCTTATTGGAAAATGATTGATCTGAAGATGTGCAATAAGGTAATAAGGTTAAAAGTTGTTCTACCATAACTATTTCTACTAAGGTTAAATGATTTTTCAAAATAAGGTTTCTATCTGGATAGAATAAGTTTAAGTATTTTTCCAAATGTGTCAAAGTAGTATTAATCAGATTTTGTTCTCAGGATCAGGTCCATGAGTTGCTCAAAAGATTTCTCTTTGTGTTTGTGATATACCTCGTTGTGAAAATCGTTGAACCACATCAGCGAAGGGCTGAATGCCTGCCAGCTGTCATCACTGCCAAAACTATTGACCAGCAGATCGAGCCATTGAAACTTTTTCAGCGCAGCTGACAAAACTTCGTTCCCTTTTGCCGTAAGGACAAGGCGCTTGGTCCGTTTATCGGCAGGGTCGGGAAAATCTGTTACCAAACCATTTTTCTGCATGCGCTTCAGGGTTTCTACCCCGGTAGATAATTCCACCAGGTTAAAGTAGATAACATCTGTTTTTCGGGGATTTTTCATCTCGTAGATGCTCACCAGGAATTGGAATTCCAGCCTCGAACTGATCTCCAGCCCTTCAAAGGCTTTTTTGAGGTAAAAATCCAGGAAGCGCGCCCCCCTGCTCAGCAGGGTGAGAAACTGCCTGGCCGGTGGCATTTGCTTGTAGAAGGTCATATGGTCGTCGGCTTCGGGAGATACCCCGGCAGGTTCTGTGATTCTCTTCTCATCATCGCATGAGAGCCAACGGCCAAAATCAGCCATATCAGACGAGCCGGTCTTGTGCTCAAACTCCGACCACCGGGAGATCAGTTGTGTGATTTTATTATAGGTATCCATTTTTCACTTTGTTTGGTGCAAAGATAAAATTATATATCGATTTTGATGTTTTTATTAATCATTTACGATGTTTTATTTGCACATTGTTATCCTGAACCCAGTGCCATCAGATTGACAAACAACCCGGTTTTATTGCATCATAAGGGATAGTGTTAACCAGGGAAGGACTTCAAGCCAAAAGAAAAGCTGCCAACAATAATTGTTGATATATTGGATGGGGTGTTAAAACAGATACTTCTGACAAATAACAAAAAAGAAAAGAAACCAAAGTGCTTTCAACCTTAAAGTTGCATCATACAATATTTTGTAAAACGACGGTCAAGCCTTCCCCATCATTTTCTCAAAACTAAGTGGGGGTACAGCTTATGCCGTACCCCCATATTTATTTACAACGGTTTTACCGGCA
>RECE01000307.1 GCA_007694165.1 Bacteroidota bacterium
CGATCGGGGCCGGTAGATACAATATACACGGGAACCTTGACAAAGTCTTCCACGAATTTTACGAACTCTTTAAGCTCATTGGGCAGTTCATCAAAGGTTGCAGATTTGCGCAGGTCTGTTTTCCAGCCTTTCAGGGTATGGTAAACCGGATCCAGCTTTTCGTCGTCATACTCAAAAGGCAGGTAGTCGATTTCCACGTTGTTTTGTTTGTATGCGATGCACACTTTTATGTTGTCAAAAATGCTGAGAACGTCAGCTTTTGTCATAATCAGTTTGGTAACGCCGCTGAGCATCACCGCATATTTCAGGGCAGGCAGATCGAGCCAGCCGCAGCGGCGTGGTCGACCGGTGGTAGAGCCAAACTCATTACCTTCTTTTCTCATATCATCCCCATCCTCACAGAAGAGCTCGGTAGGAAAGGGTCCGCTTCCCACGCGGGTGCAATAGGCCTTGAAAATGCCAAAAACCTCTCCGATAGCGGAGGGGGCAATTCCCAGTCCGGTAGAGGCTCCGGCTGCAACAGTATTGGAGGAGGTAACAAAAGGATAAGAACCAAAGTCAATATCGAGCAGAGAGCCTTGAGCTCCTTCAGCAAGAATCCTGGTACCTTTCTCCAGCTCCTGGTTTACCAGGATTTCGGAGTCTACCAACTGTAACTTTTTTATTATCTCAATTCCTTCCAGCCATTGCTGTTCATACAAATCAAAATCCATCCCTTCAGGTTTGAACCCGGAAACATCAAACCCCAGCGCTGCGGCCATGGCTTGATGATGTGCCTTATGTTTATTGTATTTTTCCACAAAACTGGGCTGCACAATATTCCCTATGCGCAAGCCTGTACGGGCAATTTTATCGGTATAAGCTGGTCCGATTCCTTTGAGGGTACTGCCTATCTTAGCATTCCCCTTGGAATGTTCAAGTGCAGCATCCAGGAGTTTATGTGAGGGAAGAATAAGGTGAGCCTTTTTAGATATCATTAACCTGGGGTGCAAATCGTCAACAGAAATGTGGGTAGATTCGATCTCCTTTTTAAATACACAGGGATCTATCACAACACCGTTACCAATAAGATTGACAGATTCGGTGTGGAAAATTCCGGAAGGGATGGTATGCAGAACAAATTTCTCGCCTTCAAACTCCAGGGTATGACCTGCATTGGGGCCACCCTGAAAACGGGCAATCATCCTGTACCCGGGAGTTAAATAATCAACAATTTTACCTTTTCCTTCATCGCCCCACTGCAGTCCCAGGAGCACGTCAGCTTTATTTTTCCTTATTTCCATCAATTGTATATATTTGACTGATAAACACAAAAAAAGCCGTTAAGCCGGCTTTTATTATTTGTGTCAAAAGTAGTTTTTTTTTGCTTAAATGGCTAACACCAAACCTGTAAAATTCAAAAATTTACATCCCAACTCAGTTTTTATTTTTCTTTTCGCATTCTTTGCAAGTCCCGTAAAATGCAAGCGAACGGGTGTTGATAATAAAGCCCATCAGATTCTCAATAGAGTTTTGGATTTCCAGCAGGCGCGGATCGCAAAATTCAAGCACTTTTCCACAATCGGAGCAAATCAGGTGATCGTGCTGTCTGTATTTGTAGGACTTTTCAAATTGTGCCACATTTTTACCAAACTGATGTTTGATAACAAGGTTGCAGTTGAGCAGTAATTCGATAGTATTATAAAGAGTTGCACGGCTTACGCGGTATTTGTTGTTTTTCATTTTGATATAAAGGGATTCTACATCAAAATGTCCCTCCGTGAGGTAAATTTCCCTTAATATGGTAAACCGTTCAGGTGTTTTCCTGTGCCCGTTATTTTCAAGGAAAGCAGCAAAGATACTTTTTACAGTTTCAATAACTTCGAAATTTTCCTTGTAATCTTTCATGTACTTCATTGGAGCTGATTTTTTCGAAGTGTTTGTTCTAAAAACACTTGCAACAATAAAAAAAACTTCATCTAACTTTCTTCAACACCCTTTATTCAAATATTAAGTATAAAGCCATAAAGATATAAAAAGTTTTCTTTATTTGAAATGATTATAAATAAATAATAATCAGCGCTGATTTACAGAATATTACAAGCATGTATAAGAGTCGTTTCCGTCGGATAATAAATAGGATAATAAAACCTATTGCATTACTTTCCGATTCTTGACACTTGTTTTACCCCTTTAATTCTCTTAATTTTCCCAATAAGTACATTTAAGTGTTGGGTATCATTCACGTACAACATAACGGTACCTTCAAAAGTTCCTGCGTTGCTGTCGATATTAATGGATCGGATATTTAGGTTGTATTCGCTGGAGATAAGGCTGGTAATGTTATTGAGAATTCCCATATCATCAATTCCCTTGATTTTGATACCACTGAGAAATGCTATCGACTTGCCGGTATACCATTTGGCTTTTACAATGCGATAGGCAAATTTTGACATCAGTTGCACGGCATTGGGGCAATTGTTGCGGTGAATTTTAATGCCTTCATTTATGGTAACAAATCCAAATACATCATCTCCCGGAATAGGATTGCAGCAAGGCGAAAGTGTATAGTCAAGGGCTTCCATACTGTCTCCTATGAGCAGTGTATCAGGCTTCTCCTTGAGTTTTTGCCTGATGGGATCGGGCTGGTCTATCGGAACAGCAGTTCTGGTGCTTTTGGAAAACGAGTTACGCAGATAACTAAAAAGCCCACCCTTGTCCTGCTCGGCGAGGTAAGCCTTCAGGTCCTTGATATCGAGCTTGTCGATGGCAAACTCATAGTACAAATCCAGGGGAGCCTGAAGTTTAAAATGGTTTACCAGCGACTGGATTTTCTCCTGGGTGTTTTCAATTTTAAGTTGCTTAAGTTTGCGGTCAAGTTTTTCTTTGCCATCTTCAGCAATTTTCTTTTTCTCTTCTTTGAGCGAAGCTTTTATCTTACCCTTGGCCCTTGCTGTAGTAACATAACTCAACCAGTCGGGTTTGGGCTTTTGCTTAACAGAGGTAATTATCTCGATCTGATCTCCGCTTTTGAGCGGATGACTGAGGGGTACAAGTTTGTGGTTGAGCTTGGCTCCCAGGCACTGATCGCCCACTTTGCTGTGAATGCTGTAAGCAAAATCGAGAGCTGTTGCGCCCACAGGAAGCGTGCGCAGCTCTCCTTTGGGGGTAAAAACGAAAATCTCGTCAGAAAAAAGATTCAGTTTAAAATCGTCGATAAAATCCAGTGCATCCTTTTCAGAGGTTTTGAGTATTTCTCTGATGCGAGTGAGCCATTTGTCAATACCACTTTCCCCGGATTTAGTCTCTTTGTATTTCCAGTGTGCGGCATACCCTTTCTCGGCTACATCATCCATCCGCTTGGTTCGTATTTGCACCTCAACCCATTTACCCTGCTTGCTCATTACGGTAGTATGCAACGATTCATACCCATTGGCTTTGGGGGTGGAAATCCAGTCGCGCAGCCTGTCGGGGTTGGGCCGGTAGATGTCGGTTACAATGGAATAAACCCGCCAGGAATCTGCTTTTTCCCTATCTTCGGGAGTATCAATAACGATACGGATGGCAAAGATATCGAATACCTCCTGAAAGGGAACCTCCTGCTTTTGCATCTTCCCCCAGATGGAGCTGATGGATTTGGTTCGCCCCAGCACTTTGTACTGAATATCCTGCTCATCCAACGACTTTCTTATGGGGGCAATAAAATTCTCAATAAACCGGTTGCGTTCTTCTTCCGACTCAACAATTTTTCGCGAAACAGAATTGTAAATATCGGGGTCGGTATATTTAAGGGCAAGATCTTCCAGCTCACTTTTTATGGCGTGGAAACCCAGCCTGTGGGCCAGGGGAGCAAAAAGATAAAGTGTTTCATTGGCAATTTTGAGCTGTTTGCGTGGTGGCAGCGCATCCAGCGTGCGCATATTGTGCAATCTGTCGGCCAGTTTGATCAATATTACCCTTACATCATCGGAAAGGGTAAGGAGCATTTTGCGAAAATTTTCTGCCTGCAAGGAATCGGTTTGCTCAAAAATACCCGATATTTTGGTCAACCCATCAATAATTTTTGCTACTTCTTCTCCAAAATACTCAGTGATATCAGCTATGGTATAGTCGGTATCTTCCACCACATCATGCAACAAGGAGCAAATAACACTGGTAGTCCCAAGACCAATTTCTTCCACAGATATCTGAGCCACTGCAATGGGATGGTAAATATAGGGTTCGCCACTTTTTCGACGATGCTCTTTGTGGGCCTGCAGGGCAAAATTAAAAGCCTGCCTGATTCGCTTCCTGTCTGCAAGACTGGTCCCGGGACGGCATACAGATAATAAACTACGGTAGTGTTTAAGTATTTCCCTGCGTTCCTGTTCAAGTTCTGCTATGGATAATTTATTGCTTGTATTTTCTGACACGACCTTTTTCTGATTTTCTGATTAATGATAACTATTCTATTGCTGAATACTTTCCTGATATAAAACAACCCTGGAAATAATGGGTGTAAGGACCTGGTATTCTGTCTTACAAATATACGGGAAAAGGGGGTTTAAAGGTAGACCGGATTGACAAAGATTAACACTATTTCATAGCAAGGCATTGTATTCCTTGCTCTTAATTTCTTTATACAAGACACTTACAATACCATCACAAAGTCCAAATCTGGGTACAAGTAAGGTCTTCCCTCCGGTTTTTTTCATGATGAAATAAAATATTTCTGCAGCCGGCACTATCACATCAGCTCTGTCGGGACTAAGCCCCATATGTTCAATCCGCTCAGCAATTGAAAACTTTTGCAGATGATTCAATGCATATTCAAGATTGGTAAAGGGAAGGGTTTTATCCGGCACCCTGCCGTACAATGCGGCTATTTTGTTGATATTCCCACCGGTACCCACAGAAATCAGTTCCGGGAAGATTTTTTTGTATCTCATCAACCAAACCTCCATCCTGGCCCATTCGGTGGGTTCTACTTTTTCGTTCAGCATTCTTACCGTTCCAATTTTAAAGGATGCTGAGTCTAGAATAGAATCTTTTGAAATCAATGAGAGTTCAGTACTGCCTCCTCCTACATCAATATACAAAGAGTACCGGAAGTCATATTTCTCTTCAGGACTCCTGACAGCACTGATAATTTCAGCCTCCTCAACCCCATCGATAACATGGATTTTTATATTACTTTCCTGCTCTACCCTTTGAATTATCTCATCACTGTTTTCCACTTCGCGCATGGCCGAAGTAGCACAAGCCCTGAATGACAAAGGCTCTGTTACATCAATAAGCAATCTGAAGGCTTTCATTGTTTTCACCAGTTTTTCTGTGTTCGGATCAGAAATCCTGTTCCTGACAAAAGCATCCTCCCCAAGCCTGAGGGGCACCCTCATCAGGGAAGCTTTCTCAATAACCATCTGCCCATCCTTTTCAAAAACATTGGAAAAGAAAAGTCTTACCGCATTGGATCCTATATCAATAGCACTTAACAACATCTATTGTTCTTTGACAGGAAGATTATAAAAAACAGATTTAAAATAGTTGTAAATCTCAACCTGTGAACGCACAAGCTCCTCCTCCACAAGAGCAGTTTTGTATGTATTGAGGTTGTCTTTTCCCAGGTATCGGGCTTTCACATTGTCTTTCCATTGTATGTCAAGCATGGTCTGGATTTCAGTTTGCAAGTCCTTGTCCCATACAGGTACACCTACCTCGATGCGATGGTCAAGATTGCGCGACATCAGGTCAGCAGAAGAGAGGTAATACAAAGGTTTGCCGTCATTATGAAACACGAATATTCTGGAGTGTTCCAGGTACCGGTCAACAATACTTACCGCCTCAATATTTTCACTTTTGTTCTTCACCCCGGGCACCAGCACACATATACCCCTGATTATGAGCCGGAATTTCACTCCGGCTTTGGATGCAGCATAAATTTTCTTTACAAGCGACTCATCCACAAGCGAATTAAGCTTCATCACCACCTCTGCATGTTTCCCTTTGCGTGCATTGGCCATTTCCTTGTTTATCATCTGCGTCACAAACTGCCGGGTTTTAAACGGGGATAAGATTAGATTTTTAAAGGTAAAGGGTACATGATAGCTAACTTCAAAAAGCCGAAAGACCTGCTCTACCTCAGTTGTAATTTTAGGGTTACTGGTTAGAAGACTTGTATCCACATATATCTGACTGGTAGTTTCATTAAAATTACCGGTACCGATATTGGCATAAAGTACTTTTTGGGAGCCTTCCTTTCTTTCAATGAGAATCAACTTGGAGTGAACCTTCATTCCAGCTTTGCCATGAATGATTTCCACACCCTCTTCCAGCAGCTTTTCTGACCAGTAAATATTGGCTTGTTCATCAAAACGGGCCTGCAATTCAAGGTAAACAGTAACATCTTTCCCGTTTCTGGCTGCATTGATTAGTGCATTGACAACCTTTGAGTCTTTGGCCACCCGGTACAGGGTCATTTTTACGGATTTCACCCTGGGGTCGATAGATGCTTCGCGCAACAAGTCAACGATGTATTGAAAAGACTGATAAGGGAAGTGGAGCATGATGTCCTTTTGCTTTATGGCCGCAAGGATACTTTTGCAGCCCGACAGGTCTTTATGAGGCAAAGGAGGGGCTGGTGAATATTCATATTGTGGTCCACCTACATTGGGGAACTTCATAAAGTCCTTGAAATTGTGGTATCTCCCTCCCTTCATTGTATTATCCTTGCCCGATATTTTGAGCCTATCCATTATCATCTTGAGCATGCCATGGGGGATTTCACCATCGTAAACAAACCTTACCGGACGCCCTCTCTTCCTTTGCTTAAGGCTTTCACTCATGCGTTCCATCAAACTTTTGGAAACATCATTGTCAATTTCCATTTCGGCATCCCGGGTAATTTTTATGGTATAGGCATTAAACTCATCATAATCGAACACCGAAAAAATGTCAGCAAGATTAAAGCGTATCACATCATCAAGCAATATGATGTAATTCCTATCCTCCTTTTTAGGTAAGATTAAGAAGCGTGATATCACTGAAGTAGGAACTTTGATAAGCGCATGATTTTCCTTGATGCTGTTATCCTTTTTTTTCAGCTGCACGGCAAGATATATGGACTTGTCTTTCAGGGAGGTAGTTCGCTTCAGTTTTTTCATCATGATGGGAAACAAGTTGGCCCTTACATGGTCGCGAAAGTACTGGCGCACAAAACTACCCTGATCATCGGTAAGCTGCTTTTCGTTAATAATGAAAATATTCTCTCTTTCCAGTTCACTGAGGAGCTGATCATAAATCTTAAGAAACCTCTGGTTATGAGCGTAATCTGTTTTGGTGATATGGCCAAGAATTTTTGCCGGGGATTCCTTCAATGAGCTTTCAGCATCAGGCATGTCGACCAGCCGCCGCCAGGTAGCAACTCTTACCCTGAAAAATTCATCCAGGTTATTGGAAAAAATTCCCAGAAACCGTATTCTCTCAATAAGAGGAACCCGGTTATCAGCAGCCTCCTGCAGTACTCTTTCATTAAATGAAAGCCAACTTATTTCACGGTTAATTATCAAGGTTTTCGTTATTTATCTGTGTATAATTTGATTAAAACGGTCAGATAGTCTGCCCCGCAAATACGTTAAAAATAAGCATGGTCGGCTATTCCTTCACTTTTATGATACTTATGCTTACATCGTTTTTGTAAGAAAACAGCAAGCGATGTTATACTCCAAAACCCATCCTCTGTAAATACAAAATTTACCAACATCAACATTGAGCTTATATTAATATATCCCGACTAAGAAAACTGAAACCATTATAAAAAAATGCAAATAAAATCCTGCTTTCTTGTTTGCTGAAAGTTAATTTTTAAACGTTTGATTTTTGGCAAAACCAATATTCCAATCAATACAACATTGCAGGAATTATAAAGTTTTGGGAGTAACGACAAAGGAGATTTCTCTTGGGGCAATAAAAGCTTCTGCCCAGCTTGAAGTATCAAATCTGATACATACAACGCCGGTGGTTGGTAAATAGTCTGTTTTGTCAACGAGAAAAACATTGGCAAGGTTGGTCATGTCGGGGTTATGCCCTACCAGCATAACCTCCTTAAGATTATCATCAAGTCCTGCTATCAGGCTTTCCATTGCTTCGGGGCCGGAAAAATAGAGGCTTCTTTCAATGTGTATTTTATCAACCGGATAATTTATTTTTTCTGCTATAATCCCCGCTGTTTCAAAGGCCCTTTGCGCATGACTGGAAATGATAAGATCGGGTTTTACGTTTTTTTCTTTCAAAAAAAGGGCAACCTTACGGGTACGCCTGATTCCTTTTTCCAGCAGAGGCCTTTCATAGTCCTGATGCGACATGTCTTCCCAGGAAGACTTACCGTGGCGAACAAGATAAAGTGTTTTCATAATGGATTCAATTGGAATAGGCCATAAAAATGCTGAATATTTTGCACATTTCCAAAGAAAAAATCAACAATATTATATTTATTGACAGTGGAGTCAGGCAAAAAATGAGAGATCGCTCTTCGCGACCTATGATATATGTTGTATTCTGCTGTTAATGTGATTTTTAAATTTTGTGTTTAAAAGGCATTTTGATTGCTATCGGAAATAAAACCAAATATCGTACATGGGTTGCTTTATATAAAAAAAGGCCCCTTGCTAAAGGAGCCTTCTGAAATTTTTCAGGGTTCATGTGCTACCATGCAAAGAGCGGAAACTGTCCCATAAGGTCATTTACCTTTTTTCTTACTCCGGCAATCACCTCTTCATTGTCAATATTACTGATTACTTCGTCGATAAAGTCAACAATCTTAACAACATCATCTTCTTTCAATCCTCTTGTTGTAACAGCAGGTGTACCAATGCGGATTCCTGAAGTCTGGAAAGGAGAGCGGCTATCGAAAGGAACCATGTTTTTATTGATGGTAATATCTGCCAGTACCAGGGTATTTTCAACCTTTTTGCCAGTAATTTCAGGAAATTTGGATCTCAGGTCGATAAGCATCAGGTGGTTTTCTGTACCATTGCTGGTAACATGGTAACCTTTGCTGATGAATGCTTTGGCCATGGCCTGTGCATTTTTCATCACCTGCTTTCCGTAATCCTTAAAGGATGGATGAAGTGCTTCACCAAAAGCCACCGCTTTGGCTGCAATTACATGCTCCAGGGGGCCACCCTGGGTTCCGGGAAATACTGCTGAATCAAGCACTTGCGACAGCATTTTTATTTGTCCTTTGGGAGTTTTCAATCCCCAGGGGTTTTCAATGTCGCGTCCAATAAGTATCAATCCTCCACGCGGCCCTCTGAGGGTTTTATGGGTGGTGGTGGTAACAAAATGGCAATGGGGCAGCGGATCGTTGAGCAATTTGGCTGCAATAAGACCAGCAGGGTGAGCAATATCAGCCATGAGCACAGCACCCACCTTGTCAGCAATTTCTCTCATGCGGGCATAATTCCAATCGCGCGGATAGGCAGAAGCTCCGGCAACAATCATTTTGGGTTTTTCTGCCAGGGCTGTTTTTTCCATGTGATCATAATCAATCTGTCCGTCACTTTCTTTCACTTCGTAAGCTACGGGATTGTAGAGGATGCCAGAAAGATTCACAGGAGCACCATGAGAAAGGTGTCCTCCATGGCTCAAATCAAGGCCCATGAATGTATCTCCGGGCTTGAGGCAGGCAAGAAAAACAGCAGCATTGGCCTGGGCACCACTATGGGGCTGAACATTGGCCCATTCGGCACCAAAAAGTTCTTTTGCGCGATCGATGGCCAGCTGTTCTGTCTGGTCAACAATCTGGCAACCGCCATAATAACGTTTGCCCGGGTAGCCTTCGGCGTATTTGTTGGTCAGTACACTGCCCATTGCCTCCATTACCTGTTCACTTACAAAGTTTTCGGAAGCAATTAGCTCAACACCGTGCATCTGACGCTGTTTTTCCTGTTCAATCAGGTCAAAAATCTTTTGATCTCTTTCCATAAATGTTTCAGAATTTTATTTTTTTTAAACAATTGAAAAATAAGCAGTTAAATTAGCCGCAAAAATAGCAATATTTTCTGAATGGGAGCTTCAAACCCTCTCATTATTCTTAAAATCTTATTGTGCAATTCTTCTTTCGCGTTCATTATCATTATGTAAATCATCCAGATGTCTGCAGCAGGGATGAGCACAATTTTTCCAAAATAAACAGGATTTTATTTTACTGTTACTATATTTACCGCCGGAAAACATAATCACCCTAAACATTCTATAATATGACAAAAAAGCATTTGTTTTTTATTTTTGCATTGACCCTTGTCTTCAAGTCCATGGCCGGAGACAAACTGGTAATCTCACAATGGCTTAAGACTTCTTCCCATGAAGTGGCCCTGCCTGTTTTTCATGATCTGAAAAACACCAAAGGGAAGACATTTGAGATGCGCAACCTGCTTGAATTTGACCATGTGAATCTGAGCAATCATTTTCCGGTGGAAGGCAAAGTTCTCACCTCTGCAAACGAAACATTGTTGCAATGGCAGTCTGATTTTACCGATTCCAACGGATATATTTTCATCGACGGAGAATCGGAAACAAAACACCCCCGCGTGGCTTATCTGGCAGTCTATATTGAGACAGACAGGTTTATCAAAACCACCCTGGAAATAAAAAGCCCTCACACTGTAAGGGCATGGTTAAACGGAGAACATATCGGCACCAAAGCTACTACCGAAACGGAAGAAAATACAGTAGGCAAGGTAAGCAAGGATCTGAAACTGGAGAGAGGCAAGCACCTGCTGGTTATCAAAACCCTCAAACCCGCAGATGCTCCCCTGGACTGGAAAATTATGGCCAACCTGGAAATCAAAGATCCATGGCAGCTTACGGATGTAAATATTTCTCTTTCTCCAAAAACCAGGAAAAACATTGATCACATTCTTGAAGGGGTTAAAACCACTAGCATTCAACCCTCTCATGATGGAAAATATTATTCTGTAAATTACAGCCGTGCCCTGCCCGCCGACCAAACCGAGCGCTGGACAGAAATCAGACGTACAGACGACCGCAAACTGATGCACAGCTTCCGCCATGCAAGAATTGGTCAGTTGCAATGGCTTCCCAACACCAACAGAATCTCCTATACGCACACAAGGAGTAGCAAAGCAACCCTTTTTCTTCATGACATTGAAAGTGGTGCAATAACTGAGCTAATGGATGAGATGGAAAACTTCAGCGGGTATCGCTGGGCACCCAATGAGGAATTTATCATTTACACCCTCAGAGAGGAAGGAAGCAGTATCACTGAAGATGTCCGCCAGGTATTGGGCATGCAAGATCGCCAGGCACATTTCAGACACCGAAGTTTCTTGTATCATTTTGATTTATCAAGCGGATATCACCAACGCCTCACTTTTGGCAATCTTACCACTTCGCTGCAAGACATCAGCCCCGACAGCAAGAGGATTTTGTTCAGTCAAAGCTTCCCTTACTATACCCAAAGTCCCTTTTCAAAGCAAAACATGTTTATTCTTACCCTGGCTGACCAAGCCGTGGATACGCTCTGGATCGATGAAATAAGGGGAGTAAGTGCACAATTTTCCCCTGACGGACGATTTTTGCTTGCCACCGGCGGCCCGTCAGCCTTTGGAGGCATCGGAGAAAATGTACCTGAAGGAGTAACCGTAAATAACTACGACACCCAGGCTTACATTTATGATTTGCAAACCGCAGAGGTCAAGCCCATTACCCGTGATTTTCATCCTTCGGTAAATTCCGTAACCTGGCACAAACCCGACAACATGATTTACCTGCTTACCACCGATGAGGACTTCAGACGCCTGTACCGCTATGATGTTCGGCGGGAAAGAATAGAGAAGGTAGAACTAAATTCCGATTACATATCTTCAGCCAGCTTTGCAGACAATGCCCGCATGGCGATTGTTTCGGCATCACAAACCAATGCACCATCGAGCCATTTTGCTGTAAATCTGCGCAACATGCGCACTACCGTGCTGGAGAACACCGAAGCTGAGATATACCGCCATGTGGAATTCGGAGAAATCAAAAACTGGAATTTCGCTACTTCTGCAGGACAGGAGATCAAAGGACGGGTATACTATCCGCCGGATTTTGACAGCGAAAACTCCTACCCTGTCATTGTGTATTATTATGCAGGAACCACACCCGTGGGCCGCACCTTCGGAGGCAGGTACCCCTTTAACCTTTGGGCAGGCAGCGGTTATATTGTTTATGTATTTCAACCCAGCGGGGCCACCGGATTCGGGCAGGAGTTTTCGGCTGCACACGTCAACAACTGGGGGATTACAGTGGCAGATGAAATCATTGAAGGAACCAAAAAGTTTCTGGAGGCACACTCTTATGCGAATGCAGAAAGAGTGGGTTGTGCAGGCGCTTCTTATGGAGGTTTTATGACCATGCTGCTGATGACACGTACCGATATTTTTGCCACGGCCATTTCTCATGCAGGTATCAGCAATATTACCAGTTACTGGGGAGATGGTTTCTGGGGATATGCCTACAGTTCTGAAGCTTCTGCCGGAAGTTATCCATGGAATAATAAAGAACTCTACGTTGAACAAAGTCCGATTTTCCATGCCGACAAGATCACCACTCCTCTGCTGCTTCTTACGGGTGACAGCGACACCAATGTACCTCCCGGAGAGAGCGTGCAGCTCTATACAGCGTTGAAAATCCTTGACAGGCCTGTTGAGCTGGTGATGATCAAAGGAGAAGATCACCATATCGTTACTTCTTCCAAAAGAAAACAATGGCACAATGTTATCATGGCGTGGTGGGACAAACACCTAAAAGATCAGCCTCAGTGGTGGGAAGAGCAGTTTCCGGAAAGAAATTATTAAGCACTCTGCACGGCTGGCTGCTTACTTATAAAATATTGAAATAAACCTGCAGGGCAGGTAATAAAAGACCCGCTCTGTCGTTGTTAGTGCGATGCTCTTATTTTCTCAGTATCAAAACTTTAGTTTTAAATGCTGTTAAAAGGAGTTTAAATTCGTTTTTAATTTTTATATTTGCCCCCTGAAAAAAATAAGGCATGATTATTGAAATTGCTGCAATTGTTAAAACGTTCTGATTTTCAAAATTTTCAGATTGAACAAATATCTAACTCAAAAAAAACAACAATGAAAAACATCTTTCGGATTTCTTTATTAGTGGTATTCCTTCTGGGCATGAATGCGAATGTATTCTCTCAGGTAAAACTCGGCCACATTAATACCAATGAGCTTCTCCAGCAAATGCCCGGTCGTGAAACAGCTACCAAGGAACTGGAAAAATATGCCGGTGAGCTGGAATCTACCTTTACTGCTATGCAAAGAGAATTTCAAACCAAGTACCAGGATTATCTTGAAAAGCAGGAAACCTTTTCTCAACTTATCCGTCAGTCTAAAGAAAGGGAACTTGAAAGTCTGCAGCAAAGAATTATGGAATTCCAGGAATCAGCCCAGGAAGATCTGATGCAAAAAGAAAATCAACTTCTAAGGCCAATCATCGAAAAGGCAAGAAAAGCCATCGAAGATGTAGCTCGTGAAAACGGATTCACTTATGTTTTTGATACCAGTATGGGCGTCTTGCTTTATTCAGAGCCTTCTGACAATATCATGGACAAAGTAAAAGCCAAAATTGGTATCTAACATTTGCTTTAAGCCAAACTCAAAAAAAAAGCTGCTCATATGGGCAGCTTTTTTTTTGAACATTATTTTGCAGGCCGGGTTTATGCATCACGAATTGTATTATTCTCAATAAACTAAATACGGATATTATGAAAGCAAACATGGGATCAATTGACAAAACTATACGGGTACTCATCGCCATTGCGGTAGGTATTCTTATTTATACAAATGTAATTAACGGCACACCAGCCATTGTGGCAGGAATACTTTCCATTGTATTTGTGCTAACCAGTATGGTAAGCTTCTGTCCGTTGTATACGATTTTCGGAATCAAGACCTGCAAAACCCGAAACTAAAAACCAGTTTACCAATTCTTAAGAGTAATGGCAAATGGGCTATTCCTCCTTACCTTCCTTGTACCATCCGGCATATTTAATATAGTTATTGGAAATGCGATCGAGCAGATGCCCGGTTAGTTCCTGGTTGATATCTTTGATCTTTTTGGCCGGAACGCCCGCATACACACTCCCGGGTTCAATCACTGTATTCTCAAGAACTACAGAGCCGGCGGCAATAACCGAGTTGCTGCCCACCACTGCATTGTCCATAATAACAGCACTCATCCCAACCAGCACATTGTCCTCAATAGTACAACCATGAACAATGGCATTATGGGCAATAGAAACATTATTGCCAATAGTAGTAGGAGCTGTTTCGTAGGTACAGTGAATAATGGCGCCATCCTGAATATTCACCTTATTTCCGATACGGATGAAGTGGACATCACCACGCACTACGGCATTGAACCACACGCTGCACTGATCGCCCATGATAACATCACCAATAACTGTTGCATTCTCTGCCAGGTAACAATCTTTTCCAAACTTTGGGGTAAAACCCCTTATTGATTTTATTAGTGCCATATATTCGGGATATTAAAGATTAAGAAAAACCGGGAAAGCATAAACTTTCTTTTTATTCAACATTTCAGTTACCACCTTGTTTAGTGATTTTATATGAATAATCAAACCATCTGTTCATGTTGATAAGCAAGCTCAAAAATACAGCTTTTAACCGTGATGCACTATTCCTGATACTAAGCAGTGTTTTTATCACTGCACTGGTGTTGGGCAATCTTATCGGCACCACCAAATTCATTCATTTATTTACGCTGAATCTTCCTGACTGGTTGCTGCCCATTGTACCCTCGCTGGTACGTGAAGGAAATCAGTATTCGATGATTGTTCCCGCCGGGTTAATTGCTTTCCCTGCCACTTTCCTTGCAACGGATCTGGTATCGGAGTTGTTTGGCCGGCGCAAAGCGCAGTTGCTGGTTTGGGTTGGATTTGGTGTAAATTGCTTTATGCTGGCTTTGATGGTAATCAATTTCCACCTTCCCAATGCCGAAGGAGTAAGTGCAGGACTACATCTATTTGATGGCATTTACGGATATATGATTGGAAACACCATTGCCAGCATGATCGCTTACCTTACTGCTCAGACGATAGATGTGCGCCTGTTTCACTTCTGGAAGAAAAAAACACAAGGGCGCCATTTGTGGTTGAGAAACAATGCGTCAACCATGGTGAGCCAGCTGGTAGATTCCACAGCCATTATTAGCATCCTTTACTTTTCTGGCAACCTGGGAGACAGTGTCATTGGGTTTTCAGCGCTGTTTGTCCTTATTATCAACAGCTACATTTTCAAGTTTTTTGCAGCCCTGCTCGATACACCCATAGTGTATGCAGCTGTGGCATGGCTTAAAAACTTTGATGAAGATGCTTTATAATCCCAGCAATATTTCTTCCGGATCTTTGCCCTGAAACAGCATAGCTACAGGATTTTCAAGAAACTTTTTCACCTGCACCAGGAATCCAACGGATTCCTTACCGTCAATGATTCTGTGGTCATAGGATAAAGCAAGGTACATGATGGGCCGTATTTCCACTTTGCCATCAATGGCCACAGGCCTGTCTACAATATTGTGCATGCCCAGAATGGCGCTTTGCGGTGGATTAATAATCGGGGTAGAAAGCATCGAACCAAACACCCCTCCGTTGGTAATGCTGAAAGTACCTCCGGTTAGCTCTTCGATGGTTATTTTGTTGTCGCGGGCTTTTTTGGCCAGATTGCCTATCTCTTGTTCCAGTTCAAACAGGCTTTTGCTATGCGCATCCCTTATTACCGGCACCATCAGCCCCTTGGGTGTGCTCACTGCAATACCGATATCTGCATAATCGTGAATGACAATGTGCCCGTCATCAATTTGCCCATTGACCTGAGGAAATGAGGGAATACTTGAGGTGACAGCCTTGACAAAAAATGACATAAAGCCCGGCTTGATGCCATATTTTTCCTGGAATTTGTCTTTGAATTTATTGCGCAAATTCATTACTGCCGTCATATCCACTTCATTAAATGTAGTGAGCATAGCAGTATCGTTTTTCACTGCCACCAACCGTTCGGCAATTTTGCGGCGCAGCGCGGTCATTTTGATTTTTTCAACCTCTCTGCTGCCTTTCCACGTAATGCTTTCCTGCGCAGGGGCAGCTTGCTGTTCATTGCCCTTTTTGCCAGCCAGTTGCCCGATGGCCACCAAAAGATCTTTTTTGGTTATCCGCTTGTTTTCCGGATTGCGGGTTATATCATCAATGCTTAAATTCAGCTCGTCGAGCATTTTGCTCGCCTGCGGGCTAAAGGTAAAGTCGTCGGTGGTGTCTGTTTTCTTTTTCTCTTCAGGCCGTAAAGAAGCAGTTTCAACTGCGTCACTGGATGCTGCGTTCTCCTGTTTCTTGTCTGTATCGCCGGCTTTTTCTTCTTTTTGCAGCTTTGCAGCATTGTCTTTGTCACCGGCGGGCTCACTGCTTTGGGGCTTCTCTGCAGAGGTGTCAATTTGACCTATCACCTTGCCGGGCTCAACAGTACTGCCTTCATCAATGATAATTTTCAGAATGCCTGCACCATCGGCATTGATGGTAAGGGTGGCTTTGTCTGAATCTATTTCAGCAATTTCCTGATCTTTCTCAATATAATCACCATCGGCAGCAAGCCATTTGGCCAGCTCAACCTGTGTTATGGATTCTCCTGCTTCCGGTACTCTTATATCAATCATTTTTGTTGGGTTAATGGGTTAATGAGTTATTGGGTTTATGGGTTATCGGGTTATTGGAGCGAAGCGCAGATCCCGCGACTGAAAGGATGCGGGATTGGGTTATTGGGTTATTACATTGTATTAAATTGGTTGAGGTGGCTGATACAAAGTTGCTTGCATTCACGGCAAACATTTTCGCAGTTGCAATCTTCAAATGCTTTTTCTACAATCTTGTCTTGCTGTATGGCATGAAACTTACTCGAACCACTTGCCGGACTTCCACTGGGCGGTCTTGCAATCACACCGGGATCAAGGAAATGCATATAATCATTGATAAAGTACCATGCGCCCATATTTTTAGGTTCTTCCTGCACCCAAAGCCAACGCCTGGCATTAGCGTATTTCATCTCTGCAGCCTGAATTTCTTTCAGTGGGAATGGATAAAACTGTTCAATACGGATAATTGCCGTGTTGTGGAGATTATGCTTGTGGCGGTATTCGTCAAGTTCGTAATAGATTTTACCACTGCAGAATATCACTCTTTCCACAAATTCAGGGTCCGCGCCCGCATCATCAATTACACTTTGAAAAGCACCTGAAGCCAATTCTTCCAGGGAAGAAGTACACCTGGGATGGCGCAACAAACTCTTGGGAGTAAAAACT
Organism: Bacteroidota bacterium; assembly: GCA_007694165.1. Lineage (GTDB taxonomy): Bacteria > Bacteroidota > Bacteroidia > Bacteroidales > UBA7960 > SKVR01. The sequence goes on from RECE01000307.1 coordinate 17,344, forward strand.
ACCAGGGGCTTTCTGAAATTTCTTTTCATTTGCCTGCGCAAAAGATGATAAAAATTGGCAGGAGTAGTGCAGTTGGCAACCTGAATGTTATTTTCGGCACAACTGGCAAGGAATCTCTCCATACGTGCACTGGAATGCTCGGGCCCCTGCCCTTCAAATCCATGTGGCAAGAGCAGTACCAGCCCATTCATCACTCTCCATTTTTCCTCTGCACTGGTAATAAACTGATCAATAATAATTTGCGCTCCATTGACAAAATCCCCAAACTGTGCCTCCCAGATTACGAGGCTGCGCGGACTTGCCATGGCATAACCGTATTCAAAGCCCATCACACCATATTCCGAGAGTAGCGAATTGTATATTTCGAATCTTCCCTGTTCGTCTGAGATATTATTTAATGGAATATACCCGGCGGCTGTATCTTCGGCAATAAGCACGGCATGGCGATGAGAAAAAGTACCCCTGGCCACATCCTGCCCTGAGAATCTCACATCAAATCCCTCCTTCAAAAGCGAGGCATAAGCCAGCAGTTCGCCCATGGCCCAATCCAGTTTTTGCCCTTCTTCCAGCATCTTCCCGCGCTCTTGCATCAAGCGAATGGTTTTCCTGAAAAACGACATGCTTTTGGGCAGACTACACATGTTCTCCCCCAATATTTTCAAGGTTTGAATGTCTGTTCTTGTGTCTGCTCCATCAAAAATCTGCAACTGGTCGGGTTTTAAGAAACCTTCCCATGTTTGTTCAAGAAAAGGGTCTATACTTCCTTTTACAATTTTTTGAGCTTCGACCAGCTCTTTATCCAGGGTTTCATTAAAGGATTCGCGCAATTGTTTGGCATCTTCCTCTGATATGGATCCTTCAGCAACCAGTTTTTCGATATATATGGTTGCGGGATCGGGATGTTTTTCGATTATTTTATAAAGAATGGGCTGAGTAAACCGGGGTTCATCGCTCTCATTATGTCCATATTTTCGATAAGACAGCAAATCGATAAACACATCACGCTGAAATTTCTGTCTGAATTGCATAGCCAGCCCGATGGTATAAACCACTGCTTCCACATCATCGCCATTAACATGAAATACGGGCGACTGAATGGTTTTGGCTACATCAGTACAATAGGTGCTGCTGCGGGCATCCAGGTAATTGGTAGTAAACCCCAACTGGTTATTGATGATCAAGTGTATAGTCCCTCCCGTTTTATAGGCAGGAAGCTGCGACATTTGTATTACTTCATAAACAATCCCCTGTCCGGCAATAGAGGCATCGCCATGTATCAAAATAGGAGCCACTTTCTGGTAATCGCTCATGTATTTCTGATCAGCCTTGGCCCTGGCGATGCCTTGCACCACGGGATTTACAGCTTCGAGGTGACTGGGATTGGGGGATATACTCAGATTAATGGTTTCGCCAGCGCTGGTTTGGGTTTCAAGGGTGCAGCCCAGATGGTATTTTACATCGCCCAGAAGTCCCTCATCTTCATAAGCATTGCTTTGAAATTCGCTGAAAATTCTGCGGTAAGGTTTTTTCAATATATTGGCAAGTACGTTGAGTCGGCCCCGGTGGGCCATGCCGATAACATATTCCCTGATGCCCATACCGGCGCCCAGTTCAATGACCGAGTCAAGCGCCGGAATAAGGGTTTCACAACCTTCAAGAGAAAATCGTTTTTGCCCCGGAAACCGCATTCTTACAAAATGTTCAAAACCTACTGCTTCAGTAAGCTTCTTTAGTATCTGTCGTTTGGTTTGGGTTTCAAATTTTGGCAAATTGCGGGAGGTTTCCATTTTATTTTTCAACCACTCCACGATTTCCGGGCTGCGAATAAACATAAATTCAGCACCTACGCCAAGGCAATAGGTAGTCTGCAGATGGTCAATAATTTTGCGAAGAGTGGTTTTGCCAATTCCTATTTCATTACCTGCCAAAAAAGAGTTATCCAAATCTTCATCGGTAAGCCCGAAATTAGAGTGATCCAATGTAGGAGAATATCTTCTGCGTGTCCGAACCGGGTTGGTTTTTGTAAAAAGGTGACCACGTTCACGATAGGCATTTATCAGGTCGATAACATTAAATTCATTCCTGAGTACCCTGGATTCTTTTTCAGAGAGATTGTCGGTGTCGGGATATTTGGTAAGAGCAAAATCAAATCCCTGGAAAAAATTTTGCCAGTCAGCACTTACACTTTCGGGATCCGAAAGGTAGGCTTTGTATAGAGATTCTATGGTCTGAGGTTCGGCATTGCCCAGATAGGAGAATTTTTCCATTGTGTTGTGTTTACTACAGGCTTAGTTGTATACAAAAATAACATTATTATTGTTTGATGTGTGCTTTGGCAAAGGTAAAATACCAAAAGCTACCGTTTAATAAATCGCACATAAAAAATACAGCGTTACACGCTCTCCTTTCAACCCTCACGGCAACCACCCTTAATACGCAGTATATTATGATTCATAACTAATCAGAAGGGTTTTTGTTTGGTAAATCGGAATATATTCTGCAACAATACTTGTTTAGGGTCCCGGCCAGTTTCACTCCCTATCCTTGCAGTATCGCTATTTTCCCTTGGTAATGGCACCAGAAGGGCAACTTTAAGATACAAACACAGCAATAATGAATCTTTTAATTTTCCTTTTAAATGACTATCAAATGCAGACAAATATCCCTGTTTTAAAAAAGAAATTTAATTTAGTTTGAAATTATATACATTAATTATTAATTTTGATTAACCAATACCAAACTACAAAAGAACAGATAGTATGATATATTCTTTTACAAACCACCTACCTCCAGATTTTGGAAAACTTTTTTTTCAACACCCACGAAACATCATTTTAAATCGCCCTAACATTCCAATAATTATACATAATTAGTTTTTTGCAAGATAAAACATTCGCAAACTCAAGGATTGCAACGTTTTTTTGTGAATTTTTTTTTGTTTAATTAGCATATGTATTATAAATTTAGCGATTCAAAAGAACTAACAAACAATATGTCTAACTAAAAAGGGAGGTTTATGACTAAAAATGGCTAAACACAAACCAAAATTGTTATTGATTTAATAAATCAACACTAAACTAAACTAAAATTAAAACTATGAAGAGAATTACATTATTACTAAGCGTATTCCTATGGGTTTTTGCCGTAACCGGGCAAAGCTTTGAAATGGATCCGCAGGATTATGAGAAAATGCAACAAATCAATCTTGCTGAGCGTGAAGCTGCAAAACACTCTTTTGAACAAACCAAAAGGAGCACTGCCATTCCTGCCCAGAAGGATATATTTACTGACTACGGCAAGGGATTAACCTATCCCGGAAACATAAATGTGATAATTGTTTCACCTGATGTTGCCGGTACAGAACCCTTACGGGCTGCTTTAGACGGATATTCATTCATTACAGCAACTTCTTTTCCCCCGGCCAATCTTCCCAGTTTGAGCGTGGCGGATTTGGCACCTTATGATGTCCTGATAACCTTCAATAACAACCAATGGCTGGCAGCAGGTGGCATTTCACCCGCTGCAGTAGGAGACATTTTTGCTGCTTACATCGACCAGGGAGGTCTGGTTGTTGAAAACTCTTATCTCATGGACTATCCAGGTCTTTGGGCTATTGGAGGCAACTATTTAAGTGGTAACTATTCTGCCTTTACCGTGGCTACCACCGATTTTCAAGGAAGCTTCACTTTGGGCACCATTCTGGAAGCAGGCCATCCCCTGCTTACTGATGTTAACTCTTTGGCCATTGCCAGCGGGTTAATTCAGGACAACCAGGCAGCCACAGGTGCTACAGCCATTGCTCAATGGGATAACGGACAACTCCTCCTGGCAGCCAAACCCAATCTGGTATCCATGAATCTTTTACCTTTGGCCACCGGCGCCTTCAACTTTACTGGCGACGGAGTTACTCTTTATGCCAACTCTGCAGCATGGTTGATGATGAACCTTGCAGATCCTGACGCACCAGCTGCTCCCACCGCATTAACTGCTACTGCTGCTGATTTGGGTGTACTGGAAGTCGCTCTTGCATGGACCAACCCTTCTGAAACATTTGACGGTGGCACCCTTACTGAACTTACTGAAGTAAGAGTACTTCGCAATGGAGAACTTATTCACACGGTTACTACTCCCACAATCGGAGGTGCAGTAACTTATACGGATGATGACATTACCGCTGCCGGAACATACAGCTATTCTGTTTACGGTGTAAACACCGACGGTGAAGGCCCTGCTGCATCTGTTTCTGTATATGTAGGCGAAGACGTACCTGCTGCACCGGAAGATGTAACCCTTGTTGCCCAGGGCAATGACGGCCATGTAAGCTGGACTGCTCCAACCGAAGGTTTGAACGGTGGCTACATCAGTGGCACTGACCTTACCTATACCTTGGTTCGTATGCCCGGAGCCGTTGAGGTGGCAACCGATATAACCGCTGTTGAATTCACCGACACTACTGTTCCCGGAATCGGAAACTATTATTATACCGTAACTGTTAGCAATGCTATTGGTGAAGGTGGTTTTGCCGCATCTAATGTAGTACTGCTGGGTGCTGAAGGCATTTTGCTCTATGAAACTTTTGACTATGAAATTGGAACCATTCCTCCCGGCTGGACTGTTGAGGCAGAACTTGATCCCGACGGAAATAACGCGGGTGATGGTATGGTCAACTGGGCTGTAAGAAACTTTTCTACCGCCGGTGGTACTGCACCCCAGATGAGATTCACCTGGAATCCACGCTTCGAAGGGATGTCAAGACTCATTACAGGTCCTATTGACACTGACGGAAATTCAGAACTCAGACTTAGGTTCAACCAGTTCCTCAGCAACTTCTCCGCAGTAACCAACACATTGGCTGTCAGGGTATCTTTTGATGGTGGTGACACATGGACAGATCTATGGACACATGCCATCGTAGGTAACATCCCTGCACAAGTAGCAGAACTTTACATTGATGTTCCTGCCGGTAAATCTACCATGCACCTTGCCTGGGAATTTAACGGTGATGCCTACCAGATTAACAACTGGGATCTGGACAATATTATTCTTGAGCCTGTTCTTGAAAATGATCTTGTTGCTCTTTCTATTAGCGGTAACACTACCCCGTCTGAAGGCATTGAAAACATGTATACCATTGCTGTTCAAAACGCAGGTACTGCCACGCAAAGTGACTACACTGTAAAACTGATGAAAGAAGGTGGTGTGGAGATAGCATCTGTAGCAGGTACCGCCATTGAATTTGGCGAAACCCTTACCTATGAACTGCCATGGACTCCCGCTCCCGGTGAACCCGGTCCAACATACCTTTATGGTTATGTTGACTTTGCAGCAGATGAATTGCCAGGCAACAACCAGACTGCCAACCTTAACGTGGTTGTTCAACCCGGCGACATCATCGTTATAACCATTGGTACAGGTACCAACTACCCCAATGTAAGGATGCCTTTCGACTTTTTCTGGAGAAACAGCCTTATCCAGTCCCTTTACTATCCCGATGAAATTGGTATGGGCGGTGGCGTTATCACAGGTGTACAATACACCAATAACTTTGTTACTGACCTGCCTCAGAAAGATATCCGAATCTGGATTGGTGAAACCGAACTTGATGACCTTGCAGGTGGATGGGTAGATCCTACTTCTCTGCAACTGGTATTTGATGGCGCTGTTAACTTCCCTTCGGGTGAAAACAACATTTTCATCAACTTCGATGACATTTATATTTATACAGGTGGTAACCTTGTTGTTTATACCCAAAAAGTCTGGGAACAGGATTACTATAGTTCTAATGACCGTTTCTATGGCACAGAAGATCCGGGTTCCAATCGTACCCGACGTGTAGCTGCCGATGGAACAGCAGGACTTGACCCCATGACCCCAACGGGTGGAGCTGCCAGCAACTGGCACCCCAATACCTCTCTTTATTTCTCTACCGCAGGTCTTGGAGCATTGGAAGGTACTGTAACTGACGGAACAGACCCAGTTGAAGGAGTTTTGGTAAGAGTATTAGGCACCATGGCTACAACTCATACTGATGCAGATGGATTTTATGAATTCCCTTATCTGCTTCCTGAAACTTACAACATCGAATTCAGCAAGTTTGGTTATGAAACCAACGTTGTAACCGGTGTCGTAATTGAAGAGGATGAAACTACCGTTCAGGATGCTGTTATCGAGGCCATTCCTCAGTTTACTGTAACAGGTATTGTGGAAGGCAACGACGGTATATTGCAGGAAGGCGCAATGGTATCCCTTACGGGCTATGACGTCTATACGGCTATGACCGAAGCTGATGGTTCTTTCGAAATTGAAGATGTATTCGAAGGCCCCTATACCCTAACTGTTGTTGCAGCAGGCTACGAACTCTATGTAGACGAAACCGTTGAAGTAGATGGAGCAGACCTTGACCTGGGCACTATCACTGTTATTGAAGTTATCGTTCCCCCGGCAAACCTGCAAGTAGATGTTGACGGACAAGACGAAGGCAATGCATTGCTTACCTGGTCAGATGTAGCAGAAAGAGAATTCCGCTATGATGATGGTACAGCAACCGGTCAGCTGGGTTCCGGAGGAGGAACTCTTAACACTGTTTTAGGCTCAGCACACCGCAAAGATGCTGTTCTTCAAGAAATGTCATGGTACCTCACTGCAGAAGGTGGTCCTCACAATACCGTAAAAGTTTGGGTATTTGGTCTGGATGCCAACGGAAATCCCAATCCGCAGGATGTATTGTATCAAATGGCAGGAGTACCCAACACCGATTTGCAGTGGAATACTTACGAATTCACTACTCCGGTTGAAGCATCCAATGGTTTCCTCATCGGACTTTCTTATGCAGGATTCTTAGGTATTGGAACTGATGCAGGTACCAGCACCGACTGGCCCTTCATGCCCAACAGCAACTTCTTTGTAGCCAATTACACTACGGGTCAATTTGCTGCTATCGAAGGTCTTGGCGCTTTCCCATTCAACTTCCTTATCCGTGCCTTTGGTGTGGACAACGGAGCCATTGACTTCGGCAAAGAGTATGCTGATCATGGCAATGCCGGCATGCAGGATGTTACTTATAGCAAACTGCCAGAACCTGTTGTAACCGGATTCCCCATCTACAACAACCACAACAGTATTGCCAGCAAGGCATTTACCGGATACAATGTATTCCTTGATGGTGACCAGGTAGCAACCGAAATCACTGAAATGGAATACCTGTTTGAAGATCTGGATGAAGGCACTTATACTGCAGGTGTTCAGTCTGTTTACACTACCGGTACTTCTGATATCATCACGGTTGATTTCCAAATGGTATTTGGCGTTCCCGCTACCTTTACAGTTACTACCAATTCAGGTGACAGCCCCGAAGGTGCGCATGTATTACTTACCAACCAGGATCACGATCAGTATGTTTACGAACACACTGTAGGAGCCGATGGTGTAGCACACTTCGAAACTGTTCGCAAAGGAATGTACACCCTGCATGTCACTCATGAGCTCTTCCACGATTATATAGTAGAGAACATCGATATTCAGGATGAATTTGCATATACTGCCGAACTTGTGGAAATCATTGTTGCTCCTTACGGACTCATGGTTGAAACAGAAGGTTTGGACGAAGGTGATGCACATTTCAGCTGGAACAATGTTATGGGCTGGAGCGAAAGCTTCGAAGGCGGAGTTCTTCCTGTAGGTTGGGATCAAATTATAACCAATACCGGCAGCCAGGCAGGATTTACTTCCACATGGCATATTACCGGTACAGTTGCACTTACAACCCCGATCGTACCCCAGGATGGAGACTATCAGGCATTCATGATGTGGAGTTATAACCATCAGGACGAATGGTTGATTACACCAGAGTTTACTGCTCCTATGGGCGACCTGGTATTCTGGTACAACGGAACCAACGGTTCTGTGAATCAAGACAACTACTATGTCAAAGCTTCTACAGATGGTGGAGACACCTGGAGTATCCTATGGAATGCCAGCGACCTGCCTGCCGGAGCAAATGCATATGCTACTCCAGCTGTTATTGACCTTTCTGCATACGCAGGTCAGGATATCCATATTGCATGGAATAACGTTGACGGACCCGGCAACGACGGTTTGTGGTATGCATGGGCAATTGACAATATCTCGGTAGGTGGTGAAAAAATCGACGTTAGAGACCTGATGGTATTTTCCAATCCACAGGAAGGTAACAACGATGCTGCCCGCGACGGAAAATTTGTCAAGCCTGTTACCATTGACGACATGAACTACAACTTTGCGCAAAAAGCCTTTGTGGGATACAATGTGTTCCTCAACGGTGCAGAGGTAGCTTCAGAAGTAACAACTACTGAGCATATGTTTACCGACCTGCCCCATGGCACACACACTGCCGGCGTTCAGTCTGTTTACACTTCAGGAGTTTCTGAAATCATGACCATTGACTTTGATATTGAGATTGAGATGCCAGAATTTGCCCGTGCACAAATCATTCACAACTCTGCAGACCTCGCGGCTTCAGAAGTGGATATTTTTGTCAATGGTGAAATCTTTGTTGAAGGTCTGGCTTTCAGAAATGCAACTCCATTTGTTGATGTACCCGCAGAGGTTGAGCTAACCTTAGACGTTGCTCCTGCCAATGCTGGCATAGAAGCATCTGTGTTTAATTTCACAGTAACCTTTGATGCTGATGAAACTTATGTAATCGTTGCCAATGGTATTGTCAGTGCTACAGGTTATGATCCGGCTCCAGCCTTTACAGTTTATCCATTTGCACCTGCCCGTGAAGCAGCACTTAACGCAGATCAAACAGATTTGCTGGTGTTCCATGGTGCTACCGACGCTCCTGAAGTGAGTGTTTGGGCAATGGGTGGTGAAAGTGCTTTATTCAACTTTGAATATGGCGAGTTTGCCGGATATCTCTCGCTGCCAACTGCTGATTACGTATTAGAAGTTCGCACTGCTGATGGTGAAACTGTGGTTGCTTCCTATCAAGCTCCACTTGCAACACTTGAGTTAGATGGTGCTGCACTTACCGTTGTAGCCAGTGGATTCCTCAATCCTGACAACAACAGTAACGGCCCTGCTTTCGGATTATGGGTGGCTACAAATATTGGTGGGGCATTGATTCAACTACCCTTATTCACCAATATAAATGACCTTACAGGCGAATTTACTGATATCAGTTTGTTCCCCAACCCTGTCAGAAATATGGTGAATCTTGTAAGCACTCAGGAAATGCAACAAGTCAGAGTATTTGACATAAGCGGTAGAGTCGTATACAGCAATATCATTAACAGTGAAGAATACCAGATCAATACAGAACACCTAGAAAGTGGAATGTACTTTGTTCGAATTACTACTGCTAAAGGTATCTTCACCGGCAAACTGCAAGTTCAGAAATAATCTGATTATTTCTCTGAATATACTCACTGAAAAAGAGAGGCCCGTCGGGCCTCTCTTTTTTTTGTGCTGTTTATTAAGGTTTAGCCCGGGCCGGAACTGTAGTCCGGGCCGGACGGGTGCGGCATAGATGCTTTATACATTGCTGGTGAGGGTATGACTTCAAGTCATGCCCTCACTAAAATGGTGGAAGTACAATGTTAAAAGTAGTTTGGGCAAAGTGCATTAAATAGTGGCGGGGTCACTGGAAGTGGCCCCGTCTCGAGCTTCATTGATGGGACAAAAGCAACTTTTGCAGTTGCAAAACGCCATCATTTCATATATTTATTGTAATTTTATTTTGCAATTTTTCTCTTTTCGATCAGATATCCGACAGCAAGAATTTTCGTTTTCCCAATTAGGATTAACCATATATGTTATATTCTGTTTTCTTTCAAAACGCTGTTATCATAAATTCAAAATTCATTTCAAACCCAAACCGGAAAATCATGAAAAGAATCTACACAAAACTAATTCTGTGGAGTGGACTGATGATCTTCACTCTGTCAACCCTTGATGCGCAAATAAACCAGGGAGGCATACCCCTGGGTTTGCAGCCAAAATTCAAATCCCATCTGAGCATACCCCAAACGGCGATGATGAAGGAAGTAGATGTCCAAAAGCTCAGAGAGGAGGACAAAATCATGGACACCATCAGGGACATTCCCTTTCGTTTCGGTGAAAACCTCTATGTAAGTCTCAACCCGGAAAACTCCGGCACCTGGGATTATCTGGAGGATGGAAGCAGAATATGGCGGTTATCAGTTCTCAGCAAGGGAGCCGTTTCCATCAACCTTACATTCGACCAATACCATCTTCCTCCCGAAGCCAGGTTATTTGTCTATACTCCTGACGGGAATCAGGTAATCGGAGCCTTTACCCATCACAACAACCAGGATGATGGATATTTTGCCACTACCCTTCTTCCCGGCGATGAGGTGATTATAGAATATTCTGAGCCTGCCGATGTCGCTTTCAAAGGCGAAATCAACCTTTGGCAGGTTACCCATGGTTACAGGGGCCCTGGTGAATATTTCGCCAAAGGGTTTGGGGATGCAGGAGCCTGCAACATCAACGTGGCCTGCCCCGAAAGTGCCGGATGGGAAGATCAGATCCGCTCATCAGCCATGTTGGTAACTGGTGGAAATGGCTTTTGCTCAGGCTCATTGATCAATAATACCGAAAACGATGGTACACCCTATTTTCTTTCTGCCAACCACTGCTACCGCAACCCCTCAACGGTAGTTTTCTGGTTTAACTGGCAAAGTGAAACCTGCGCCAATCCACCCACAATACCTCCCCATGACGCCATGTCGGGTGCAACAGACAAGGCACGCCATGCCGCTTCTGACTTCTGGCTCATGGAGTTCAACCAACCTATCCCCGAAGAGTATAACGTGTATTTCTCGGGCTGGAACCGTAGCCTGGCAGCAACCATCGATGGCGTTGTGGTGGGCATTCATCATCCACGTGCCGACATCAAAAAATTCAGCTGGGCTGACGGAGGTGTGCAGGCGGCATCTTACCTGGGAGCTCCCGGATCAGGCACCAGCCACTGGCGCGTAGGGCCATGGAGCGGAGGCACTACCACCGAGCCGGGTTCTTCGGGATCTCCTATTTACGATCCCCAGGGCAGAATCCTGGGTCAACTGCACGGAGGCTATGCAGCATGCGGAAATCTTGACCCTGACTGGTACGGACGCATTGGCACATCATGGACCGGTGGAGGAACAGACGCAACCCGTCTGAGCACCTGGCTCGATCCCAACAATACCGGAGTGGAAGCCATCTTTGGCTTTGACCCCATACTGGATGCTGCCGAACCCGAAGCCCCGGCGGCAATTGCAGATCTCAACATTGTGGCCGGCGATCAGGGTGCTCTATCGGCTGCACTTGCATGGACCAACCCATCCCTGACCTTTGAAGGGGAAACGCTAACCCAATTGGATACAATTAAAATATTCAGGGCTGGTGAGCTCATCCACACCATCCTGGAACCAGTAATTGGTGCAGAATTGCAATACACCGACAACGACATTACCGAAGCCGGCAATTATACCTATACCTTGCGGGCATACAATGCGTTCGGCTCCAGTCCTCCCGCCAATTTCACCTTATATATCGGTCCCGATGTACCGGCGGCAGTGAGTAACATTGAACTGATTGATCTGGACAACGAAGGTTTTCTAACCTGGGATGCCCCCCAGGAAGGACTCAATGGCGGCTATTTTCTCCCTGCCTCCATTACTGAATACCAGATTACCCGTAACCCCGATGGCGCTGAGTTTACAATCGATGCTCCCCAGACAGAATTTCTTGACCAGACCTTGCCGGGCATTGGATTCTACTCCTACACGATTGTGGCAGTTAATGATGTTGGCGAAGGGGGTTCAGCTACTTCAAATGAGGTATTGCTCGCCGCTGAGGGTGCCGTATTTATGTTTAACGGCACAGTGACCACTTGTGAGGGAACCTTCTTTGATTCGGGAGGTCCCGATAGCGACTATCAAAACAACGAAAATTTAACCCTTACCTTCTTTCCGGAAACGGAAGGGGCGAAAATCAACATGCAGTTCACCAGTTTCAACACAGAGTCAAATTATGACTTTCTCTATGTGTATGATGGAGATGAAGCGATTGAAAGCTACCTGTTGGGCCAGTTTTCCGGGGTTGGAGTACCGCCCTTGCTCGCAGACATCACCTCAACTCATGTTACAGGAGCCCTCACCTTCCGCTTTACCTCCGACTTTAGCGTAACACGTCCGGGGTGGCAGGCCAATATTTCCTGTTTTATCCCTTCCGATGATGACCTTTCTGCCTCTGCCATAACCGGTAACACCACACCATCTGTTGGGATAGAGTCTGTATATACCATTACAATCAACAACCTGGGCTTTGTAGAACAGGATACCTATTTGGTAAGACTGATTACCGATGGTGACGAGATTCTTGCATCTGTTCCCGGCCAACTGATTCAACCAGGGCAACAACTGACCTTTCCGTTGGCATGGACACCCAACCAAAGTCATGAAGGAAACATGACCCTTTACGGGGAAGTAATGCTGGAAGGAGATGCCAATCCAGGCAATAATATCACTTCGCCTCTGCATATCAATGTTTTGCCGGAAGGAATTCAGGCAATTACCATTGGGACAGGAAATGAGTTACCCGCCTACAGGATACCTTTTGATTTTTACTGGCGCAACAGCCTTGCCCAAACCATCTATTACGAAGAAGAAATCCAGATCAGTGAAGGGTTGATTACAGGGATTGCCTTTTATAACAATTTTGCCACCAACCTGCCGGGAAAAGAAATCCGGATTTATATGCAAAATACCGAACTGGAAGAAATGACAGCTGGATTTGTTTCTGTTTCGGATGATAATCTGGTTTTCCAGGGAACAGTTGACTTCCCTTCCGGAGAAAATAACATCTTTATCCCTCTGGATGTTGCCTTCAATTATGAAGGGGGCAATCTGCTGCTGACCACCAACCGGATGTTTGAGCAAACCTGGTTTACAGTAAATGAAAAGTTTTATGTTACTTCCACACCCGCTTATCCCAACCGTACGATACAGTTCAATTCTGATGGGGTAACCATTGACCCGGAAAACCCGCCCACTACCGGAACCATCACCTATAGAAATGCACACGCCAACACTACGCTGTATTTTGACGCTGGTTTTGAACCCGAAGATCACACTGTAACCTTCAATGTGGATATGAGCAATGTCCCTTATTTGATTTTTGACGGAGACACTGACCATCTCTACATTACCGGAAGCATGCACGACTGGGAAGAACCAGGCAGCAATCCTCCCCATCAATTAATGCAACCTCATGCAGAAGATGAAAACATCTATTCCATCACTTTACAACTACAGGCTGGCATGCACGAATACAAGTATTTCATCAACGCAGGATGGGATAATGGAGAATGGGCAGGAGAGCCCAACAGAACCGTCGAGGTGACAGCAGAGATGACAGTAAACGATGAATTTGCTGTTTTAGAACCCGGAGACCAGCCCTGGCAATATGCATGGATACAGTTTATCCATACCGTGGCAGACGCAGAAAACATGGTTATTACCCTCAACGAAAAACCTTTCATCGCTGACCTGCCCTTCCGGTATGCAACGGAGTATATACCCATTCCGGCAGGGCATGACTTTCTGCTTGAAATAACCGGTAGCGACAAATATTCAGGAAAGACCATCCATGCTGAAAGTGTAAATTTTGACCCGGAAGAAACAGGGGTAGCAATAGTGAGTGGGTTGTTGTCAGATGCGCACAACCCCTACATGCCTCTCGCTATAGCATTCCACGAAGGGCGAATGGAAGCCACTGCGCCCGATAATACCGACATACTGGTATTCCATGGGTCAACAGATGCCCCGGAGGTTAGTGTATGGATGGAAGAGCAGGAAGTGCCGCTCTTCTCCTTTGAATACGGTGACTTTTCGGGGTATTATGATCTGCCCACTGCTGATTATCTGTTGTATGTGCAGCCAGAGGGAGGAGCAGAAGTTATTTACCTTGCACCCCTGGAAACACTAAATCTTCAGGGTGATGCTCTTGTGGTAGTTGCTTCAGGATTTTACGAACCGCAAAACAATCAGGACGGACCCGCTTTCGGATTGTGGGTTGCCTTACCACAAGGGGGTGCGATGGCAGAGTTAGCCATTTTAACCAGTGTAAGTGAAAATATGCTACCGTCGGGAGACATCAGATTGCATCCCAATCCGGCCAGGGACTACGTAAGGATTACATCGGGCAGTCTTATGAGAGAGTTGAAGATTTTCGACATGAATGGCAGGATCCGTATCCATGCAAAACCTTCTTCAACAGAGTACATTCTCGACACGAAAGAATTTCCGTCTGGCATATTTTTTATCCAGGCAATTTCTGATCATGGATTCAGTGTTGAAAAGCTGATTATAAAACAATAGAAATACGATCATTTTACCCACCCATCTAAAAAAGGCGCATGATTGCGCCTTTTTTTTGTTTTCATCCCCAATGACGGCCCTTTTCACCCCGAAAAAAAACAGGTAAAAACAACCGGTAGAAATATGCATATTTTACGCGAAAATATCAGGAGTTTACGCTGTTGTATTAAGGGTTTAAGGAGTTTACTTTTGTTATGTATGGTGATAATACAGACTAACAACACCATGAAAATCAAATATTTCAGCCAAACTTTAAGAAAGTTACAACAAAAAAACAAAATAGCCACATATCCGAAATCAGATGAAGAAGTTTTTTACTTTTACAATTCTGCTTCTGCTTATTTTGAGCTTCCGCCCGGGCAAAATACAGGCCCAGACGGATACGGAGTTTTGGTTTGCGGTGCCCAAATTAACTGAGGGACATGGCTGGGCCGGCCGTAAATTCTATTTTCGTTTTGCCAACCTGAACCTGGCTAACACTATTACCATCTCAATGCCGGCTAACCCTGCTTTTGAGCCTATTGTTGCAAACCTTGCCCCCAATGAGGCAGCCACTGTGGAAGTAACAGATCTTATTCTTCAGCTCTGGTCAACCAATCCCAACCAGATATATAACCGGGGGATACTCATTCAGGCAACCAACTATACTACCGCTTATTTTGAAGTGGGAACACATTTCAACCCTGACATTTTCGCTCTCAAGGGAAGAAACTCCCTGGGCACTGATTTCTATGTGCCTTTTCAGGATCGCTTCCACAACGGAGACATGTACAATCCCCGCCCATATTCGGGCATCTACATTGTCGCCACCCAGGACATGACCACTGTTACCATAACCCCTACCAACAATGTTTTTCCCGGACGACCCGCAGGTTTACCATTTGATACCATTTTGAATAGGGGACAAACCATTGGCATTGTTCCTGAAGATTATGCCAACACCGGAACTCTTGCACAAAACCGGCTGGGAGGAACCCGTGTAGAATCAGATAAACCCATAGCAATAACCACCAGCGATGACTCTGTAAACTCTTCAGTACCCAATGGATGGGGAGGTTGTCGGGATCTCATCGGAGATCAACTGGTTCCGGTATCCATTATCGGCACAGAATATATTGCCATGAAAGGCCGCATCGGAGTAGGTGGAGCAAACAATATGCAGGAATTCTTTTATGTTCTGGGAACACAAAACGATACCCAGGTATTCATTGATGGGGTTTTAGAAGCGATCATCCAGCCGGGAGAACAGTTAAGATGGAGGTTTACCCAGCAAAACCATCACATTGAAACATCTGAGAAAGCTTATGTATATCATGTGGCAGGTTTTGGCTGCGAAATGGGTGGAGCAGTTTTACCCCCTATTAATGTGTGCACAGGTAGTACAAAAGTTTCTTTTACCCGCTCCAAAGGAGAGAGTTTTTTCCTGAATATCCTTGTGAGAGCCGGAGCCCAGGATGGATTTATTTTTAACGGAGATGGCCCCAACACGGTAATCAAGGCCAGCGACTTTGAAGTCGTTCCCGGCACCACCAACTGGCTGGCTGCCGAATACGAGATGACACAGGCACAGGTGCCGGTAGGAGTTGCAAGCCTGATAGAGAATACCAAGGATGTCTTTCACCTGGGAATCATCAATGGAGGGCCCGGCTCCGGAACCATGTACGGCTATTTCTCTGACTTTAACGAACTCAATATCAAAGCCAATATTTCGGGCGCCGGCTCTGGGCACAGAGCTTGTTTCGGAGATCCAGTTCAGCTCATTGCCCAGGGAGGCGTTAATTACCAATGGTATCCTCCCGATTTTCTTGACGACCCTACAAGTGCCACCCCCATTGCTCTTCCTGAGACTTCCATTAAATATACAGTAACGGTGAGTGGTGCCTGCAAAATGAAAGACTCCACCAGTGTATTTATCACCCTTTACGGTCCGGCCATGGCAGCCTTCACCATTGATGAAGCCGAAGGTTGTTCGCCATTTGACCTGAACGTAATCAACGAATCGTACGGTATATCCAACTATTCCTGGCGCATGGGTGATGGAACCGTTTATACTACAGGGGCCGAAGAATTTAACCATACTTATATCAACAACACCGATGAGCCAATAATCCGGGAGCTGATGCTGGTGGGCAGATATTCCATGTGTCGCGACACGATGCTTACCCACATTACCGTTTACCCTGAAGTGGAGGCAGATGTTCAGGCAGATATTGTAAGTGGATGTGCACCACTGACCGTGAACTTTGACAACGATTCACGGGGCGCAGAAACGTATCACTGGAAATTTGGCGACAATGCATCTTCTACCCAAAAGGAGCCTCAACATGTATTCCACAACTTCACCAATCAGGTAATCACCTATTACGTGGAAATGAGTGCAATTTCCAAATGGGGATGCACCTCAGACACCATTATTCCCATAACGGTAAAACCCTATATTGAGGCGGGCTTTAACTTTGACCCGCCTGTTCATTGCAGTCCTTACGATACGGAATTCAGCAATACTTCTTTTGGCGCCACTTCAAACCTTTGGAGTTTTGACGGAGGAGCCAATTTCGAAGCAATTGACCAGGCACAGTTCATCCAGACCTTTGAAAACAATGGTACAACTCCTGAAACATTTGAAATATGGCTGGTAACAGAAAATGATTTTGGATGTATCAGCACTTTAGAAAAAACACTTACGGTAAATCCAAAAATCACTGCCAACTTCAGCACCACTGTTGTGGAAGGATGTAACCCGCTGCTGGTGGAGTTTAACAACCTTTCCAACGAGGTAGCAACCCAGTTTCTGTGGGAATTTGACCATCAGGCGGGGACCTCCTCTGAACAAAATCCGGAAATTTTGTTTGAGAACGCCGACCTGAATGAAAGCGCTGTTTATAATGTCAGACTCACCGCAACATCCAATGAATTTTGCCAGGATGTGATTGAAAAACAGATAACAGTATATCCAAGAATTGAAGCAGGCTTTACCTTCGAATACACATCTTACTGCACCCCCCAGGAAGTTACCTTCCTCAACACCAGTGTGGGAGGTGAGGATTTCCTGTGGGATTTCGGTGACGGGAATACTGTTGAAAGCTCAGGCGATGATATTTCTCATCAGTTCGTTAATACCACAGACAGCGATATCATCTATCCTGTGACCCTATACATTGAGAATGCCAGCGGCTGCCGTGACTCCATTGTCAGGAATATAACCATTTACCCGCAAATAGCGGCTGACTTTGACATGGTGACATCGGGATGTCATCCCCTGGAGGTGACCTTTGAAAATCATTCTATTGGAGCTTCCAACTATTTGTGGAGCTTTGGCGATGGTGGAACTTCTCACCAGCAAACTCCGTCACGGATTTTCACCAACACCAGCCACCTGGAAAGCAAGACCTACACGGTATCACTGAAAGCCGAATCACAGTTTGGATGCA
This sequence comes from Bacteroidota bacterium, assembly GCA_007694165.1. Lineage (GTDB taxonomy): Bacteria > Bacteroidota > Bacteroidia > Bacteroidales > UBA7960 > SKVR01. Next base: position 35,141 of record RECE01000307.1, read on the forward strand.
TCCATACCATGGTAAAAGAAATAACGGTACATCCAAAGCCCATGGCTTCTTATGCAATGTCTGATACTTACGGATGTGCCCCTCTGCTTGCGCACTTTACTCCCAATTCTGTTGGTGCCAATCTGTATCACTGGAATTTCGGCGATGGTACCAACGAAACCACCAGCACAGGAAATGTTGCTCACACCTATTATAACAACAACAATGGAGCTGCAAATTATACAAGCAGGCTGATTGCAGAAAATCAGTTTGGCTGTAAGGATACCATTGAAAAAAGCATTCAGGTCTATCCTGAGATTACTGCGGGCATAACGCTATCAGACATCAGCGGCTGCCATCCCCTGGAGATAGAAATTCTGAATACTTCTCAGGGAGCATCAGCCGACACACCGTTCTTCTGGAATTTTGGAGATGGCAACCATTCAACAAGTCAGGAAACAACACAGGCCTATACATTTGAGAACTTCAGCCATACCCAAACCAGGGATTTTACCATCCGCCTCAGGGCAGAATCTTCGTATGGTTGTAAAGATTCAACCCAAACCACTGTTACTGTATTCCCAAAACCGGCGGCAGCTTTCGCTCCATTGGTAACTGAAGGGTGTTCACCACTGCCAGTCACCTTCAGCGACTCTTCCATCGGGGCCCTTGAATACAGCTGGCATTTTGGAGATGGAAATGTTTCCTCTCAAACCGGCAATGCTCAGCACACTTTTCACCAGCCACACGATATGGGCATTGGTGTTTTCCCCATAGGTCTCACCATCGAGAACCAGCACGGCTGCACCGACTCTACCTATAGCCAGGTAACTGTCTTTCCTGAAATTACAGCAGAATTTGAAGCCATTACAGAGGGGTGTCACCCTCTGCAGGTAAGCTTCACCAATTTATCCCTGGGAGAACATACACGCAACTGGACTTTTGGAGAGGGATCTACCTCGGGGCATGAAAACCCCGAATACTTCTTCACCAATGAAAGCTATACCGACATCAAGAACTATACGGTCAGTCTTCTCAATTCATCTGTTTATGGATGTGAAGCACAAACCAGCCAAATCATAACTGTATTCCCCAAGCCCATGTCTGCCTTTTCGGTAAACCTGGATGAAGGATGTTCGCCATTTCTTGTAGAAATAGAGAACCTTTCCATCGGAGGTGATGAGTTTGAGTGGAACCTTGGAGGTCAAAGCAGCAATGAACACCAGCCTGTATTTGAACATACATTCTCCAACTTACAGGAAATACCTTTGCAATACCTGCTCAACCTTAAAACCATCAATGAATATGGTTGCTGGAGGGAGTCTTTTCAGCAGGTAAAGGTATACCCAGAAGTGGTAGCCGGTTTCAGTGCAGACAATGTGCTCATGAAAGGGTGCAACCCATTGCCTCTTTCCTTCATCAACCAGTCTGAAAGAGCCCATCAATACAGCTGGGACTTTGCTGATGGCAATTCTTCCGTAATGCCCGAGCCGAACAATACCTTTTACACGCCTGGCACTCAGGAGACCACTTACGACATCCGGTTGCTTGCGACATCCGTTTATGGTTGCCAGGACAGCATTTTGCGCCAGGCAAAGGTTTATCCGGTGCCTGTGGCAGACTTTTTCCTCAACCCCTATGCGCAAACTTACCCCAGCAAAAGCATCCGGGCCAATAATCTCAGTGCTCCCGGAAACTGGAACTTTACCTGGAACATGGGAGATGGCACCATTCTTCATTCAGGCAACTGGGAAACCATCGAACATGAATACACCTGGCCTGCAGGAGATTACGCAACAAAGTATTACAATGTAAGCCTGAAAGCGGCAAATGATTTTTGCCATGACAGCCTTAGCCAGACCATAGTGGTTCACGCACCTTTTCCTGAGGTAGGATTCGAGCCGGCAGCTGAAGGATGTCCACCCATGGAGGTTCGATTCAAGAATGAATCTCAATATGGGCTTGAATATTTCTGGGATTTCGACGATGGCAATTTTTCTCATCTTGAAAATCCGGTACATACTTTTTACGAGTCCGGCATTTACCATGTTAAACTTCTTGTAAGCGGTGAAGGTGGCATTGATTCAACCTACCAGCAAATCACTGTTTTTGAAATGCCAAAGGCGAACTTCAGGGTATCTCCCGAAGTGGTTCAACTTCCCTATGAATCAGTAAGAATGATCAATCTTTCGAGCCTGGCTGCTTATTATGAATGGCACATGGGAGATGGCAGTGTTTATTACGATTTTGAACCGGAGCACAAATACGAACAACCGGGAGAATATGACATCCGCCTGAGAGTAGGCACCAACACATTTCCCCAGTGCTTTGATGAAATAACCAAGGAAAGTGCTGCTAAGGCTGAGCAGGAATGTCAGATAATTTTTCCGGATGCATTTACGCCCAACACCAGCGGTCCGGGAGATGGAACTTACATTATCAATGATCCGGCAAACCATGTTTTTTACCCCATTCACACGGGCATCAAGGATTACCAGCTGGTCATTTACAACCGGTGGGGTGAATTTCTTTTCAGAAGCACTGACATCAATATTGGCTGGGATGGTTATTACCGCGGCAAATTATCATCCATGGATGTTTACGTCTGGAAGGTAAAAGCCACCTGCCACAGCGGCAAGGAGATCGAAAAAGCAGGAGATGTAACATTGTATCGTTAACCGGCATCGAAGCAGGACAAAAAAATTAACAACTAAAATATATACCCATGAAAAGAGCAATACCAAAATACGGCACAAAGGGGTTCATACCAGTTTGGGTATGCATCGTGCTTTTGTGCGCAGGCTCTTTCAGTTTGCGGGCACAGGCACCCCAGTTTTCGCAGTTTTATGCGGCACCGCTTTACCTGGCACCTTCCTTTGCCGGATCTACCGATGGTAGTCGACTTGTGTTAAACTATCGCAATCAATGGCCGCAATTACCAGGGGCTTTTGTAACCTATGCCTTCTCCTTCGATCATTATTTTCACAACTATCGCAGTGGAGTTGGAATCCTCATGTTTCGCGATCAGGCAGGTACCGGCCGTTTGGCAACTACTCACGGCGGTCTTGTTTACTCTTACAATTTTAAGATTGACCAGAACTGGACCCTCAGACCCGGCATGCAGTTTATGTATGCACAGCGTACAGTAGATTTTCACCGCCATACTTTTGGCGATCAGATTACTCTCGATGAAATCCTTCCCACTACCATGGTGCCAAATCCTCTGGAAAGAGTAGGATATTTTGATGCCTCCTCCTCAATGCTGGCTTACAGTCGCAACATTTGGGCCGGACTTGCCGTGGATCATATGATGCAGCCCAACCAGTCCATGACCCAGGAAGAAAGCAGAATTCCAATGAAGTTTTCTCTCTTTGGAGGTTACAGATACTATTTTGGAGGGAGCTACTCCCAGCAGGTTCAGGAAAGCATTTCACTGGCCATGATATACAAAAACCAGGGCAAATTTAACCAGCTGGATGCCGGTGTATACTGGTCTCGCGATCCCATTTCATTAGGATTGCTCTATAGAGGCATTCCCTTTTTCAACAACCATGTGCATGGCATATTCAATAACGATGCACTGGTATTAATGGGAGGATTAAGAACCAACAACATGCGCATAGGGTATAGCTATGACTTCACCATCAGCCGCCTGATCAACTCTACTGGCGGGGCGCACGAAATCTCCATCATCTATCAGTTTAACCAGGGTGCACCTTCCAAACGACAAGGATCAATACCTTGTCCTGATGCACAAATGTACTGGTAACAGCAAATAAATTGCACTTTACTCCTGTTCCGTTTACCCCTGATGGCTGCTGAAAAATGGCCGTTCGGGGTTTTAACATCCTTAACCTTTTTTTGGAAAACGGGAGTTTTTTCCTGTTTTTTCATAACTTTGCGAAAAATAAAACCAAACCAACACCTTTAACATATTTACAAACAAAACATTCAGACTAACCGGGAGTAAGGTATGTTCGTCAACAATTACCCAAATCACCATGATGTCAAAGTTTTTTATTGGGAGAGGATTTTACCGCAAAGGGTTACAACTGAAAGTTTCCTGTACGGTGAAAAACATGCTTCACCGGTTCGGCATGCCCTGACTTTCTCCCTGTATCTTAGTTTGTTTTTCTTCCTGTGTATCCATTCACCTGTAAAAAGCCAGGACACCCAGTTCTCGCAGTTTTATGCTGCCCCATTGCATCTTGCCCCTTCTTTTGCCGGCTCCTCGGGCGGCAGCAGGCTCGTATTAAACTACCGCAACCAATGGCCTCAGATTCCGGGAACCTTCGTAGCGTATTCTTTCTCCTTTGACCATTACTTTCCCAGGTATCGAAGCGGACTGGGGGTGATCCTGTTTCGGGATCAGGCAGGGAGTGGAAATCTGGCCCTTACACGCGGAGGACTCAATTACTCCTACAACTTCAGGATCACGCCCAATTGGACAGTAAGACCGGGAATTCAATTTGTTTACGAGCAACGAACCATAGACTTCTTTCGGCTGATATTCGAAGACCAGATTGCACCGGATGGCTCCATTGGCCCATCCAACAGCATGGTAAATCCCATCGAAAGAATCAGTTATTTCGATGCAGCTTCCTCTGTAATTGCCTATTCGGAAAATATGTGGGGCGGCATTGCCATTGCCAATATGATGATGCCTAACCAATCCATGACCAGTGACGAAATCAGCCGCATCCCCATTCGCACTTCCATTTTTGGAGGCTACCGAATTAACTACGGTGGGGCTTTTGCCGATCAGGAAGCCGAAAGTTTATCTTTTGCCATGCACTACAAAAACCAGGGCAAATTCAATCAGTTCGACATCGGGACCTACTGGACCAAAAACCCCGTATTCATTGGTCTGATCTACAGGGGAATTCCGGTATTTAACAATCCTGCCAATGGTTTTCTGAACAACGATGCTTTAATATTTATGGGAGGTGTCCGCACAGAGAACCTCCGCATCGGCTACAGTTATGATTTTACCATCAGCAGACTGGTGAACAACACAGGAGGAGCACACGAGATTTCCATCATATACGAATTCAACCAGCAAATCCCCAGGGGAGGCAGACAACGGCCGCCTCTTTGGGGAATGTAAGATACAGAGCAAAAAGCCCACATCCGGGAGATCATAAAGGAAAAGAGTTCCACCGGGCTTTCAGCATCCTTTTACATACAAGCCGCTATTTTTTGAAAAGCGTGAAAAGGATTGAGAAATTTGATACGCAATGAAGGCAGAGAGAGCAAAATATATCCCTCAAAAAAGCCATCCTTTTTATCAGGAAAAGGAGAAAGAGAAAGATCTGCTGCGAATTTGCACAAATATTCTTTCGAAACTTGTTTTAATTTCCACCTCGCTTTATCTGTTTGGCTTAATGTATCCTGTTAAGGGATTTTCGCAAATTACCAACAACTGTCAGGTGGTATTTGAGATAGACCTGACCGCATCACCTGACGCACAATGGGATTCGCCCGAAGATGTGATTCCCGGGGATCCATGCTGCGGAATGCCCGACTATTTCGATTGCTTCGAAATTGTAGTGGAGCTGCATGAAGATGCGCTTGCTTTTGAGGTGGAATTCAAAAGCGTAATTGGAGAACTCTACTATATCATAAACTGCGAGGGCATCTCGCAGACAATGCCTGCTGACAGGAAAGTGAGAGTGTGTACAGAGGGCACTTCAGCTCCCGTTTCCCTGGTTTTTTGCAGACCGGGCAGCCCGGTTCTCAGCTTTATGGTAAAATCGCTCCCATCCGGAATTGATATTGATTTTGCCCCCCTCCCCTCTCTTTGTATGGATGATGACCCATTGCCTTTGACTGGCGCAGTTCCCGCAGGAGGAGAATACTTTATCGGAAATGACAGTGAACCGTCTGAATCCTTTGACCCATCGTTCTACGAACCGGGAGATTATGTAATAACCTACCAATTAAGGGATGAAGATACCGGCTGTCTTGGTCTTGCGCACCAGATAATAACGGTTCATCCCCTTCCTGAGTTAAGCTGTGCAGACTTTTCTCTATGTCACGATTCAGCTCCCGTCACGCTGGCTGCCATGCAGGATCAACTGCCGCCAGGGGGTACTTTCATTATAGAAGGCACAGCTATTACCGAATTCGACCCGCAGCATTTTGGGCCGGGAGTATTTCAGGCTGAGTATTTTTACACTTCTGCAGAAACGGGTTGCAGTGCGGTATGTTCCTTTCAGATTACCCTGCATGGCTTGCCTGAAGTTGAACAAAACGAAATAAGCCTTTGCGATTACACCGGCGAAGGATTTGTTGAAAACATCAACCTGACGGATTACCATTCCTTTATCAGCAGTGCTGATAACATCCAGTTTGCCTGGTTTTATGATGAGGATATGGAGTTGCCGGTAACTCAACCCGAAATCATTTCCATTGCAGATGAAGATGCGCTTTGGGTCCTCATAACCCACACCCCCTCAGGTTGCGCAACGCTGGAAGAAATCGTTTTCCATGTTCAAACCATGACCCCGGAAAACCAGGTGGCAGAAGTGTGCGAACAATCCACTGACGGGGCGCTTGAGCTATACAATGTAGACCTTAACTCTTACAACAGCCTTTTTTATCCATCTTCACCCTACGTAAGCTATGAATGGTTCTGGGACGAGGCTTTACAAAACCCGGTAACGCTTCCTATTCCTATTCTCAGTGGTTCATCGCACACGTTCTGGATTTCCATTACTGACGGAGAATGCTCAGCTTCTGCCCGCCTCATCCTGACAGTGCACCCACTGCCTGAAATCAATTGTCATCCCGCAGAATTCATGCTTTGTCAGCATTCCGAAACCATCGACCTTTACGAAACTTTCAGCCAGCTCCCCACAGAAGGCTTTTTCACCCTCAACGGGTTAATTGTCTCTGAGTTTACCCCCCTTGAGCCCGGCACATTTTCACTGGTGTTTACCTTTGAAGATGCAGCCACTGGTTGTGCAAGTCAGTGCAATATAACCATCGAGGTAGTGGCATTGCCCGAAGCCGGTGATGTATCTGTTTCTCTTTGCGATGAATCCGGAACAGGGCAGCTGGACAACATCAACCTGACCCTCTATGAACCACAGATCAACCCCAACGACAACATCACTTTCACATGGTATTTCGATCCTGATTTACAGAATGAAGTACCCAACCCCGAAAGTACTTCCATTGAGGATGGATACATTTTTTACGTAAAAACAGAAGACCCCAACTCCTGCTTCAATACTGCCACCGTTGATTTTACGGTAATCGACACCCACATTCCTGACAAGACCATTGACCTTTGCGATGCATCGGATGATGATTCCCAGCAGGTCTTTGATCTGGACCTGGATACTTTTAACAACGAAATTTATCCCGACGACCCCGGGGTAAGCTACACCTGGTTTGAAGATGCAGAAATGACCCTGGAGATTACAGATCCTGTGTCTGTTGTGAACCATTTGACTGATTTCTGGGTAGAGGTGAGCATTGACGAATGCGTAACCACGGCAAAAATCACCTTCAGGGTGAATTCCCTTCCTGAGGTGAATTGCATGGGAATGATTCCGGATTTTTGCAGCAACGATGCCCCCTTCGATCTCTATTCGCTTGAGGTTTCTCCCCCGGGGGGCGTTTTCTCAGGAGCAGGAGTCAACGTTCAGGGCTTTTTCAATCCGGGCAACGCCGGAGAAGGGACACATACCCTGACTTACACCTGGACCAGCCCCGACACCCAATGCAGCAATTCCTGCACATTTACAGTTACCGTGCTGCCGCATCCCGAAACAGAAAATATTGAAATTGATCTTTGCCAGAGCGGCGGACAGGCAAATGTTGATTTGTTTGAATATACTTCTGACATCACCGGCGAAACGGATGTTACCTTTGCGTTTTATGAAGACGCAGCTTTAACTGTTCCCGTTGCATCACCGGAAAATCATACCGTATCAGATGGCGACATCATCTACGTTGAGGTGAGTAACGAGGATTGTTTCAGCATTGCCACCATTACCTTTTCCGTAATGGACAACCTTGGATTATTGTCTCCAACCCTCGATTTCTGTGATGAATCAGGCACCGGATTATTGCAGATCTACGACACAGATCTCAACAATTTCAACAACAGCATCTACCCCGTGCAGCAAGGTGTGGAATACCAATGGTACAGCGATGCCGGCTATGAGAACGAGGTCGACGAAAATGTGCCCGTAATCAACCACGGAGACTTCTGGTATGTGACTGTCAGTTTTGACGGATGCTTAGAGGAGTCTTTTGCTGAGTTTGAAATTCTTCCGGTGCCGGAACTTACCTGCCATATTTTGCCGGACATCTGTGAGAATGCAGAACCTTTGGAGCTGACAACATTTGCCTCCCCTGAAGGAGGAACCTTTTCGGGTGCCGGGGTTAGTGAAAATACCTTTGACCCAACGGGAATCGAACCCGGAGCCCACACCATTATGTATTCCTATGAAGAAGTTGGAACCTGCACCGCTACCTGCGAACTGCAAATTACGGTATTGCCTGTAACGCCTGTGGTTTGCCCCGATACGCTGTATTTTTGCAGTGCAGCGGGAATGCAATTGCTGGATGCCTCAAGCCCTGCAGGGGGTATATACCAAGGGTTTGGTGTTTCTGAAGATAACGGAAATTATTACTTTGAGCCCAACGGCCCCGATACCGGGGTGGGAGAATATATTCTTACTTACACATTTGAGAAAGATGGATGCACAGACATCTGCACCTTTGTGGCCAGCGTTCAGGATATTATAGATGTAAGTTGTGAGGGGGACCAGTTTGTATGTATAGATTCCGGCATTCTGGTGCTTGACGATTTGTGTCCCAACCCCGGAGTGTTTTCGGGCACAGGAGTATCATTCAATGCCGATGAAGAATACTGGGAGTTTGACCCAGCCATTGCTGGCGAAGGCGATCATGCCATACTCCATATCTTTACCCATCCGGTAACAGGACTGGAATATAACTGCAACTTTACCGTTACGGTTTACCCCTTGCCAATGATGGATTGCAGCGGACAGCCTGCCAGCTTTTGCACCAATGAGGGACCTTTGACAATGGAAGAAGTTTTCTCTCCCCTGCCCTCCGGTGGAGTCTATTTCATTAATGGTACAGAAACAGAACTATTTGACACAACAGAGGCCGGAGATTTTGAAATTACCTACCAGTTTACCGACGAGATTACCCTTTGCAGCAACACCTGCACCTTCAGCATCACCATTCACCCCCTCCCTGATGCCAATGATTCTGTTGTGGAAATTTGTCATGATGAAAATGAAATTGTCATAAACCTGCTTGACTACAACGATCACATCAACCCGGAACCGGATATCGCATTCGCATGGTTTCACAACCCGGAATTGTCTGATGAGGTTGTAAACCCCGGAAGTGCACTCATAGAAGACGGGGATACCATTTATGTGCAGGTTACCGACGAAGAGGGTTGCTCAAACATTGCCAGTTTGAGCTTTGTGGTGGTCAATATTGCCCCTGTAGACACCACCATCGAGCTATGTGACGCCTCTGCGGACAATGCGTTGCAGGTATACAACATCCAGCTCGCCGACTACAATGAGACCCTTTACCCCTATCAACCAGGGATTTCCTATCAGTGGTTTACAGACTCATCTCTGGGTGAGGCCTATGAAATTGAGATAGCGGATATCATAAGCGATGGCGATGAACTTTATTTTGTCATCCATTATGATGAATGCACCTTTGCTTTTGTCATTCTTTTCACCATTCATCCATTGCCCGAAATTTCATGCAATGATATTACCGTTTGCGACTATGCGGATGCAACAGACCTTTCTATGCTGGTTTCGCACGAGGGTGGTATTTTTGAAAGCCCCTGGGTGTCAGGAAGCATCTTTGATGTGGATGCAGCCGGCCCGGGAACCCACGCAGTTCTTTACACCTATTCCGACAGCAATGGTTGTGTTTCAACCTGCGAATTGCAAGTGAAAGTTTTCGCACCGGAAGGCTTTGCCTGCCCCGAAGAAGTGCTCCTTTGCCTGAACGATGGACTGACGGAGCTCAATTATGCTGCCCCTCCCGGAGGAAGTTACAGCGGACCGGGAGTTTCCCAGAATGAAGGAATCTGGTATTTCAACCCCCTGGTGGCAGGGACAGGCAGCCATATGCTCACCTATACCTATGAAGAAACGGAAGCAGGTTGCATCCACAGCTGCACTTTCACGATTACGGTAAAAGCACTGCCTGGTATTGAATGCCCTGCGGACATGAGTGTTTGTGAAAATGACGAAGATATCATCCTGAGTCAGTTGCCCCACTTTCCCCAGGGAGGAACTTTTGAAGGGATGTTTGTATCCTTTGAAAACGATCAGTACATCTTCAATACCCAACTGGCAGGCACTGAATTCTACGAAATCACCTACCATTACTTTGATGAAGAATCAGGGTGTGGAAATGCCTGTTCGTTCATCATAAAAGTTACCCCTCTGCCATCAGTGGTATGGGATGAAAATCTGAACTTCTGCTCCAATGACGGAATACTGGAACTGGAAATTGCTCAGCCCTCAGGAGGGATATATTCCGGAAATTATGTTGTGGATGGACAATGGTTTGACTTTGGTGCGGCTGGCATTGGTCACCATGACATCACCTATACCTACACCAATACACAGGGATGCACCACAACTGCCGACACAGTCATTACCGTAAATGATGCGCCCGTTGTATATGCAGGTGAAGATATGTTCTTCCCCACCTGCACCGCCGTATCGTTGCAAGGTGCGGCAACCAATGGTACCCTGCCCTATGCTTATCAATGGCGTCCTTCAGCATTGCTTGATAACCCTCAAATTGCCAATCCTCAAACCTATACCCTGGGCAGCAATACCACATTCGTTCTCAAGGTTACCGATGCCAATGGTTGCCAGGATTCAGATGTGATGCAGATATGGATAGAAAACGGTCAATATGTTGATTTGCTGCCCTTCGAGCCTGTATGCCAGAACGAACCACCATTTCCTTTGGAGGGAGGACTCCCTTTGGATGGCATGTACTACATCAATGACAGTTCTATTCCGGCAACTACATTTGATCCTATGCAGGAAGGAGCTGGCGAACACACCATTTACTATATCTTTTCGGAACAGGAAGGCTGTTATGCCACAGCTGAAAGACAGATAATCGTTTACCCACTCCCTGATATTCAGTGGGGCGGAGAAGAGTTTTGTGCCTTTTCCGGCTTACGGCCCATCACCCAGGCCTATCCTGAAGGAGGATTTTTCGCCGGGGACTACCTGACAGGGAGCTCTTTTGACACCAATGCTTCGGGAACAGGCGAATTTCCCGTTTCATACAATTATACTGATACATTCGGTTGCAGTGCATCGGTGGATGCGCAGGTTATCGTTCATGCATTGCCCCATACTTTTGCCGGCGACGATCAGGTTATAACAACAGGAAATTACACTACCATCCAGGCCGCGAATCCCGGAGAGAGCAACTATGATTATTTCTGGACCCCGCAGGTTTTTCTTGTATCTCCCCTTGAGCAAACCACCTTCACACGTGAGCTTTTGTTCAGCCAGGTTTTTTCGTTAATCATCACTGACAGACAAACCGGCTGCACCGATGATGACGAAATGGTAGTTTTGGTAGAAGGGGGAGAACTGGAATTTGTGTATACTTTCGCGTCCCCCTCCAAAATATGCGATGGAGATACAACCATACTGAAGACACTGGTCAGCGGAGGCAAGCCCCCCTATCGCTATTTCTGGTATGAGGAAGACCCGCAGGAAAATCCTTCCGCCATGCATATCAACGATGATACAACAGAAAGAAATTTCAGTGTCTCACCCGGCACTTCACAAACCTATTACCTCAAAGCAACTGACTTCGAGGACAACAACATTTTCAGAAACGTAAACATAACGGTAAACCCTTTACCCGAAATCAACCTCCCTCCCATAGAGCCTCTTTGCTTCAACACCCAGATAAACCTGGAAGAGCTGGTTGAATTCCCGGCAGGAGGTGTTTTTTTCTTTGAAGATGATGAAGGAGACTGGACCCACCCCCCATACGACCCTTATCCTGAGGTCAATACAGGCAGCCTGGGAACCGGCACACATACCCTTGTGTACGAATATACCGACACCAACGGATGCAGCAACTTCGCAACCATTGACTTTACGGTGATTGATGTCTATGCATCATTTTCCATCAGTCAGCCCGACATTTGCCAACCCCATATCATCACCATCGTAAACGAGTCAGTGGGTGCAGAAGGATACCTCTGGGATTTTGATGAAAACCCGGAAAACACTCCGGAAGATATGGCCGATATTTTGTTTGAACATATTTTCCCGGTCTCTGATACAGCCATGGAATATACGGTTGTTCTTACGATGGAACATGCACAATGCCCGGATACATTCTCGCAGACCATCAGCATTGACCCACGGCCCCAACCGGCATTTGCTTCCCATGAAGCAGGGTGTGGACCGCTTACCATTGATTTTCAAAACCAGTCAACCCATACCAATGATATTCTTCTGTATTTCTGGGAGTTTGGAGACGGCACTTCCTCTGTTATGGAAAACCCGTCCAAAACTTTCCACAACCATTCGGATGAAGACAAGGAGTATATCGTAAGCCTGACAATAGTCGCTCAAAATTACCAGTGTTTCTATTCCTATGAAGAGCAGGTTCTTGTATATCCCGAAATCTCTGCCGGATTTACAGTCACTCCCGGCAGTTCCTGCAGCCCTGCGACTATCACGATTATTGACCAGGCATTGCATGCGGAATGGTACTTCTGGGAGCTGGGCGATGGCTCCGAAATTCTGGTTCCCGCAGCAGAGTTTACTTCTCCTTTCACCCATGACTACATCAATACCGGGAACCAACCGGACACTTTGCTGCTGAAGCAAACCCTCTGGATTGAGCGGGAAAACGAAATACAATGCATACAGGAATATGAGGAGGAGCTGGTGATTCTGCCGGAACATACCGCTGTAATTTTGGCCAACGGCGAGCAGATGGAAAATGAGCAGCTACTGGAGGGGTGCTCCCCATTCGCCCTTGACCTGCTCTCGGAAGAAACTGCCTCCATCCTGGGCCGGACCTGGCATTTTGGAGATGGCACGAGCTCAACATTACAGAACCCGCAACATATCTTTACCAATGACACGCAAGAGGCCATAGAGTTTACATTGTCTTTGCAAACCATTTCTCAATGGGGTTGTCAGGATGAAATGCAGATTACGGTCAGGGTATTACCTGCCGTTGCCTCCTCCTTCAGCTTTTCACCCCATACAGCATGCAGCCCTGCCGAAATAAACTTTATCAGTACCTCCACCGGCATTACCCCCCTGGGCTTCGCATGGGATTTTGGCAATGGACTGGGAAGCACAGAGGAGCACCCTGAGGCAACTTTTTCCCACGAGGAACCCTCTGCTGTTACTTACACAATTGGACTGCTGGTAACCGACGAAAACGGATGCACAGACACATCCTCATCCCAGCTTGTGGTGCATCCCGGCGTCACGGCAAATATCTCCACCGAGCCGGTAGCCAATGAAAACCATATTGTGGAAGGTTGTGCTACTCTGACGGTCCATTTCTCGGCAGCCCAGTCTGTCAATGCGCAAACTTTCCTGTGGGATTTTGATGATGGAAACTCTTCTTCCCACCAGGAAATCACCCATACATTTGAAAATCCGGGTCAATACGAAGTAACCCTGGTTACGGGTTCAGGCGGATTTTGCCAGGATACAAAAACCATTACCATACTTGTGCATGGAGCAGCAGACAGCCGGTTTGCCATTTCGTCCACTGCAGGGTGCAGCCCTTTGGAAGGAGAAATCGAATACCTTTTCACACCGGATGCAACCGTAGATTATTACTGGGATATGGAAGGGACTGGCGATTTTGAAGGATTTGATGCAGCAACACTCCCTGCATCGCAGATCTGGATCAATACAGGAGAACAACCTCATTCCCTGACCATGGCATTCAGAAGCATAACTGCAGCGGGATGCATCTCCGAAACCACCAGGCAAATCACTGTTTACCCGCAGGTATCAGCACAGATTTCTACTTCAGATGATTATGAGATTGTTCCGGGCGAGCCTCTGGAAGGCTGCTCCCCCTTTACCGTTGGCTTGTCAGCAGAACAATCGGAAGGAGCATCTTCCTTTCACTGGAATTTTGGGGATGAAACCACGAGCACCCTGCAAAATCCTGTACACACTTTTTTCAGCGAGGGAATGGCTGCAGCAAAAGAGTACCAGGTGGTGCTTTGGGCAGAATCAGACTGGGGGTGTTATGCCAGCGACAGCATTACCATAACAGCCCAACCGACACCGACAGCCTATTTTGAGACAGATTTTCCCGAAGGATGCTCCCCGCACACCATTTCATTTGACAACCAGTCGGACGGTGCCACGCATTTCAACTGGAATTTCGGAGATGGAAACATTTCAGCAGAGACCCATCCCACGCACACCTACAGCCTGGAGCAGGGAGAAGCTCAACAGACATATACCGTAACGCTGGAAGCCATCCATGGAAGTGGGTGCAGTAGTTTTTTCCAGCAGGAAGTATTGGTCCTGCCTCCTTTGTCTGCAACTTTCACCGCCAATCCGGCGGCAGGGTGTCATCCATTCACCGTAGAATTTTCACGTACTGAAAATCCGGGCCTGGAAAATGCAACCTATTTCTGGAATTACGGAGACGGAAACACCTCCTCTACTGCAGAAACAATGCACAGCCATACTTTTAACCATCTTAATGAGGAAGAACAAACTTTCCAGGTTTCGCTAACGGTAACCTACCAGGACATCTGCAACGTTGTGCATGAGCAAGAGGTGGTGGTTTTCCCGCAGCCTGAAGCGCTCTTCAGCATTTCTCAACAAACAGGATGTGCCCCCCTGGAAATTATGGCCGAAAATCTTTCCATCCCGGGCATGGTGTATACCTGGGATTTTGGAGATGGAACGGAACCCATGGAAACAGACGAAAGCATTGTGAACCACATCTACTACAATCCTTCCGATGTACCGGCAATCTTTCCTTTGACCCTCACGGTGCTGTCGGAGGATGAGTGCACCCATTCAATCACACGCAACATCACGGTATATCCTGAAACAAGCGCGTTCTTCACCGCGACGCCTCAGGAAGGTTGCCATCCCATGGAAGTTACCTTTGACAACCAATCTGTAGGCGCAGTTAGTTATCTGTGGGATTTCGGAGACGGAGCCCAATCCACGGAAGAGCATCCTGTTCATACTTTTACCAACCATCAGGCAGATCAGCCCGAAGAATATATCGTAACACTCAGCATCCAGTCTGCATATGGATGTGAAACCCTGCACAGCGACACCCTTGTGGTGGCACCCTCACCCATGGCCGGCATACAATTGTCTGAACAAACAGGTTGTGCACCTTTCAGTCCTGAGATTACCGGCACATCACAAAATGCCATTGCGTACCATTGGGATTTTGGAGATGGCAACACATCCGATGAAGAACAACCGCAACAAACCTGGCACAATGATACTGACCAGACCCTCACCTTTGCCATGACCCTGACGGTCGAAAATGCATCCGGATGCAGCCACACCACCACCAAAAATATTACGGTACACCCGCAGGTTACGGCAGGATTTACCACCGATGACGGACTGCCGGAAGGTTGCTCTCCCATGGAAGTGCGATTTGTAAATCAAAGCCAGGGAGCAGTAAGTTACCTGTGGGATTTTGGCAACGGACAAACTTCCCAGGCTGCCAATCCCATGCAGACTTTTACCAACAACCATGAATTCCCTGTGACTTATCCTGTAAAACTTATCTCCGCATCTGCGGCAGGGTGCAAGGATACCCTTATCCGAACAATCACGGTATATCCTATGCCCACAGCGGGATTTTCCGTAAATCCAAAACAGCAAACCTATCCTGCTGCTACCATTGCCATTACCAACCATCATCCGGGTCAGACAGGCTTGTACCACTGGGATTTTGGCGACGGCAATACCTCTGATACTGAAGCAGCAGAATTTACCCACACCTACACATGGGATGACGGTGAATACAACACCCAATCCTACACCATCACCCAGCGTGTTTACAACGATTACTGCCAGCAGGAGGCCACGGCCACGGCCATCATCAACAGCCCTGTCCCTTTAGCAGACTTTGATGGCGAGATGAAAGGGTGCGCCCCCCATACCATTACCTTCAACAATCAATCGTTGTATGCTCATACTTACAAATGGGATTTTGGGGATGGCAGCATTTCTCATCATGAAAACCCGGAATACACCTATCACCAGCCCGGCATCCGTGACGTAACACTGATTGCCATTGGTGATGGCGGAAGAGACACCCTTACAAGCACTGTGGAGGTATTTCCCACTCCCGTGGCAGATTTTCAGATTGCTTCCAACCTGGTATATGTCCCACTGGAACCGGTCAGTATCACCAACCTTTCTGTGGATGCCTCTTCGTGGTACTGGGAGTTTGGCGATGGAGGAACTTCAGTGGAGTTTGAACCCGAATACCGTTTCCAGGAGCCCGGGCTTTACAGCATTAGTCTTACCGCCTACACCCATACCGAACCGGTTTGTACCGACACCAAAGTACAGGAAAACGCCGTTCGTGCCGAAGAGGCCTGCATGGTGGTTTTCCCCACGGCCTTTGCCCCAAACAAAACCAGCAGTTCGGGAGGCAGCTATATTCCCGGCGCATCCAACCGTGAAGTTTTCTACCCCGTACACAAGGGAGTGGAAGAGTACAGACTGGAAATTTACAACCGCTGGGGTGAGTTGATTTTCGTCAGTGAAGATCCGCTGGTAGGCTGGGATGGATACATACGCGGCCGCCTGATGGAAATGGGGGTGTACATATGGAAAGTGGAAGTACAATGCAATACGGGCCGAAGAATCAACAAAGCAGGAGACGTTACACTCATCAGATAAAAACAGGAACAGAATGAGAAACACCGGAATCACAATATCTGTCATACTTTTCATCACCCTTTGGTTTGGGCAGTTGCCCCTATTGGCTGCAGAAAGGGATGCAACCCGTGTTTCAGAAAAAATGAGCCGGGAGACCCCCCTGATGGCCTTATTCACTATCGGTCAGGCATCAGGCTGTACTCCTCTTGAAATAACCCTGCACAATCATTCAGTCGGCGCCACCCATTTTTTGTGGGATTTCGGCGATGAAAATACTTCAGCCACCAATGCAATAAGTTTTACCCACAGCTGGACGACCGACGACGATACTCCCGAAACCTTCACCATTACCCTCACAGCATTTCATGGCGAATTGTCAGACACACATACCGCCACCATTACCGTTTATCCCATGCCGGAGACTTCCATTATCATCCCGGATGAATGGATCACAGGTTGCGCCCCTCATACCGTAACGTTTTCACAGCAATCGGTTCTTGCCCATCAATTTCTCTGGGATTTTGGTGACGGAACCACCTCCACCCTCCCCGAACCAGAACATACTTTTACCAACAACAGCGATGATTTGCAATCCTTTGAAGTGATGCTGACTGCGGTCTACACAACCCCCAACGGACAGGTATGCCAGGTGAAAGATTCTGTTGTCATTGCGGTAAAGCCCTTGCTCAAAGCATCATTTACTCATACCCCGGCAGCAGGGTGCTCTTCACTTGCGCTTGACATCACCAATACATCGCAGGGTGCCACTACCAACACATGGAACTTCAACGACGGCAATGAACCTTTCATCAACAACGAACCCTCTTTCAGTTATCCGCTTACCAATAGCACCGAAACAGACAAGACCTTCACCGTGGAGCTAACCACCCAAAACAGCCTGGGTTGCACAGACCAGTTCAGCCGTGAAGTCACTGTTTTCGCCCTGCCCAACGCCGAATTTGAACCATCCGACACCTTTGCCTGCTCTCCGGCCTTTATTAATTTCACCAACCTCTCCACAGGTGCGACCCAGTGGCAGTGGGATTTTGACAATGGCACCGGGGCTTCCGTTTTTGAGCCGCAACAGGTGGGATTTGTGCAACCGCAACAGGGTGAAGAAGCTGTTTTTAATGTGAGCCTTCTGGCCACCTCAAACAAAGGATGCCAGCAAACACATACAAGGCCCATCACCATCGCCCCGTCTCCGACTGCAGGATTCAGCCTTTCCCAACCATCGATTTGTGCAGTGAACGGTTCGGCAACGGCAACCTTCAGCAATACTGCTGCCCATGCACAACAGGTCCAGTGGCAGGCAACCAACAACCTGGACGATGAAGTGATGGAGTGGGAAAACACTTCAGAAGATTTTGAGTATATTTTTGAAAATCCCTACAACGAACCCATAGTTTTCACCATCACCCAGACCGCCATCAATGAATTTGGCTGCACGGCAATGAAAGAGAGACAGCTAACCCTGCGCCCCGGAATCCTTGCAGAAATTGAACCGGTTGCGTCGGGTTGCCATCCGCATCCGGTCAGCTTTCACCATAACACGCCCGGCGCGACCTCTTATGTCTGGGAGTTAAGCGACGGGACCACGTTTGCCGGAGAAAACCCGGAAAGGACTTTTCATAACAGCGGCCACACCGGGGTTCAGCAGCATTTTGCTCAGCTGACCGTACAATCGGAACATGGCTGCACCCATGACACCATTGTATATTTTGATGTGTATCCACGCCCCAAAGCACTGTTCAGCCTTCCGGTACAACAGACATGTGCCCCTGCCGAACTGGAAATAACCGATGCAAGCATTACAACCGGAGAGCATCTTTATGCCTGGAATTTCGGACAAGACACTGACACCCTTATGCCACCGGGAAACATCCAATGGTCTTTTGACCACTCCGAAACAAATCCGGTCCTGCAGGAAATATCCCTTACCGTGAGCAATGAATGGGGTTGCATCCAGACTTTTACCGGAGCTCTCACCCTGTTCCCCCGTGTAAGTGCAGATTTTACCGTTTCCGATACCCTGGGCTGCCATCCCCTGGAGATAACCCTGACCAATCAATCCACAGGCGCCGATGCCCATATCCCGTTTTCATGGAATTACGGCAACGGTGCATCCTTCAATACGGATGAAGAGCACAACCGTACTTTCCTCAATTCCTACGCGGATGAACAGGAAATTTACACTGTTGTACTGGAAGCCACCTCGGTGCATGGCTGTACAGATCAGGCTACCCAAAACATTTATGTTTCCCCCCGCCCCCAGGCTTTCTACGAAACCTCTGACACTTCAGGATGCGCACCGCTGCTGGTGGAATTTCAGCACCCTGCCGGAGGGAATGAACTTACCTGGCTCTGGACATTTGACGAGGGTGAAACCTCAACCGAAGCAGGAAATGTGAGCTATGAGTACTTAGTCCCTGCCGGCGAGACACCTCAGGTTTTTGAAACGTCATTGCTACTGACCAACAGCTGGGGGTGCAGTCATAGCCATGAACAAAGCATCACTGTTTATCCTGAAGCAGAAGCGGCTTTCAGCAACATCCAGTCAGGTTGCCATCCCCTGGAAGTGTCATTTACCAGTGCGAGTGTAGGTGTATCACAATGGCAGTGGGATTTCGGTAACGGAAGTATATCTGAGCAGGAAAACCCGGACCAGACCTTTTTCAACCCTTCCAACGAATCCAGCGCTGAATTTATCGTATCGCTTCTGGCCATTTCACCATGGGGATGCGAGGATACTGCTTTTGATACCCTGACGGTGTTTCCCCGCCCAAAAGTGGCCTATGAAATGACCCCCCGCAATGGCTGCAGCCCTTTGAACGTTACCTTTGAAAACCAAACCGAAGGGGCAACTGATTTTTTGTGGGATTTTGGCAACGGAACCTCCACCACCGGCGAACCTCTGTTTGAAAGAGGATTTGAAAACCTATCCAGCCAACCGGACACCTTCCTCATTACGCTCAAAGGAACCAACGCCTATCAGTGCAGTACATTTTCAGAAAAATCCCTTGTGGTTTACCCCGAAGTCACAGCAGATTTTTCCACTTCCACTGACACCTGGCAGGGATGCAGTCCGCTCCATCTGAGCTTTATCAATGCGTCGGAGCAGGCCCATGAGTATTTGTGGCATTTCGGTGAACAGGAGGTATCCGATGAAGAAAACCCCGCATGGACTTTCGTTTCCGATGGTGAACCCGAAACCCTGGTCAGAGTATTGCTTGAGGCCTTTTCCCTTTATGGATGCGTTGATTCCATGGCACGGGAAGTAACGGTCTTTCCCCAACCGGTAGCCGACTTTGAAGCCCTCCCCCACCAGCAGTATTATCCGGACCGCACGGTGTTTGTTACCAATTACTCGTCGCCAGGCGACTGGATTTTTTTATGGGACATGGGAGATGGCAGCTCCTTCGAAACCCACAGCAACGAACCCTTCCCCCATACCTATGCATGGGAGGAGGAAACTGACTCAACGCAACGTTTTACCATTCATCTGGAAGTAGCGGGTGAACATTGTACCGACAATATGCAGCAAGAAGTCTCCATTTTGCTGGAGGGGCCTGTTGCCCAGTTTGGTCCTGAAGCACAGGGATGCCCGCCCCTGGAGGTGCAGTTCAACAACCAAAGCCAGTTTGCCCGCACCTGGCACTGGGACTTTGGCGATGGGAACACCTCCGCAGAAGAAAACCCCTCACACGTTTTTGAATACCCGGGCGAATATGAAGTTACCCTAACCGTTACCGGAGAATCGGGAACAAGCGAAACCTCCCTGACCATCACTGTTTTTCAACCTCCCAACGCCAGCTTCAGGGTAGAACCTGAAATAATTGTTCTTCCCGACGACTGGGCGCAAATGATCAACCTCACCGCATTGGGGCACACCTTTGAATGGGATTTCGGCGACGGCAATTTCTCCACAGAAGAAGAACCCCTGCACTATTACAATGAACCAGGCCAGTTTATCATTGAACTCACAGCCGGAAACAACACCGACCCCCAATGTTTTGACACCACCACCCGGGAGATACAGGTAACCACAACGGAAACTGAAAACCCATGTTATATGTATTTTCCCAATGCATTCACCCCCAACCCCACAGGCACCGGCGGTGGCACCTATAAGCAGGGCGACCCGGCCAATGATGTTTTCCATCCCAGGCACAATGGGATTGCAGAGTATCGTCTGGAGATTTTCAACCGCTGGGGCGAAAAGATTTTTGAAAGCACCGATATTCATATCGGATGGGATGGGTATGTAAGAGGAAAACTTTCTGCCATGGGGGTTTACATCTACCAGGTAACCGCCCGCTGCGAAAACGGCACAGAGATAGAGGATTCAGGGGATGTGACGCTGGTGAGGTAGAAATCACGTGGACAAAAAAAGCCTGCCGGGACAGGCTGTTCACCAGCTATCCGGACAGGCTGCTAAAAATAAACAAAAGGATTAAGGACTAATTGTAACCGGGGTTCTGAGGAAAATCACTCCAGGTGCGGTCAATCTGGGTTTGAGGAATGGGCCTTAGGTTATGAAACTCCTGAATATTGAGAGAACCTTTAGGATTATGTGCCCTGACTCTTGCCACAAGTTTACCTGTTCTTTTCAAGTCATACCATCTGTGCAGTTCTCCGGCCAGCTCTCTGCCACGCTCATCAAGAATTTCATCGATGGTGAGCTCAGCGGGAGTTATAAGGGGTATCTCCACACCCGGGAAAGCGGCACGGCTGCGCAAAACATTGAAATAGTAGGCTGCATCATCCAATTGACCGAGCATCATCAGTGCTTCAGCAGCTATCAGATAGGTTTCGCCCAAACGCATATACATGTAATCTCTCCCATGCAAAGCCTGATAAGGGTATCTGTGTTTATGAACAGTTGGTGCATACACTGTATTGATGTCTTCTATGCGAATTACCAGGTAAGGATACTTTTCTTCAATTTCTTCCCTTGACATTTCCTGAACGATTGGGTCGTTGGTAAACCATGCGGCAGTATCTCCTATTGCGGCTCCATTGGGTAAGTTGTTTTCATCATTATAGAGCCATGCCTCTTTAAAAGTAACACTGTATCGCATATCGTTGCGTATGTGCAAACCTTCTTCACGGTAATCATTGCCAAACAGTTCTGTCAACAAGTAAGGAGTTGGAAAAAAGCGGGCTTTTCCAATATGGTACATGTTATCACCCACAAGCCCTTCAATCAGCCATTGCCTGGGCCCTATAAATCTCTGGATTTGATTGGGCGGAGAATTAACTTCAGGATTATCGCCCCACTGCACTGCCCAGATTGCTTCAGCATGCCGCTGATTGAAAGGGTCAAAAACATCCTCATAACTATCCAGAAGATGGTGCCTGCCACCTTCAATAACGGCAATGGCCAAATCGGCAGCCTGCTGCCAGTTGCCTATGGTAAGGTGTACTTTGGCCAGATGATTTACCGCTGCATCATGCGTAGGACGGCCATATTGGGTTTGTTGCAGGGGCAAATACTCTGCCGCAAACTCCAGGTCACTGATAATTACCTCATAGACCTCTTCTACAGGAGAGCGTGTGGCTTCCAGTTCCACATCACGGGTTTCTTCAAGGGTTATATGCAATGCACCAAAATGCTGAACAAGTACAAAGTAAAAATGAGCGCGTAAAAACTTTGCTTCAGCCATTTTCATGTTTTTGGTATTTTCATCTATTCCATCCACTTCGGGTGCCCTGCTGATGACAGTATTGGCATTGTTAATTCCTCTGTAAAAGTTATCCCACACAAAAACGTCTGAAGATGCCCTGAGGAGGTTTGAGGGGTTCAGACCACTTCCATAATCATTCCAGTGAGGATTGTAGGTTTGCCCTTCAGTGAAAAGATCGGTACCATAAAGGGTCATCAAAAACCCATTTTGCTGGCCGTAATACAAACGCAGGGGAACATATGTGGCGATAAGGGCTTCATCAAGCCCCTGAACTGTTGAGAACTGATTGTCTGCAACCGTGTCGGTTATCATATCTTCCATTAAATCGGCACAGGAAGAAAAAAACACGACAAATAATACAACGAGAATACTTATTTTATATTTCATGATATTTATTTTATATAGTTCTTGAGAAATGATATTAAAACCCAATTTCAACACCCAGCATATACGTGATATAATTGGGCATATCGTGATTTCTGGCTCCTTCCGGATCAAGACCTTCAAAATTTGTGAAGGTAAACGGATTCTGAACCGTAGAAAAAACACGTGCCCTGGAAAGACCAAGTCTTTCAAGCGCATTGGAGGGCAGGGAGTACCCGAGGGTAATATTACGCACTCTCACATAACTTGCATCAAAATATCCCATGGGAGTAAAATAAACATGTCCTCTTACCCTGGGCTCCGGATATTCTGTACTGGGATTATCGGGTGTATAATAGTCGATATTCAGAGAGTTCAGGTTATATCCCCGTCTCAGATTGAGATATCCCCCCAAAGATGTGCCGCCTGCTTGACTCCAGATAGTAACTCCCTGGGCAGTATACAGCATAAAGGAAAAGTCAAAATTTCTGTAATTCATGCGGCTGCTTAAACTTCCTGTCCATGAAGGATTCTCAGACCCCAGAATAACTCTGTCTTCTGCCCCAATGACTCCATCACCGTTTATATCCCTAACCCTGATGTCGCCGGGTGCAGCACCATATTGGGCTGCCTGTTCACGCTCTTCTTCCTGCCAGACACCCTCAAATTCATAATCAAAATGGACATTAACCGGCTGACCAATAAACCAATTGTTTCCGGGGTCATCTTCTTTACCTCCATAAAGTTCGATAATCTCATTTCTGTTGGTGTGGAAAATCAGTGTGGTTTCCCAGTTAAACCTACCGGGTTGGGCAGCCTTTACAATTAGATTGGAAAGACTCAATTCAAACCCACGGTTTCTTGTGGAGCCAACATTTTCCAGTGTACTTGAAAAGCCCGATGTTGCAGGCAGCTGTCTCTGCATCAACAGATCGATGGTATTCTGCTGATAAAGGCCTACCGTACCCGATACCCGGTAATCGAAAAAACCGAAGTCGATACCAAAGTCCATCTGTCGTGTTCTTTCCCATCTGAGATCTGCATTGGCAAGTTCAGCATTCTGAAAACCAAACACGGATTGATCTCCAAAACTATATCCTACACGCGACACCCTGCCCTGGGTTTGATAAGGTTGAATTCCTGTATTTCCGACATCCCCGTAGCTCAAGCGAAATTTTAATTCATTCAGGTTCGCCAGGTTCGACAGTGCTGGTTCATCTGATGCTAGCCATGCGAAAGCCATGGATGGAAAAAGCCCATATTTGTTTCCCTCCGCCAACCTGGAAGAACCATCCAGACGTCCTGTCAGGGTAAACAAATAGCGCCCCATCAAAGAGTAGTTGGCTCTGAGCATATACGATTCAAGCACCCATTCTCTCAGCGTAGAATTTCGCGCGGTAGTTTCTTCTGCTGTTCCTATATTATAGAATCTTTGCTGTTCGAATGGCAGTCCTCTTACAGAGACGGAGTTCCCTGTGAGGTTATTGGTCTGAACACTATACAAGCCGGTCAATCTGATGTTGTGATTCAAACCCAGCGATCTTCTGTAATCGATAATATTCTCATAGAGGATATTTCGAGTGCGCTCGTTGTTGATAGAAGCAGTAGAATTTTGCCAGCTATGGTTGCCCCTTTCGAAGGTACTGATGTCAGGAGCAAAATTAAACCGGTAGGTGAACCCTTCGAAAGGAGTAAGTTCAGCATAAACATTGGCAATGATGCGGGTTCTGTCCCGTTGATCAATATACCAGTCTCTGTTGAGATTGAGCATGGGAAATGTCTCTCCAACGGCAAACTCTCCTCTCAGGGCTTCCTCTCCTCTTTCAGGCCAATCCAGAGGACTGCGCAGCACCAGGTCTCTGAAATTCCCTCCCCGATGTTCACGACTGGTGGATACCTGAGCTGAAATTCCGGCCCTGAGAATACTGGTAACATTTTGGTCGAGATTCAACCTGCCAACATAACGGGTAAAATCATTGTTGTCCACAATGGCCTGATGTTCATTGAGATTACCCGAAAGCGAATAGCGAGTACTTTCGGTTCCGCCTCTTATATTCAGCTGGTGGTTTTGCTGAAAACCTGTATTGAATGCTTCCTGCTGCCAGTTGGTATTGATTCCGTTTTGAATAGCCTCCATTTCCCAGTCCATAAAAAGATCTTCATCTGAGGTATAGGTGCCTTCTCTTCTTGCAGCATTTCTTTGCATTTCGGTGTATCTTTCAGCATCCATCAAATCAATGGTGCGTGCTATTTCCTGTAATCCTGCAGACACTGAATATTCTATGTAAGTAGCACCCACAGGACCTCGCTGTGTTGTAATCAGGATAACTCCGTTTGCGCCTCGTGAACCGTAAATAGCTGTAGCCGATGCATCTTTGAGGATTTCAATGGATTCAATGTCAGAAGGGTTAACAGCTGATAAATCACCTTCAATAGGGATACCATCAAGCACTATAAGCGGATCGTTGCCTGCAACAAAAGAGCGGGTTCCCCTGATCCGAATGGTAGCTCCGGCACCAGGTCTGTAACTGTCAGCAACAACCTCCACTCCGGCAGCACGCCCCTGCAGGAGGTTTTCCACTGAATAAATCGGTTCGCTGGTAATAGTGGCCCGGTCGATAGAGGAAATGGAACCGGTAATCTCCCGTCTCTCCATACGCCCGTAACCTACTACCACTACCTCATCAAGCGCTGCCATAGCGGGTTGCAAGGCCACATTCAACACCTGCTCCCGGTCCACTTCTACCAATGTGCTTTCGTAGCCGATAAAAGTAAATCTCAGCCTGCTCCCCGGACCCGGCACCTGGATAGAATAACTGCCGTTGCGATCTGAAACGGTTCCGCTATTGGAGCCTTCAACAACCACATTCACACCGGGCAAAGTTTCTCCACTCCTGGCATCTGTTATTACTCCTGTAACCTGAAAGGTATTTTGAGCTGAATTGCCTTGCGATAAGGCAGAACTTGCGCTTACCAGCGAAATTACCAGTAAGAACATCAACGATAAACCTGTATTCCTGAAAAACAAAAGGTTATTATTTTTCAACGCGTAAGGATTACGCTTCAGATAATGCATTTTTTTCATAATTTTGTTTTTGTTTTAGGTGAATGATTTTTAAAGCAATCCAATGAGTTTTAGACCTCGTGCTTTAATTTGAAACTGAAAAATCTGAAACATTTTTTACATTGGGAGAATGGCCGTTCTCCCAATTTTTTTTTGCATAAGTATAAGGGATTTTTAGGTGAATAAATTGATAGAACTTTCGGTTATTATGCCTGCATTGCTAAGTGTTCTTAAGAATACAAAACCTCTGCTAAGGTAAAAATCAACAGACAAGAAATTATTAACTTAATCTTATGTTTAAATTAATTGTTTTTTACCTTGAGCAAGGAACCAGGTTTCCAGCTGACTCTTAATGCTATTATAATGTTAAGCACTCATGGCCAAATCAAGAACCTTATCTTTGTCATAATGGCTCATCAGATCGCTGTAACTTTTGAATTTCAAGGTTTCGTGTTTCAGGGATTCCGTGTTGAGTACCACTCCCTGAAAACGGCCCAAAGAGCATGAGCCGCTGTTGATATAGGTCTTTTTGTTGTTCAGATAGTAGGTTTTATGGGCTTCTATTTTATGGGTATGTCCCAGCAAAACCACATCGTGGCTTTTAAGCAAACGAAGCGCATGTGTAAGATACTTTATGGAATCGTACTTTTTGGGAATCTTATTGATGGCTTCATGCATTTCAAATATTTTACGATAGGCTTTAAATATCCAATCCATTTGAATTCCCCACCGTAAAAGGTTGAATCCAAACGTTTGTACTCTTTGACCCAGCAATTTGCCATTCATAAAATCGGCAGCATGTCCGTGCTCGATATAAATACTTTTCCCATTACTGTTTTCAAAACTTACACTATCACTGCCAAATGGGCAAAGGGCATCATGATTTCCTTTTAAATAAATTACATCCGGGTTATGCAACAGGTAATCCACAAGGCTGGAATTGGTATCACAGATTTCATCAAAAGCGTATTTATAGAGTTCAAATACATCTCCGTTGAGGATGATTTTATCTATCTGTTCTTCGTATTTGACTCTCTGCAAAGCATTCATAAACTCCTCAGCTTTCCAGCCAAAAGTTGAGAAACAATCATTATTGCCAATATGCAGGTCGGATACAATAAGTAAGTTCATTATGCAGCGTTTTTAATGTGTAACCAGGTAATTGGAAACCAAGGGTGTTCCATTGACCAATTGTTGACGATCAATGTTGCTTTTATAGAGGTTGTAAATGTGAGGATTGTAAATCAACTCATTGATACGGGTAGTGAGATGACCAATATTCTTCTCATAAATCCCCATGGTATTGTCGCAAACAAAATCTTTGTTGCCCTTTTCCTGCTCCCATATATAATCGTTGATAACGGGAATCTTACCCGACATGAGAACTTCCATAAAGGTGCTCGCACCACATTTTGTCACCACCGCATCAGCAATATTGATCAACTCATACACAAAATCCACATACCCAAAGATTTTCAGCGCATCGAAGTTGTACCTGCTTTTAAACTTCCATGCTTTTTTATACAATTCCTGGTTATTACCGCACACAATAGCCACTTCGGCAGCAGGGCTGTTTTTCAGAACGCTTTTAAGTATTTTTTTTCCTTTGGGAATACCATCTGCTCCTCCCAGAATAAGGATCAGCCTTTTATTGGGTTCAAAACCCAGGTTTACCTTCATAACCTGCGAAAGCAAAGGAGGCAAGGGACGGGTAAATTTTTCATCCAGGATAAAAGGAAAAACCCTGATGTTAACGGCGGGGATTTTCTTTTTTACACAATAGTTTTTCACCCTTTCAGAAAATACGATAAATTCAGGCTCCTTATGCAGAAACCAGATGGGGTGGGCTGTATAGGGATCGGTAACCACCACCTTTACCGGAGTATCCGGCATATATTGCTTTACTATTTGCATTACGGGCCTGATGAGGAAAAAATGAAATACAACGATCTTCTCCGGTTTATGAGAAAGTATTTGCTTCCTTAAATGGGGTTTGATATAAAAACTGAGCAAAACAGAGGTAAGAAAAGCCACAAGGGGTATCTTATGGAAAGCATACAATGTTTCAAATACCCAAACGGCTTTGGACTGTGATTGGCGATAACCGTCTTCAACAATAGTTTTTACCCCTTTGCTGACACCTGCAAAACCATCAAGCAATGTAACTTTGGCTTTATCACCGTAGCGCGAATGGATATAATTGGCGAGGGAACGGGCCGGGGCGAGATGTCCCCCTCCGGTTTTTAGATACAGGAAAAGATGTTTCTTTTGCATATCCACGTTTATTAGAGGTTATGCAATATTACGCTTTCAATGTTAATGAAATTTAAAATTGGCATTATCATTAAGTGAAGTATACGTAACTTTTATATTACCGGATAAGTTCATCATCTCTTCTCACCTCTCCTTTGAGCAGTACATCTGTAATATTATAAACCCCCTTTTTACGTGCTTTCAGAAAACCCGACCAGGCAGCTTCGGCCAGCCGACCCTTCCGGAGCATATCAAAAAGCCATTGGTCAGCAAATTCCGGTGACTCCTGTTTTATTCCCGCCTGAATTTCCTTAAGCCATTTTTTATTGGCCCTTTCCTGTGCCCCGATGGGAGGACTCATCACCACCGGAATACCCAGGGCGGTATAAAATGACAGTTCACTGGGTTTGGTCCACAGGATATCGGTATGCCTGACAATTTCATTAAACTTCTTATAGTAGCCGGCAAAGGTTTTATCATAAATGACATGAATATGGGTGGAGCACACCTCTTCTTTCACATCCAGAAAATAATCATTCACCTCTTCCCTGGTGCCAGCCACAAGGTAAAGATTCATTTCTCCGGCAATGAGCTTTTTCCTGAAACTTTCGGCGATCTTTTTACCGGTTTCTTTTTGGGCTCCTGCTCCACCCACAGCGTAGGTAAGAGTGAGTTTTCGCTCATTGGTAAACCCACAGTTTTCACTCCCCAAAAAATAAGCTACATTTTTTTTGTGCAGTTTCCAGAAACGCTGTTCAGGATCAAGATAATACAGGCGTTGCCCAAGATCTTTTTTCAAAACCTCAAGGTTTCTGCTTCCCAAAACTTCCATGGGGAGCGGAAACCCGGTAAGATGAATCCTGTTTTCCGGTACTCCGTAAGCTTTCAGCCGGCGGGCGGCTCTGCCGGTGGGCACAAAATATTCAATCCGGCTTTCCCACGGGTCATCAGCCACCCAAACCCTGTTGAGATCTGTATCACAAATAATACAGTAAATTTTTCTAAATCCGTGCATATCAGCAGCAATGGCAGGGGCATAAAACGCTGACACCAGGGGGATATCTTTTTCTTTGATTTTGTCAATCATTCCACTACATAGCCCTTTACGAATGCCTGAAGCCAGTAACCTTACCTGAAAAGTGCTGTGCGACAAATCGCGTTGCGGGTAAAATGAAGGAATCTGCAGGAAAAAGTCAAGAATCCCGAAAACATATTTTCCTATCCATGGAATCCCTTGGGCCCTCGACAACATCTCATACATGTACAAAATGCGCCTCCACAGCCGGCGTTCAGACAGAGAAGTATCTTTATCTTCCCCTACACTGATAACCTCGTCAAAGGACAGATGTATCAGGGGATAAACAGCCCTCAGATGACCGTATCCCATAGTGGCACCCACGAGCCAGATACCAAAAGATGAACGCTCCCGATAGGATTTCTTATTATCATCCATGCGGGGCTTAATGGTAATATCATTTTTAGCTACTTTCATAAAAAACAGCTTATTTAAATAATCAGATGGAAAGAAAAAAAGCCGGAAACGACAGCTCCGACTTTTTTAACTAAAACCAATAAACAACACAACATGAAGAAAGAATATGATGGGGTCACGACAATAACCTCACTTTTCTATCTACACTACAAAGATAATGCTATCGCTCACTGGTGCTGTTAACCCTGTATTAAGAGATAGTTATATAACCATTAACTATCATTTTCCTGCAACCATTTCTGCAGCACAAGCAATTGCCACACTTTGTTGTAGAGATAGTTGTGGTCTTTTTGGTAAAAAGCTTTCATCAGGGAGTTTACTGCTTTGGGATTCAGCACTCCTGCTTTCCGAACAGCCTGTTCATTGAGGTAATCCATGGCAAAATCACGCAAATCGGTTTTGAGCCATTTTTGCAAAGGAATGGCAAAGCCCCGTTT
Organism: Bacteroidota bacterium; assembly: GCA_007694165.1. Classification (GTDB taxonomy): domain Bacteria; phylum Bacteroidota; class Bacteroidia; order Bacteroidales; family UBA7960; genus SKVR01. Next base: position 65,350 of record RECE01000307.1, read on the forward strand.
AGGTCGGTCGAACAATGCTGCCGGCACATACTGGTGCAGCAATTTTTTCAAAAGCCATTTGCTTTGTCCATGGCGGATTTTTAAGTCGGGGTGGAGATTGAGAGCCCATTCCACAATGCGGTAATCCAGCAAAGGCACCCTGGTTTCCAATGCGAAATGCATGCTTGCACGGTCTACTTTCACCAGTAAGTCATCGGGAAGGTAGTATTTGAGATCGAACAGGGCCTGCTGCTGAGCGGGTGTCAATTGAGCCAGGTGGCCATCGAAATTCTCCTCCAGCCGGTAGTCCCGGTTAAATTCTGGCAGCAGAAAATCCCGGGTATCTTTCCTGGAAAACAGGTATTGCTCCTGCGAAAAAATATGGCTTTTGAGAATGGCATCCGGCACATCATGAAAAAGCGATGCAGCACGGCGGTATTTCATGGGACCTAAGGGAAGAAGCAGAGAAGCGGGTTTCTTTAGCATCCTCACCCATGGATTGGACAATCTTTGGGCCCATGCATAAGCACCATATCCCATAAAAAGCTCATCTCCCCCATCCCCCGAAAGGGTAACTGTAACATGGCGACGTGCCATTTGCGAAACCAGCAAAGTGGGGATGGCCGATGAATCAGCATAAGGCTCATCATAAATTTCTGTAAGTCGGGGCATCCATTCCAGGGCATCTTTCTCCGTAGCAATCATGGATTGGTGGTTGGTTCCCAGGTGCCGGGCAATTTTCGCGGCATAACCCGATTCATCATAGTCCTTATCCCAGAAGCCGATGCTGAAGGTATTGATGGGTGAATCGTGCAGGCTTTGTGCCACAGCGGTAACCAGGCTGGAATCAACTCCCCCGCTCAGGAACGTTCCATAGGGCACATCTGCTATCAGCCGGTACTTTACAGACGATTCCACCAGCGTCTTCAGTTCATGGAGAGCCTCATGAGGGTCGGCCTGGATAATGGGAGTAGTGATTTTTTCTTCAGCACGCCAGTAAGGATTCATGGTCAGTTGTCCGTTTTGGAGAATGGCCCGGTGCCCGGCAGGAAGTTTTTTAATTTCGGTATAAATACTTTGGGGAGCCGGAATATAACCCAGGTGCAAGAACTGGTTGATGGCGGTATTATCCCGGGTAAGATGTTTTTTCAGTGCCGGCTCATGAGAAAGCACTTTTAACTCAGAGGCAAAGGCAAACCGTCCGTTTTTTATGAAATAATAAAGGGGTTTTACCCCCAGGCGGTCGCGAAAGAGAAAAAGCTTTTTATCGGTTTTATCCCAAATGGCAATGGCAAACATGCCGTTGAGACGGTTTACAAAATCGGCTCCCCACAAGGCAAAAGCCTCAAGGATAATTTCACTGTCGGAATGGGTGCGGGGAACAAAAGCGGTATTTATTTGAACAATTTGTTGTTGTATTTCCCTGTAATTGTAAATTTCTCCGTTATATACCATCACAAACCTTCCACAATGGGAATGCATAGGCTGATTGGCATCTTCACTTAAATCAATAATGCTAAGCCTCAGATGCCCCAGCAACGCATGCTGATCCCGGAAGCTGCCACGGGCATCGGGACCACGATGCGAGAGCCTTTCAAGGAGAGAAGCAATATTAATTTCAGCAATATTTTCAGGGTTTACAAATCCCAGTATTCCGCACATATTCGTTCTTTTGTGTGTAAAAGTAAGAAAAGCCGATATTTAAAACTGAAAAAAAGTTTTTTTTAATGCTGTGTTTTTATAATTTAGCCGCACAGTTAAAAAACAACCCGTTTGAATTTGCCCTATGACTAAAACCGCTAGTACAGAACCTAATAAACCCATAGAACAAGCCTGGAAGAAGTTTGAAAAACGAGACTTTGAGGGTGCTGAAGGGATATTTTCATCCGTTTCGGAAAACGACAGCAGCTACAGTGAAGCATTGTATGGTCATGCAGCCTGCCTGCTGCGCAGAAAAAAATTCAGCCGGGCCATTGAATTGCTGGACACTTTACAGGAATCGGATCCCAATGATTTTAAGATCTACCATACAAGAGCTTTGTGCCATGGTGGAGATGAAAATTATGAAGAAGCTGTTAACGATCTGGAAAAAGCCATTGAACTGGCCGGTGACAGGCATGATTTATATTACGATTTGGGAGGCACGTTTCTGGCTTCCAGAGACTATAAAAGAGCAGCCCAATGCTTTGAGAAATGTATTGACATCGACAACAAGTGCTACGAGGCATGGGTAGGTAAGGCGCTGGCAGCCTATTTCAACAAAGAACAGAAAGCAGCCTTTGAGTTTGCCAATATTGCCCTTAAATTCAACCCCAAATCTATGATGGCGCTGCTACTAAAGACAGAAGTACTTATAGAGATGGGCAAAAAATCCGAGGCGGAAAAAGAAGTTAAGAAGATACGCAATATAAACTCCGATATTTTCAAACAAGAAATACATGATTCTGATTCGGAACATGAAAGCGACGATTACGATGTCGACGAAGATGCAAACCGCACCGAAGATGATGAGATAGAAGAGTTTGATCTGGATGATTAGGCATATTTCAACCCCCACAAAAAAACCGGCTCCTTGACCGGTTTTTTTTTGTGGTAGTATTTAAAACTGAATCAAAGCTCAGCTGTATCAAAACTTATACCCCAGACTAACCTTGACAGAAACACCTGGTTTGTATTTTCTGAGCAACTGGTCGTTTTCTCTGTCATAAACTCCGTCTTGATTGGCATCTTGAAGGTAAACCACATATTGATTAAGGATATCCTCCACTTTTAGTCTCAGGTTGAGTTTCTGGGTAAGTCTTTTGGATACCGTTACATCTATATAATTTCTGGGCATTTCATACACGTCTGGATAAGACAACACTTCAGGTCTGTTGAGTTCGGTGAACCCTCCTGTAAAAAGTCTTTTTCCTATAATATTGTAAAGCACATTCACTTCCAGGTTGGCATCAATATTATTATAAAACAATCCTGCATTTACAATATAAGGCGATTGTCCCTGCAAAGGACGGGGGTCGGTATCTCTTCCTTCCGAACGACTGCCGGAACCAATTTCCACTTCGCTGTAAAGAAAAGTACCATTAAAAAAGACAGAGAGATCATTTACAAAACCAGAGGAGGTAAGCCCGGAGAGGCTTTTTTTAATTTCAGCTTCTGAACCCCAGATGTAGGCGTTATCAGCATTTCCGAAAGAAAAAGTTTTGGAACCTCCAGACCCTGCGCCAATAAGAACAATACGTTCAATAGCGTTGTCCATTTTTTTGTAAAATCCTGAAATCGAAAACACCTCCGACATGGAAGGATAGTATTCCAGTCTCAAATCAAAATTATCAATCTCTGAAGTCTTCAGGAACTGATTGCCACTCACCACCCAGTTGTTGTCGAAATCAAAAAAACCAAAAGGAGCCTGCTCTCTGAGCTCGGGTCTGTTCAGGGTTTTGCCGTATCCCCCCCGAACGAGAAATTTCTCGGTGAGATTCCATGTGAAATTTACTGAAGGAAGGACATGGGTTTCGTCATTATCAACATTTACCGGCCCACTGGATATAGCACTGTTGAGGATTCTGTGATTGTTCTCTATCCTTACCCCTCCCACTATAGAAAATCTGTCTCCTAAAGGAAGGTTGATCATCCCATAATAAGCCAATAGTTTATTGGATGCATCATAAGAGTCATTGGGGTTGGATTGTTCATCAATTTTTATCCCCCCCCTTGAATTAATGTTTTCGGGTAGAAACAAAGAGTCAATTCTTACACCTCTGAGCCCTTGATCAAATTCAGGAGACTGGGTATATCCAATATTTCGGGCACGAAAATCCCTTTCCATGGTATTGTATAGCACACCGGCTTTGATCACCGGTTCAAATCCCGGAACAAATGCACCCAGGTTGAGCTTTTGTGTAATATCAGCCGAAACCGAATTGCCTGATTCTTCCATGTGGGAGAAGAACCTTCCCATAAAGTAGGGTTGAGCACCTCCCGTGGGTACGTAAATCTGAAAATCATCCAGGCCTTCAATGAAGTTGATACCTCTTTCGGTTCTATACTGTCGGTAATCAGGCAAATCTCTGAAAGAATAAGTATATCCTCCTGTCCAGTCAATCGTGGTATTTTCATTAAAAAATTTATGTTTGCCACTTACCTGTCCGGAATACAGTCCTCTGAAAACCTGCTGAAAAGCATGATTGTTCATATTGTAACCAAAATCAATATGATCACCCAGGCGATTGACATAATTATAGGAACTGATATTATTATAAAGATTGATGATCTCGAAAGAATGATTTCGACCCACTTCTACCCCCCAGTTATTCAATACCCCAAGTTTAATACTGTTCTGATAGCGTGAGTCATCAAAGTTGTAAAGAGGTAAACTTACATTCTCGGCCATATTGTATGCGTTAAAGTCAGCCCGGGAAATGGTATTGATAGAACTGGAGTTGTTGTAGGTAAGTGTGGTAATGGTTCCGATTTTTACATTTCTCAGGTTAAACAAAAGGTTACCACTTAATGAACCGCTATGATTCAGGTAAGCATTGGTTTCTTTTGGAATCCAGTTGTTATTCATAGAACGGCCGGCCTCCTGCAATGCTGCCTCATTGTTGGTAATGGTTCTCAGGTCATCAGGAAAATCATCGGGCAACCCGAATTTCCCTGAACCAAAGCCCGTCCATGCCAAGGCATCCCGCTCAGTTCGGAAGAAGGGTTTGAAGCTGGTTCCGTCATCATATTGCGAGGTATAAGACACCTCAAAGCCGGATCTGTCAGGAATGGATTTGGTAATGACTTTTACCACACCTCCCGCAAAATCTCCCGGAAGATCGGGCGAAGGGCTTTTAAAAACCAGTAAGTGGTCAATTTGAGAGGCAGGAATCATATCAAAGGAAAATGACCTTACATCAGCCTCCATGCTGGGCGCCAGTGTATTGTGAAGCATGGTAACATTGTATCTTTCACTGAGCCCGCGAACGATAATAAAACGGTCTTCGACAATGGTAATCCCCGGGATTCTTCTTACCACCTGCGCGGCATCACTGTCTTGCGAACGGGTAATTTGCTGAGCCGAAATACCACTGGTAACTACCTGGCTGTTGCGAATAGATTGTATGAGAGAAGTTTCGGTATAGGTAGTTCTTCGCGCGGTCACAGTAACTCCTTCCAGGGTTTGGCTTACCTGTTCAAGCTCAATAGAAAGTGTAATGGTTTGACCTCTTTCTATTCTGATATTTTCAATCACAACCGGTTCGTAAGATATAAAGGAAGCCCTGAGATTTACCGTACCCGCCGGAATATTGGTTAAGCGGAACTCGCCATTGAGGTTGGCAGTGGTTCCTGTAGAAGTACCTTCGATAAGAATGGTAGCACCTACCATGGTTTCACGGGTTTGGGCATCTACGATGATACCTTCTATAACTCCGCCCTGGGAAAATACTTGAATTTGAAAAAACAGAACCCAGATAAAGGTACTAAGCAGTTTTGTGGTGGTTTTCATTATAAACGGACTGATTATTAAACAGGTTAAAATTTTGATATGGTAATTTTCAAAAGGGTAAAACAATCTGCATGTAGGATTTTAAAGAACAACTTGTTGTATTCAATCTACTGCAAAATTAGCCCCTGACAACCCAATGCAATGTTAAGGGATTGTTATGTTTTTGTAAAGGGAGTGTTAAGTTTTTAATGCCTGTCATACAGGCAGTTACAACCTCTCATAATTAACAATTAAATCAAATGGGATTAACTTAAACTTTACATTGCACCACTACTTTTGGGTCGTAAAAAATCACCAAATGCTTTTCCATTAAAAACAGAATTAAATAAAAAAACAACAAATTATTTAAAAATTACACAGATGAATTTTCTAAGAACAAATCTCAACAAAAGAACCACCACAATGCTCATGAGCATGATGGTAGTCAGTTTCGGCATTTTTCTGCAATCTTGCGATAAAGATGACGACAATGAACTGGGTGCCAGACCCAGCATTTCACTAAGTACAGAACAGGCATTCCAGTCACCGGGAAATGAGACAGGTACTATTCTTACCATCACAGCTCCCGAAGGACTTACAAAAGTTAACGTGCTCAGGAATGGTAGTCCTTACCACACAGAAGAGGTTTCCGGCAATCCCAAAACACTGGAATGGGAATATTCATATATTGTAGATGGCGAAATTGGTTCAACCATTAACCTCACCTTCTCGGCAGTTGACGCAGAGGACAGGGCTTCAGATCTGGCAGTTTTTGAAATCAGAGTAACCGCCAAACCCATAAAAGAAATACCTGCAGGCAACCTTCTTGGAGACCATACCTGGTACAGCGATACCATTTATCGTATCAATGGATTTGTAAGAGTAGGAAAAGATGAGCTACAGAGTGGTGGCACATTTGTACAGGAGTTCGGAACCCTGACCATTGAACCCGGTACTCTTATTATTGGAGACAAAGAATCCAAAGGTACGCTCATTGTACAACGAGGCAGTAAAATATTTGCCGAAGGCACAAAAGAGCAGCCCATCGTAATGACCTCAGAAGCACCCATTGGCCAGAGACTACCAGGCGACTGGGGTGGACTGGTAATGTGTGGACGTGTAAAAAACAACCAGGGTCCCAACATCGAACTTGAGGGTGGCTATGGTGGCTATCATGGTGGCACTGTTGAACTGGATGATGTAAACGAATCATCAGGTGTTGTAAGGTATGTAAGGATTGAATACGCCGGTATTCCAATCAACCCCAACGAAGAGGTAAATACACTTACCATGGGGAGTGTAGGAAAAGGCACCGTAATTGAGTATGTAATGGCCTCTTATGGTCTGGATGATGCTTTTGAATGGTTCGGTGGCTCAGTGGATGGAAAATATCTGATTGCATACCACAACCTGGATGACGATTTTGATGTAGACTTTGGTTACCAGGGTTTTGTGCAGTTTGGTCTTTCTATCAGAGGTTCAAACTTAGCTGACCAGTCGGGATCGAATGGTTTTGAGGTTGACAACAATGGTCAGGGAACCGATTCTGAGCCTTTCACTGCCGGACGTTTTGCCAACATCACCGTAATCGGGCCCAAGAAAACCCGCGAAACCGCCATCAACACTAACTTCCAGCATGCTGCACAGCTAAGAAGAAACAGCATGTTGCGTATCTACAACTCGTTCCTTACCGGTTATCCTGATGGCATTTACATCGACGATGCAAGAGGAAACTCGAGTGCACACGCTATTTCTGACGAATTGAGATTAAGAAACGTTATCCTTGCAGGAGTAGAAGGCTGGGGCGGAAACGGTTTTGGTTCTGCGTTTAATGCAGAAGTTGAAGGTACTGTAGACGGACTACCCTTCCTGGATGCCGACGGCCAACCCCGCGGAAACCACCCCAATGCTCCCCGTGGCATATCCCTCAAGCAAGATCCAAGTGATGTTTTCAATGTGGTAGAATGGTTCAACACCCCTGCCTATGGCAACAAAAGACTGGCCAAATGGCAGGATGCAGGTATCGATCCTACTATATTTGATGTCATTGAAAGACCTGGTGTTCTGCCATTGGCAGGATCCATGCTGCTTGATGCGGCCCGCTGGGATAATGTTCCGGAAGCAGATCAGTTTGAACAAGTTCCTTTCTCTGGAGCTTTTGGTACTGTAGACTGGACCGAAGGCTGGGCAGAATGGTTACCTGGTATTCAGGTTTATTTCTAAACCTTGCACTACCATAGCTAATTTAACACTTAAAATCAGTGGAGCTTTCAGGCTCCACTGATTTTGCATATTCACTTCAATCCCCTTAAAGCCATGCATCAAAATAAAAGAAAAAAGTCAGGTGTTTTCATCATTGTATTTAGTCTTGCCGCCCTGGCGTTTTTGCTCACAGTTTTCTGGCCAAAAGAGATTTACCACATTGACCGCTATGTGGCAAAAGAAAAACAAGATACCCTGATGACTAAGATTGTTACTTACATGGGTGTGAAGCCCCGGCGCACTGACTGGCAGACACGTCTGGATCCCCAGTACCGATCTTTTTATACTGAACAGGCAAAGGAGTACAGCTTTTACAGGTATTTTGTTGACGAAAATGACATCCATTATTTTTACATCATCAGACCTGCCCGCCATCCGCTGGGCAATCGCAGAGCCGTTGGAGGGAGATACAGAATGGATGAACAAATGAACCTCCTTTCTTACGAAGAGGTATTTGTGACCCAGGTACTGGAAGAAGAGTACCTGAAAAAAATTGCAGACAATTTATTCACCGCTTTTATCAATGACGAATTTGAAGAATACTTCAACAACCGCCTTATTATTGAATGGCCTGACGACAGGCTGAAATATGACACCATAAAAAAAGAGTGGAGGTATGATGTAAAACCCTGATGCATCAATCAACAAAAACCAAATGGGATATAAAACAACTATCTGTATTCCAAATGATAAGCATACCATTGTCAGGATTACCTATTGCCTTAGAGAGTAAAATTTGCAAACTTCAGATTTGTTTTTTTTATTACTTTTACAGCATAACCAAGGGGCAAACCACCGGAAATAAACCTTTTAAAAAGTCTCAACACTATGAAAAAATCAATAATATTCAGTTTTTGCCTGGCCCTGTTTACTGTTTCAATAGTTACAGCGCAGGAAATTACCACCAGAGAAGATGGATTGTACTATACCCAGGATGGCAAATTGTTTACGGGTGAGATAAAAGAAAACTACCCCAACGGCCAAACCAAAATCATCACCGGTATATCCAGGGGAAAAATAGATGGGAGGGTTACCATTTACTTTCCCAATGGGGTTCAAAATGAAATCAGGAGCTACAAAGAAGGGCTGATGCATGGCCAATGGATTACCTGGAATCAACAGGGGCTGAAAGTAGCTGAAGCCAACTATACGGATGGAGAAAAAGATGGCAAGTGGTATGTCTGGAATGAAAACGGGATTCTTCTGTACGATATGACCTACGAAAAGGGCCGGCGTGCAGGAACATGGAAGATGTTTGATGAATCAGGGAAACTGGTCAGCGAAAAAGAATTCGATTAGCAATTCAGTTCAGCATGTTGCAAGAAACCATAAAAAAGCCCTGACAAATCTGCCAGGGCTTTTTCAATGCTAATAATCAATCAAAAGGGGAATTTATCTGCGGCTCAACTGTTCCAGTTTCACCTCAACCTTTTGGGTTTTTTCAGTATCAATTTTCAGATCCGAGCTTTTGTAGGAAATCAGGTTGGTGGAAATTTTATAACCACCAGGAAGAAGACCTTCGAAGGTAAATTTACCATCAAAATCAGTGTAGGAAATCTCGTTGGTTTCTTCTACCATAATTTTAACGCCGGCCAGTGCTTCACCGGTCAACATATCCATTACCTGTCCGCTTAAGCTTACAGTCTGAATGTCTTTTGCAATTTCTTTGGGTCCCATGGCAAACGTGAAGGTAAATGCCATCAACATTGCAGCTACAGAAAGGGTCAGTTTTTTCATGATTCTATTTTTTGGGTTGGGTTCGTATTTTTTGTTTGCTATCTTTATAAGCTTATTAACTATTGTTTGTGTGCAATCTGGATTCCCCACAAACGGATGTACAAATGTAGTTTTCGATTGTTACCAAATTATTAAGTTCATGTCATGAAATCTTTAAGTTTATGTTAACCAGGGCTTGCTGAAAAAGTTTTTAGTGCATCAGATGCAAGGCGACAAAGCGAAGCTGTATAGGCATACTGCGAGCTGAAGACAACGAAGCAGATGATGTAATAAAAACTAACGATTTGGGAATGCAAAGTTTTTACGAAGAACGATTTTAAATCATTGCATTAAAAGTCTTAAATTGCAAGCTAATTAATAGGTTGACATTTAGTTGAGTGTTTTTCAGCAGGCCCTAACTAACTGACAATATGAATGATCGAAAACCCGAAAGCACTGATTTATCGGGGGAAAGATATTTTTTTGAAATGAAGGGAAAATAATTTTTGCAATTCGAAAAACAGTTGTATATTTGCAACCGCAAACAACAAAAAAAACGCGGAAATAGCTCAGTTGGTAGAGCACGACCTTGCCAAGGTCGGGGTCGCG